>CANREZ010000004.1 GCA_947629745.1 uncultured Clostridia bacterium
AGCAGTTAAGCCCTCGAGTGCCGAAGATACTTGCTTGGCAGCGAGCTGGGAAAATAGGGCATTGCCAGTCTTCCAAGAAAGACCGAGACTAATATCTCGGTCTTATTTTTTTGTGCAAAATGAACAAAGGGAATTCACCCCATATTGACATTTTTGCTACGTATTGTATAATAAGGCAGTAAGGTGGTGCATGATGGACAAAAATAGCGTAAAGTGGTGGCAAGATAAGGCCGTTCGTGATGAAGTACTAGCAGCTATAGCCGGCACAAAAGTATTATCCGATGAACATATTGGCGCGAGTGAAGCAAAGAGGCGCGGTTTAGATTTTTACAATAGAATGATGAAACTAAATAGTGATTTTTGTGGAGATGCATTCCCTACTATGATTGAAGCAGCCGAATATCTTTTCCGTATACATCTATACAATATATTTAAAGACAAAGAAGAAGTGAAACTAGTAATGAGCATAATATCTAACAAATTTGGCAAAGAAGTGAGCGTGAGATATATGCCTACATATGCTAGATATGTGAAGATGTTAGCAAAGACTCTTGAGTCTGTCGGTCTTACTAAGAAGGAAGAAGTGCAGGAAATATTGCCATATATAGCTCAAATGATCACTATGTGTATAGATACTCAACATACTGATATGTTGGATGCAAAGAAATTGATTGATGAAACTCATGAAGATTTCTCGCACGATTTGATGAAACTAATAAATAGTGCACAAAGAGGAGTAGTACAAGACTTAGTGGATAACGAATTGTGCCATCTAAATTGGTAAGGATTATATTTTAGAAGGGTGTAGACCCTTCTTTTTTATACAATATGCATAAATGGCGTCTACTTCATATTGACTTTGAATGTAGATATAGTATAATTATTTTAGTAGGGTTGATGACGCTCTTAATAACTTAGAGATTGACAGTTAAAGAGTGAAAGATATAGGAGAATAAAATGGAAGAAGATAAGGTTAGAGAATTATTAGAATGGTTTGCAGATCCTAGCAAAATTGATGCAAAGGAAGTAACAAATATGGACACTGCAAAGATTGATAAATTCGAGAAAAACGTCTTGAGTAAGGTGAGTGAAGATGATCTTGACAAGATGGCTGCACATTTGCTATACATTACGTTGTATAACGAGTGTTTCGAAAAAGCTTTAAAAACTGAAAAAGTGAAATCCAAGATAAATATTATCTGTGGCAAGCATACAGATAGGGTGATGAAATTCTTTAATAGTGGTGACTATGTGCCATATTGTGAAATCCTAGTTCATCACATACACGATTTCTTTGAGTTATTCGTAGAAAACAATTTAGATAATATCAAGAGTGTAAAAATGACATTTGCATATCTGAATCGCAAGATAGAAAGGGAAATGTCTGAAACAGAAATTCTTATGCTTATTCCCGAACTTATGGAAGGTATACTGGATGATTTAGGACAAATATTGGATGATCTTGCACTAAATAACTTTGACTACGAAGAATTGGAACCATTACTATAAAGGTGTGAGGCAGTAAAAATGGAATACAATGAATTTTGTGATTTGCTAGAAGAAAATTACAATGAAAACAAGGAATTCTTCGAAAAAATTGTAAATAAGAGCATGAAATCTTCAAAATCCAAGAAAGATAATGGGACTTTGGAAAATAAGATAAACAAAGTAATGCAAAAGAAGTCTAAGAAATAGGAAATAAAATTGAGTATATGAAGTACTCAATTTTTTATCGCATCCTAGCCTATATCAATATGTGTAAATTATACAAAGATGCGAAACATCGCATAAAATTTTTGACAGGGGATGAGAGATAATGTTAATATAATTTATACATAGGAGGAATGGATAATGCCTAACCTAACTTCTACGCATAGTAAGATTGCAAATGCGCCCGAGGGAATCACGGGATTTTACTATGGGGAACTAGGCTTGTCCTTCCCAGGACTACCCAAGAAACCTACGGCTAGCATGGGGCTAGACCAGATAGATGAATTCTGGGTCACCGGTCTTGGCGATAACAAATCTGCTATATGTTACACAGGTCAGTACAATAGGACCAATAGACTAAGAGACGCTGTGCATGACGTGATGCATCATATAAAGACCCAAGCTACTGATCTAGTCATAATAGAGGAGATACTAGGTGCAATATTCTATCCTGATGAGCACAATAGAGACGTCTTCTACAAAAGAGTTAACCTGATACCAAATTCATTTTTTAGCAAGACTTATCGTGATGATGTCATAAACATAGTACTTAATGACATAAAACGCTATCATATTGCGGAAGCAAAAGATAAGAAAGATATCGATAAATTGATAGATTACCTTGAGAGTAACAAAAAGGATATCGAGAGCGTGAAGCGTGCTCTAAATCAAAAAGTAGCATCGTATGATGCAATGGATATGGAAAGATAATTATTAAAACTAGGACGGCTTGGCAGATGTCAAGTCGTTTTTATGCAAAAAAGAGATACACTGTATCTCCCGTTAACTTATGTATTTGCTTGTTGCTATTTTATTTTGAGCCTTAGTTCCCTGAGCAAGAGTATGGGCAGGTGGATGTGTTGTAGTTATTCATCGATAGAATGAGAAGTAGCAGGATTAGGAAATTGGTATTCGTAAATAGTTCGGTATTTGTGGCATTTGTAAAGATAGAAATAAGTAATATAAGCAAGACGTCTTGACTAAAATTCATTTTTTCTCCCTCCAATTACAAAAAAAATGTTTTATATCTAATATGCGACAAAATATCCATATGTGCATAATTTTTGAAAAAATATTTCTTAATGTAAAATATTTTTAAAATTATAGGAGGGGAATTATGGCCCATTTACCACAAAGCATGCAGGAGGAATTGTCATTTTATTTGCCAGCAGAGAAGGATTTTTCCGCGCTTGCCGAGTTATTCAGTATGTTTGGGGATGCTACGCGTATCAAAATCATCACCGCACTTTGCCTTAGCGATATGTGTGTGACAGATTTGTCGGAATTGCTCCGTATTAACCAGACTACAGTGTCTCACCAACTAAGGACTCTTAAGACCAACGACCTAGTGCGGGCAAGACGTGATGGCAAGATGATATACTACTCAGTCACAAACAAATGTATCAGCGAGATGATGAGTCAAGGTGTGGATATCCTAATAGCAAACAAGGCTTAGCAAAACATTGTAAAAATATTGCATTTGAGATATAATGTACATATGGATAAGGAAATTTTAGCAAGGATCAAGACAAAAGTTCATGCATTGCCTACGACGCCCGGCGTGTACAAGATGTTGGACGCGTCAGGTCATATAATATATATTGGCAAGGCGAAAAATCTAAAACGTCGCGTGTCTAGTTATTTCGTGAATTCATCTAGCCATAGTGAAAAAGTACGCACTATGGTGGAGAATGTCGCGGACTTTCAGTATATCTTGACCAATACCGAGCTTGAGGCATTCAATCTCGAGGCAAACCTTATCAAGGACAACCAGCCATTTTACAATATCCTATTAAAAGACGGCAAGGCCTATCCATTCTTTAAGATAAATGTGAAAGCCGATTTCCCAAAAGTGGAGATTACACGCCGTGTGAAAAACGACGGGGCGAAATATTTCGGCCCTTACTTTGGAACAGTTAATGCCAAGAGATTGTACGATCTAGTACAAAATACTTTTTGCTTGCGTGATTGCAACAACAATTTTAGCGAGACAAAGAAGCTAAAGCGTGAGTGCCTAAATTATCATATAGGCAAGTGCCTCGCTCCATGCACGGGCAGAGTTACCAAGGCACAGTATAGGAACGAAGTGGACAAGGTGATAAGCTTCTTTAATGGCGACCACACTTATGCCAAGGCCGTGCTATCTAGGAAGATGTTACTTTGTAGCGAGCATGAGGATTACGAGCGCGCCATAGTCTACCGCGATGATCTCAAGATGCTAGAATATATGGATGAGCCTATGCTCACTGAATTTGCCACAAACACCGATATAGACGCATTCGGTTATGCTACAAATGGCCAATCCGCTGTGATATCCGTCATGATTATTCGTGGCGGAAAGATGCTAGGAATGAGCAATTTTAACGTGCTAAGTGTCGATGGCAGTGCCAAAGAGGCTATATCCTCGTTTGTCACACAATATTATCCAGCGACATCCATTGTGCCAAAGATTGTACTAGTCTACGACGCTGAGGATATCGATATGATAAATAGTTATCTATCCCAGTTCAACCCGCACGTAAAAGTGATCTTGCCAAAGATTGGCACGAAGCGAAAAATAGTTGAGATGTGCAATAAAAATGCAAGTGAGTATCTAGAAAATTCCATTGAACGCGAAAGGCGTCATTATGAGAAAACTCTTGGCGCACTAAATAGGCTAAAGGAAGTGCTCGGGCTCTCTCGCGTGCCAATGCGCATAGAGGGGTATGATATCAGCAACATCAGTGGCACAGATATAGTCTCTAGCATGGTTGTATTCGAAAATGGCGAAAAGGCCGCCTCCATGTACAGGAAATTTAAGATTAAGACCGTGAGTGGAGCTAACGACTTTGAGTGCATGAAGGAGACTCTTACTCGTAGGATCAATGAGTATAAGAAAGGTGAAGATGTGAGTTTCTCCGTCCTACCAGATCTAATATTGATCGATGGAGGCAAGGGCCAATTAGGCTATGCCTATAGCGTGGTGAAGGAGACCGGATTTGATTGTGACATAGTCTCTCTTGCAAAACGCGATGAGGAGATATACAGGCCAAATATATCCGAGCCAGTCAGATTATCCAAGAACGATTATGTGCTAAAGATATTGCAAAATGTGCGTGACGAGAGCCACCACTTCGCGATCACATTCCATAGATCTTTGCGTGGCAAACGCCAGACGAAGAGCGAACTAGATAATATCCGTGGCATTGGTGAGCACCTAAAGGCTGATGTATTCATGCATTTCAAAAATATTGAGAATATCCGCAACGCTACAATTGACGAGTTGTGCGAAGTGCCAAATATTAGCCTTGGTCGAGCAAAAATTATTTACGATTATTTCCACAAAGACAAGTAGCATAATATAATATCATTTCATATAAATATATATGATAATGTCAAAAATTTTAAAGAAAATTAAGAGGGCTTTACCTGATAGCAAGTGTGGGATAGAATATCTATCCGCTTACACCAGCATCCGCGTCGGGGGTAAGGCCCTTATTGTTTACCCTAGGTCGATAGGGGATATAGTAAAGATAGTGGATATATGTGAGTCTCGTGATACAAAATATATTGTACTTGGCAATGGCACGAATATCCTTGCAAGTGACGGGCCTTGCGACAGCGTGATAATTTCTCTAAAACATTTCGTTGGTTGCAGCAAGCAGGGTGAGACCATCACCGTGTTATCCGGCACGCCACTATCCTCAGTATGCAGGTTTGCTCTTGCAAACAATTTGTCAGGAATGGAGAACCTCTATGGCATCCCCGGCACAATTGGTGGGGCAGTGTACATGAATGCGGGTGCATACGGCACGAGCATGAGTGACATTGTGGATAATGTGACATATTATTTTGATGGCAAGATTAGGTATTTTTGCGTTAAAGATTTAGAGTTTGATTACCGGCACAGTGTATTTCAGGACCTAAGTGGCGCAATAATATTATCTGTTACTTGCACACTAGCCTCGGGCGAACATGATACGATAGAGCAAAAGATGCAGGAGATAATTTCTTTGCGCGCATCTAGCCAACCAAATTTGGCTAGTGCGGGTAGTGTATTTAAGCGCTCTTCTGCTGGACCAGTGAGCAAGATGATAGATAGTCTTGGTCTAAAGGGTAAACGCATTGGTGATGCTGAGGTATCCACCAAACATGCGGGATTTATCGTCAATTGTGGTCATGCAAGTTGCCAAGATGTCACAAAATTGATAAAATATTTAAAAGATGAAGTGCGCGCTCACTACAATGTAGATATTGAGTGCGAGATAATAATGATATAGGAAGGGCAGATGAAGATATTAGCAGATTATCATACACACACTATATTCACCCATGGGACAGGCTCTATTGAGGATAATGTCCGTGTGGCAGTGGAGAGAGGGCTTAAGGAGATCGCTATCACTGAGCATAGTTTCCGCCACTTAGCACACGGGATAAATAGGAAGAAATTTTTTGAGATAAAAGCCGAGATTGAGAGACTTCGTGCTATATATCCAATTAAAATTTTACTAGGGCTAGAAGCAAACTTAATTTCCGATAAGGGCGATATTGATGTGCCTAGTGATATATTAGACCAGCTCGATATAATAGTGCTAGGATATCACAAATTATTCTACACTAGCATTAAGCAATTCTTTACCTTCCTACTCCCTAATACATTTAGACCGTTTAGAGCAAGCAGGAAGAGAATTGAGAAGAATACTCTAGCCTATGAGCGTGCGATAGCAAAATATCCAGTGAAGATATTAGCTCATCTAGGATACGCCAATTGCACCGTTGACTGCAAGAGACTAGCAGAATTTGCAGCAAAGCATGATGTATTAGTCGAGTTAAACGGCAAGGGTACGTACTTTTCACATAACGATATCTGTGATATGCTATCGACTGATGTGAAATTCGTTGCGGATAGTGATGCACATAGAGCAAAAGATGTCGGCATTAGCACTCCAGCAGCTTGTATTATGCTAAGATACGATATCCCAAGCATTCGTGTAGTAAATATAGATGAATTACAAGATATTGGATTAAATAAAGATAGAATTGACAATTAGATAGTAGTTTTTGACAAAAAGTGAGGAAATATGTCATTTGCAAAAGATGCGAAAATTGAGGTACTGAGAGCGAAGTTTGCAGATCAATCGACTGCAAAGGCATTTTTGGCGGGTGTCATAAAATCCGCAGGGCAATTAGATATCACTAGCGGCAAAAAGTCCATACTCATATACACGGAGTTAAAGGATTTATTTAAGCTTGTGCGTGACGTGATGCAGAGGGTCTATCACTGTGAGCCATCGCTAGTCTCCACAGATATGCCAAATCACATCACTCGCTACACCATATATGTGCCAGCTGATGCTGAGGCACTACTACTCGACCTTGGAGTATTTAGACTGCAGGGTGGGGCGCTAGAATTTGTCGACGGCATTGCTTGGGAGAATCTGCCAACTGAGGCGTGCAAGATAGCATTTATTAAGGGTATGTTCGTTGGCTGTGCCACGTCAAATATTGTGATAAAGAGATTCGATAGCAGGAAGATTAGTTCGGGTTATCACTTTGAGTTCATCCTAAATTCCGAGACACTGGCTGAGGACTTTGTAAAGCTGCTAGGAGAGTTTAATATTCCTGCCAAGATAACTATAAGGAAGAGCAATATCTTAGTCTACATCAAGGAGTATCAGATAATATGTGACGTGCTAGCATTAGTTGGCGCGCCAAAGAGTGTTCTAAGACTACAAAATGAGGCCACCCTTCGTGAAGTGCGAAATAACGTGAATCGCCAGAATAATTGTTTTGCGGCAAATCTTAGCAAGACCCTTAGTGCCAGTATGCGCCAACTCGATGCCATCGAGACTATATCGGATACAATTGGCATAGATAGCCTAGATGACGCGCTGTGTGAATTGTGCTTAATTCGTCTAGCAAATCCCGATGAACCACTCGAGCAATTGGTGAAGCTTTGTAGCGAAAATATATCAAAGAGTGGCATCAATCATAGATTCCAAAAGATAATTAAGATAGCAGATAGCATCAAATCAGGCAAATACAAGTAATCTTGATGTAATGATTATTGGCAAAAAGTAAAAAAGTTGTGGTATGTGCCACAATTTTTTAGTTCAGCACCACATTTTGCATAGAATTTTTTGGCACTTTGCATATCAAAGTAACTTGTCTAGAGCGCGCATAATGTGGTACAATTACAAGTAAGGGAGAGTAGTCGGATGGGAAATTTCGTGCACCTACATCTTCATACTGAGTTTAGTCTGCTAGATGGCGCGGCTAGATACGTCCAAGTGGTGAAGAAATGCAAATCACTTGGCATGCCGGCTGTGGCTATCACGGATCATGGCAACATGTATGGTGTCATGCTTTTTTACAACGAGTGTACCCATAATGGCATCAAGCCTATTATAGGTTGCGAATTTTACCTATGCTCGGATATGAATAGTAGAGGAAAATTCGATTACAATCACCTAATAATCCTTGCTAAGAACCAAGTGGGATATGAGAATCTGTGCAAACTATCTACACTATCCTATACCCATGGTTTCTACTACAAACCAAGGATCGACTACGCAACTCTAGAGAAATATCACGAGGGGCTAATCGTGTTATCCGCCTGCCTTAGGGGAGATATTCCACAGTATATCCTAAAGGGTATGGACGCTGAGGCGATGAAGCAGGCTGAGTGGTACAAGAATTTATTTGGTGATGACTTCTATCTAGAGATGCAAAATCACTACTTGGAGGAAGACCGCATCATCAATCCTAAGCTAAAGGAAATAGGGCGAAAACTAGGTATTAAGACGGTTGTTACCAATGACGTTCACTATATCAACCGCGAGGATGCCGAGCTACAAGACGTGCTATCCTGCATAGATATGGGCAAGCGTATCGACGACCCAGATAGGATGAAGATGCCAAATAGCGAGTTTTACCTAAAAACTTATGACGAGATGGCGCAGATGTTCCCGGGAGACGAAGAGAGCCTCGCCACAACTCTGGAGATTGCTGAGAAATGCAATGTGAAATTCGAATTTGGTCACTATCACTTCCCTAAATTCCAATTGCCGGAAGGCGAGACTAATCCTGAGTCTTATTTGTGGAAGCTGATAAATGCTGGAATAGAAAAGAAATTTGGCGCACACACACCTGAGATTGACGAGAGAATTGAAAAGGAAATGTCGCTCATCGAGAGTCAAGGTTTCGTCGAATATTTCTTGACTGTGCGAGATTATATACAATTTGCAAAGTCCCATGATATAGATGTTGGGCCAGGTAGAGGCTCAGGCGCAGGATCACTTGTGGCTTATACCATTGGCATTACTAATGTTGACCCGCTAAAATATGACCTGTTTTTTGAGAGGTTCATCAATAAGGAACGTATCACCGCGCCAGACTTTGATATCGACTTCCAGGATAATAGACGTGATGAAGTGTACAACTATGTCCTAAATAAATACGGCCCAGACCGTGTGGTGAAGATTATCACGTTCAACAAAATGAAAGCAAAGAACGCTATAAAGGACGTCGGCCGTGTGCTGCGCGTGCCATATAGCGTGACAGATAATATAACGAAACTCATGCCTAACCCAAAGCCAGGTGATGAGAATATGATAGTAAAATTGTTTGGCTTAAATCCTGATGACACAACGGGTCGCAGTGCAGACCTAGTGGAATTGTACAATTCCAGTGACGACATCAAGCGTATGGTGGATATTGCAGCAAAACTAGAGGATACGCCAAGGAATACCTCAGTGCACCCATGCGGAGTGTTAATAGGATTTGACAATCTATTCAATTATATCCCACTTGCAAAGATCGGTGATGATGTCACGACTCAGTACGAGAATAAGTGGTTGGAAAAATTAGGACACTTAAAATTTGACTTCCTAGGCCTTAGGAACTTGACTGATATAAAATATGCTAAGAAGTATATCAAGGAAAATTACGACGTTGATATAGATTTTGATAAGCATGGTTACGACGACAAAGACGTCTTTGACATGATATCTCGTGGAGATACCAAGGCCGTGTTCCAATTCGAATCCGGCGGAATGGTACGATTCATGAAGGAGCTCATGCCAACTAGATTAGAGGACCTGATAGCAGGAGTCGCACTCTACCGTCCAGGTCCAATGGATGAGATCCCAAATTATGTCTACGGCAAACACCATCCGGATAAGATAAAGTATTTGCATCCGGATATGGAAAATATTGTGAAGGACACATATGGTGTCATAGTGTACCAAGAGCAGGTCATGCTGATACTTCAGACTCTTGCGGGATATTCTCTAGGACAGGCAGATATCGTCCGCCGTATGATGAGTAAGAAAGAGCTAGATAATATGGCAAAGGAGAAGCTAGTCTTCCTAAATGGCAGACCAGCCGAGGGCGGCAAACCAGCTATCGATGGAGTGCTAAAGCGTGGCATGAGCGAGGAGCTAGCAAATACACTATGGAATGCTATTGAGAAATTCGCTAGTTACGCGTTCAACAAATCTCACGCGGCTGTGTATGCATTCGTTGCATATCAGACGGCTTATCTAAAATGTCATTATGAGAAAGAATTCCTCACCGCTGTGTTAAATAATAGAATCACTGCGGCTAATGAAATCACAAATTACGTTCGTTATGCAAAGGAAAAGGGTATTGAGGTCCTGCCTCCAGATATCAATCTATCTGATACGTACTTCACTTGCAAGGGCAAGGAGAATAAGATTCGCTTTGGCCTCGCTGCGCTAAAGAACGTTGGCATCAACCTCATTGACTCCATTATCGCTGAGCGTGACCGTGGAGGAAATTATAAGGACCTTTACGACTTCATCAATCGTCAAGCACCAGGCAACCTAAATAAACGTTGTATGGAGAGCTTGATACTATCGGGGGCATTTGACTGCTTCGGCAAGAATAGGTCGCAGCTGATGAATGTTTATCCGAAGATAATTGACCGTGTCGCTGCGGATAAAAATAGTCGAGCTATTGGCCAGTACAGTTTGTTTGACACCGTGCTAGTCGATGATGAGTCAAATAAGATAGAGTATCCAGATATGCCAGAGTATAGTTATGAGACTAAGCTAAAACTGGAGAAGAGTCTAGTCGGCATCTACATCTCAGGCCATCCACTGGATAAGTACAAGGAAAAATTAGATACATTCGAGTACAATAGTGAAGATATGTCACTAGGTGAAGGTGGACAGGACAATGACGATAACAATGATGAGATTATAACCCTTGGTGGACTAAAAGATGGCGACCACGTGACTATGGGTGGCATGATCACTGAGTATAAGCGTCATATGAATAAAGCCGGCAAGGAAATGGCATTTGCGAAATTGGAGGACCTGCATGGCTCAGTGGAGATAACGATATTCCCACTAGTTTATGCTAAGAACAAGGATATAGCAAAGGACGACAATTTGGTGACTATCTCGGGAAAACTAAATCTTAGACCGGGAATGCCCCCAAGTGTTGTTGTGGATAGCATTGTTGCTTGGGAGAGGATAGCAGATAGCGCTGATCAAGGTCCACATGCTAGGGAAAAGACGTTATATCTCATGTATGACCTAACGAATATTGCTCTGCATGAGAGTATTGTAAAATCTCTAAAATCATATCCAGGCACAACACCAGTTGTGGCAAAATGCAGTGTGACGGGCAAAGCATATCAGATAGGATGTGAAGTGAATACCGATAGTTTCCTTATGTCCGAGCTTCGTGCATTTATCCCGGATCATCATATGAAAGTTTGTTAGCAATTGATATAGGTGGCAGCACCTATATCTTTTTTTTATTATTAAAAATATTTGGTATTGAAAAGTAGTAATTTTTGTGTTAATATACTAAGTAATAGGAGAGGAGTCATGTTATTCAATTGTTACAAAGGTGAAGGTGTCCCATTTGAGTTTAGACCACAGGGATTAGAGGAATTTTTTGATGATAAGAATATTTATGAACTAGTGGTAAATGGTGACTATGACGGGATATACAAGAAATATATTGATTTCCTAAAGGATAAGAAAATGGCTTATAGCAAGGCCCTAGCGGTATATCTTGCTAATAAGCAATTAGTAGAGGCGGGTGAAAAGACCGAAAGGATACCGCACCCATATACATTCTATACCGCAAACGTTATCACAATTCGTCTAAATAGAGGTGAGTTACATAGAGATATTATGGATGAGCTTAAGGGTCTTATCAAATATTTTGACGAAAAAGGTTTTACGGTAAACATTATCTTATTTAAGAATATTCATGATCAGCTACCAAATTCTAAAGTTAATTATTATTATAATGTTTTCAATATAGAGTTGTTAGACGAATTAGATAGGCAGTTAAATAACGCTAAGCATAGGGGCGCGCTTAGATTCATGGAGATATATCCACCTATCAATATCCGTATGGATGATGAGGAACGTAAGGGACGTGCTAGAGTGCCGGGCATATTTAGTTATGAAGAAGGCCTAAATAGAATGTGGACCCTTGATGACATCAAACTAATATATAGGGAACTAGAGAAGATAACAACCACTATTACAAATAACCATTATTCCGAACTTGAGGCAATGGCTTATATTCACTACTATGCAGTGCACAATTTTAGGAAGCAAGATATTGGGCTTGAAGAGAGCAGGACTCTCATTGGTCTATTGAAACACAAGTTGGGACTACAAGCTGGCTTTGCGACATTTATTAAGGCTGCAGTGGACAAGTTAAAGTACAGCCGTCTTAGCTGCGACTATGTGTGCATCAGCTACTATGATACTGAGGGCAACCCACAGCAGGCATTGGTCAATAAGATTACATTATGCGATTACAAGTACCAGACCAATCATATTCCAGTGAGTGGCACATTTATCGAGGACTCATTTAGTGACGCTAAGAGTAGCAGCAATGAATCGTTGTATGATATTAATAAAAATGCTGTATCATTCGCACACTTCCTGATGCCTTTTGATATGGCACTATGGCAAAGTGTTTATGTAAATTCGGATACTGTACCTAGTTATGCTGTTCCATACAGGAGACTCTATGCTCTATATGGAATATTCCAAAATTATGAGGGCAGTGCTCAATTCATTTATGACGAATTTAGCAAGTGGGGAGAGCCAAAGAAGATTCCATACACCATTATGCGATATTTATTCACTAATATGATGGCAAGCCTATGTGACGAGTTTGGTCTAAGTGATGTGGAATACTTGCGTGGAATTGTTGACGGCACGAAATTTACGCGTAACTTCGTCGATGCTAACAACCCAACTTGGTTACTGCTATTTGAGGATGCAGTGAATTATTATTTAAGGGCTATCAAGAATACAAATAGTGATGACAACCGTGGAGACGGGAAATAAAATATTTATCTATTTGGATATTCAAAGAAATTAAAATATGGAGGGGATAATATGATATTCACTTTTAATTCACATTCAGCTGATGGCGTCAAATTACTTGATGCGATCACAGCAGGGGATATGGAGGCTATCCACAAAATATATGTGGATAGGCTAAAATATGAGAAGAGTATGTTTAGCGACTATATGAAATTCTATATCTCTCATCGCAATAATGCAAAGGCTGAGAGACAATATGTGAGGAATAAATATTCTTGGGGTGATGATGCTATCAAAATTAATCAAGTGAATGTAGGGGACATAGAGCATTCGTCATTATATAGACTAAATATGAATCCTCCAAAGCTCCCAACAGCGAATGTATTTACTCTTCTGATCAATAAGTCGGAGTTAACACTAGACCTATTGGATAAATTGGAGGACGCTATAAGATATCTACTGGACCAAGGTCTCAGCGTGAATATTTTTGTTACCGCAGCATTCAGACATTATGCAGTAACACCAGCGTACATTTATTCTAGTAAAGTGCTATATAAATTGCAGGAACTAGACAAATTAGTATCTAGCAGCAAACACGGCGGATGGGTAAAAATTAGTGAGGTAGACGAAACAGAAAATATTAGATATGACGACTCACTAGATCGTGGCAGAGCCAGAGATATCAGCGAGTATGAGACTGTCGAGGATCATCCACAAAATCTGCTAGGTCCAGACGATATTATAGACCTTAATGAAAGGATAAATGATCTATGTAGTGATATAAAATCCGCAGGACTATCTCCATTCGAAGCATTTGAGACGATATATTATTATGCAGTCAAGAGATTCGGATATGTAGAAGATGCAATATCATCTAAATTTTTTGATATGGCTCAGCTAAACAAAATAAATAGGGGAGTGTGCACTGCAGTTTCGCAGTTCATACAAGCATGTACCTTTAGACTAGGTATGCCGGGCCTAAAATGTGACCTAATGTATCTGCAGATGCAAAATAGGGATAAGGATATTATATCCCATGTCGCTTGCAAGGTAATGCTAAATGACCCAAAATATGGGATCAAAGGAAATTATACCTCCGACCCAACAGCGGATTTAAAAGTTGTGGATATCCTAAAACATGACTCAAGTGATGAAGATATAGCAACCATCTTATCTAATAGATCTAGCGATGGTGACGCAGAGTCTGCCACATCAGATGATAATGTACGTGGAGCATATCAGTTATTTGATATTTATAATGTTGAGCCTGCTGTATCCATGGCATTTAGCTTGATTCCAACGAAACTCCTTAGATATTACAAGAGTAATGTGGAAATTTTTGCACAGGAGGAGGTAACCCCTTGGGGAAAGATACATACTAGATATGATACAATAAAGGAATTAAAGCAACATGATATACTAGATAGATTAATTGAGGAATCATCTGGTGCCACACCTATATCGAGCGATCATATTGTAGAGTGCCTAACAAATATTGATGGAATACTGAAGGAACTAGATTTTGATAACGATTTCATTCCTCAAACTCTAGATGATACCATATTCTGGAGCAAAGTAATTACATACAATCTACTACTAAATCATAGGCCAAGGCTATGGGTTGACGATATCAGAAATTCGAAATTCGATAACATGATTGAGTTAAACAGGAATGGCAATCGAGACGAGTAAACTAACTAAAAATTTTAGCAAAATCTATTGACAATAGTATATATTTTAGATATAATACCCATGATAAAAATTAAATTTTATACCATAGACAGTACGGGACATATGTCTTAATAATCGTACCGAGGTTAAAATGTTTAGATTGTGAATTTTGCAACCTTACGCTTTAACTTTGGCGTAAGGTTTTATTTTTATCCACATTTATAAAGGAGGATAATAATGAGTGCTAATCAGGAAGCAAAGAAAGTCTTAGTCGAAGAAATCAAAGAGAATTTGAAGCAAGCAAAGTCCGTCGTTTTCCTAGATTATACTGGTCTATCAGGTAATGAAGCTGTAGATCTGAGGAAGAAGGCAACCAAGGCTGGCGTCATATACAAAGTCTACAAGAATAGACTCATGCTCCGCGCATTGAACGAACTAGGAATCACAGGTTTTGACGCAAAGCACTTAGAAGGAACAACCTCCGTTGCTTTTGGTCAAGACGAAGTATCTGCTAGCAAAATCGTTGTGGATGGTATTAACGATTATGGCAAAATGTCTGTCAAGTTTGGCTTGCTTGACGGCAGAGTAATTGACGAAGCAGAGATCAAACAATTAGCCAAAACACCAAGCAAGGAAGTACTCATCGCAATGTTACTTTCTGCTCTCAATGGACCTATGTCTGCACTATGCCGTGCGCTAGATGCCATTGCAAAGAAAAATTAAGTAGTATATAAGGAGAAAAATTATGGAACTTAAAGAATTTGTTGAAGAAATTAAGAAACTATCAGTCATGCAAGTATCCGAGCTTGTCAAGATGTTAGAGGAAGAATTTGGTGTCAGCGCAGCTGCTGCTGTAGTTGCTGGACCTGCTGCTGCAGGTGAGGCTGCTGCAGAGGAAAAGAGCGAATTCACCGTTCACCTCAAGGAAGTCGGACCAAACAAGATTGCAGTCATCCGTGCTGTCCATGACTTAACCGGTCTAGGACTTAGCGATGCTAAGGCAATCGTCGACAAAGCACCATCCGTTGTCAAAGAGAACGTACCAGCTGAGGAAGCAAAGAATTATGAAGCAAAGTTGAAAGAAGCTGGCGCAGTTGTCGAACTCAAATAAATTTACTTTATAAATGTGAGGAAAGATGTCAATTTACTTTGGCATCTTTTTTTTGCATTGAATAGTAAAATATATAATAGAAGAAGAGTATTAAAATAACTTGAATGAATGTAACCTATATATTAGTGTTAATATATTTTAAAGAACAATATATGTAATTATAAGATTGCAACTTAAATATCATTATCGATAATTATAAAAATAAAATGTTACCTATATAATAAAATATATAATCCACATTATATAAAATAAAATATTTATAAAGAACAAAAAAATTGCTAACGGGTTGTTAGCAATTTTTTATCTATTGATTGTAGATTTATTACTTCAATATTTCAAAGATGAAACTTTTTATTTTAATAATTCCACAATATACACTAATAGATTATTTCACCTTCATTCTACGTCTTAGTACGAAGAATATCACAACGCCTGCAACCACTGCGACCGATGCTATCACTATCACTATGATTGCCGCGGTATTTAGAGGTTGAGTACGGGTGAGTTTGTAGGATGCGACTAGTTGTCCTTCCTTGGTAAATATTTGTATCCAGTTGTCACCAACTGTCCTTAGTGTCAATTCACGTCTTACGTTCTCACCAGCGGTCTCGGCATTGATCTCAATTGGAGTGCCATAACCCGTTGCTGTGATGTAGCTATCACCAATCTGACTGTAGATGACATTGGTATTGTAGTAGACGACTATTTCCTTGCTCGTGCTAGTACCAAAATCTATGGATGCACTAACTGCTGGATTTTCGTCGTTGATCCATACCACGAAGTCAAATGCTCGAGTCTCGTTGTATCCTGCAAGTCTTGCTGTCACATACACGTGATATGTGTCGTTGCCTGTGAGGGTAGAGGAGAGGATCAAGCTATTGTCATTTGGTATCTCGTAATTTTCGTTAGCACCTTTGCTCACTCTGTCGATTGTAAATCCAAGATTTGAGGAAATACTGACAAAGGATGTAGCAATGGTTGGGCTAATTATCACGAAATTGTACTTCGTCATAATTGGCGTTGGGGTGTCATTTGGCTTCCTACTATCGGTCACGAAACTTGTGATGGACACACTGTATCTGCCCGGATCATTAAATGAATACACATAGCCACCACCTGCACCAATATTTGTAGCAGTGATTGTATTGCCATTTAGTGTAGCAGTCACCTCTGGGCTAGTGGATGCGTATAGCGATCTATTGGATAGCGTGAGTGTCACACCAGAGTTTGTGATGTAACCCTCGATTGGGGTATCCTCGTTTATCATGAATTCCACAGCGTTGATGATGTAGAATTCCACATAGTTGTTAGTGCCAAATACTTGTCTATTACCTGCGAGGTCATAGAATTCTAGTCTATGGCGACCGGTTGTAGTAATGGATAAGGTAAATTTCTCTGCTGCGGTCGTGTAGTAGGTCTGCACGTAGTGACCGTTATAGTAGTAGTCTGCCTGCACCATGTTGCCTGGCACAGAGTAGAATGCGTCAAACGTGACGACTACGCCGCTAGTAGCAAGCCTCATGTCACTGATGCCCTCTATCACTCCATCCTCACCAGCTATATCCATATCGGTGAATGAAGGATGAGCTATATTGCTCTCGGATGCGATGCGGATGATCTCTACATAACGCTCAGCACCCATAGAGCCTGTGCCGTAGATTCTAAATAAATTACGATTGTTGCTATTTGCTACACGCTCGACAACTAAGTTATTATTCCTATTGACACGGATTAAGATATAGTTGCCGGATATGTCACCAGTTGTGTCTCCGTCAAATGTGATATTTAGTTCATCACTTTCTGGTTTGTCAAATATTGATGTGACATAGAATGTGTGTAGAGGCCTTGTGTTGTACACTGCTGCGAGTGGACTTGCGGTGAACCTCTGCTCAATGCCATTTACCACACCTATCACGGCGTAGGTAGATAGATTGGATATAATCTTCCTGATATACAGGTCATTTGATGTATCGCTATATCCTAGGCCATTGGTGATGGACAATCTGTATGTGCCCTCGAGTGTTAGGGTATAACCCTTGGTCACATTGTCTATCACTTGGGTGATATTACGATTTAGGGTAGAGTCGAAATATGTCCTCTCCACTCTCACCGTTGCACCAAATCTGCCGTCAGACCAAGTGACTTTAAAGTCCTCGGATATTTCGGTTGGATTATTCCTATCACGGCTGATGCCGGATATCACTTCATCACCCACGTTGGTCACAATAATATTTTGTAATTCATGAGTGATCTCAAATTCATAGAAGCTTGTGAGTGGATGACCTTCGGTGTCAAATTGACCGTTGGTGACAAGCTCAATTCGGAATCTAAATGACTTCACGTCTCCACTCCTAAGCACGACAGTTATCGTCCTTAGACTATTTATCTCGCTGATTGTGATATCTGCGAAACTGAGTGGGCTTGTGGTATTGTATGTCTGCCAGCCAAGGTAACTATTATTTGGGTCCATATAACTAATTGTAGACTGATAGGTTGGTGATGGGAAGGTCATTGTCACGTGATGAGCGGTGTAATTGACATCATCTATTGTCACATGAGACCATGCGCCATAATCAATATCCACAGTGTATTGCACGCCAAATGCGTAATATTCTTCACTAAGTCTATCGAAGTTGTCAAGGGTGGTAAATTTGTATGCACCTACTCCAAAGACAAATACATCATCTGCATTTGGATGTGATGGGATTGCTTTGCCGCGTGCATCTTGGCTTAGCAAGTTCCATGCGTTGTTGGTGAATTGATACACCTCGAATCTAACTAGCTCAGTCTTGCCACCCGGCACGGTATCCCTTGGGATGGTGATGGAGAATTCGTTAGCCGATAGTTGCACTGGCACTATCTTTAGAATTGGTGTTGGGATAGTATAGACGAATGCTAAGTCGTACGTGCTATCATATCTATTGATAAATCTGATATTGAATGAATAGGAAGTTTTAGCAGTATCTGCCTCAATTGCAGCAATTGCTGAATTAAACTCGGCAATGAACGCATCAAAACTCTCTATACCATTTATCCTTGGGTCGTTCTTTATATCATAAAGTGTGCCATTCTCATCACTGATTGTCACACGCTGCCATCCATCGACTGCGCCTGACATGGTGACTAGTTCTAGTCCCTGACCATTGATTGCCTCATCAGATGGGGTGACGTTAGAATATGTGTTAGTGCCAAGGTTTGTGTACCTAAGTGTTGGAGCGAATGTGTTAGCTCCGTCGGATAGATGCACGACATATTTGGTGTAGTTGCCTGCTTGGTCTACTTCCACAAACTCATAGTAGCCTGCGATATCTCCGGCATAAATCCTAAGAATATCGGCTGCGGTGATTGTCTCAGTATTTGCTGGCCAAGAGATGAAACTATTGTTGTAATCACTTGAATTGAATGAATTACTTGGAGTGTAAGTAGAGTAATTGAAGTCATCGTTAGCTGTTCCAAGTTTTTTGAAATATATCATCTGTGTTTCAAGTGTGCTATTGTTATTTACAAATTCGGTGGCAGATGAGATTGGGAAGAAATATGATGATTCATAATCTTCTCTATTACTTAGCCATCTATCACTATCTAGCAATCTATCGAAGTTTAGGGTAGGAGCGGTGCGGTCGATTGTGACCTGTATGTTCGTCTCATGATTGCTGTCATAGTGGACAATCTTTGCCGAGTACGTTCCCTCATGATTGCCACATATCTTAGTCATATCGATTGTGTAACGCACGTAATCAGCGCGAGAGTCTTCTACTTGTAGAGCCTCAGGCATCTCCACACCATTGACTGTCAGTTTGTTGCTGCTATCAATTGACACATTGTAGGTTGTGCCGTTGTAACTAATCTGGATATTAGTTAGATCGATACGAGCCTCAAATATAGTCTTGTAGTCGTTTAGAGTGAGATACAATTCTTGGTCATTGATATTGTTGTACACGACGTTGCGTACTGTGCCACCTGTGGTCGTCTCATCAGTGAATGTTGGGATGAACGAATGGTTACTGCCTCTGCTAAACTCAGCGTTTGGCGTGTCGTATTGGATTAGGAAGTTGAACGAGAATTTGCTTGCGATATTCGATGGGTTGTTCTCCTCGAATATATCCTTCATATGCAGCGATAACGCATAATTTGATGCCGCCTGCACGGTAGTTGTAGCAATTGTGTCTGAGTCCCAATCATCGGTATTAACTTTATTAGGATCTACTAACACGCTATCGAGGATATATCTAGTTGCTCCACCATCTACGTATGAGAGTTGCTTGTAGAGTGGGAAGTATGTCTCCTCGTTTAACTTGATTGCATTCTCTATAAAGTCTTGTGCATTATCACCAGTAATATTTAACGCACTGAGTGCAGCATATGTGTTGTACTTATCTAGTGCAATATTTAGCGTTACTGGCAATTTCTTATCAGTAAATGCAAGCGTTGAGGAGTTGTTGATATATGTCTGTAGCAGCGATGCATTTAGCGTCTCAGATACAGTACTGCCTAGTTTGAAACTTGTCCCGCCACCTACTTGGAATTTTAGTTGATCCTCATCCACAACTGCTGGATCAATGCTAAATACACCAGACCTATCGACAATTATGGTGAAGTACTTAATCTTTTTATCCTTGCTGCCCTCTGGCACATCTTGTGAATACGTTCTCTTGATGACATACAGTCCCTCGCGGGTGCTGCCGTTTAGTTCATTTATTGTGCCGGATGCTACACGGGTATTGCCACTCTCATTTGCTACAGTGTACTTATTGTTACCACCGTTATCAAACGTTAATTGATGCCAGGTAGCGTCCTGTGTGCCAAATGGGAATGTGATTTGATTAGTGTCATAGTCATTGCCATTTTCACTAAATAGATTGTTGAAACTTAGTATTCCATTTATATCACTCATGGTTGTGGAACTGGAGCTAAGCAGAGCAGCATATCTATCTAGACTGAATGGGAAGTATGCATACTGCACACTTGCCACTGTATATGAACTTACATTACTTAGATATGTGAAGTGCAACTGTGTTGCGCTGACATTACGCCAGAGGATGTTGTTTGCAGCCATCACTTTGCCATTATTGTTCTCCACAAAGATGATGCCAAGGGTGTTATCGAAGTTCATCTCAACGGTCGTCATCGACTGGTTACCAGCGGCATCAGTCACGCGGATATTTATAGCACCCTCACCACTATACACAGCATTTTGTTGATTAAGTGGATGTTGCGTTGTATCAGCGAAGTATTGTAAGAATTTATGTACAGTAGGGGAGTAAGTGGTTGGAGTGAGGTTAGTTACTGATCCTCCCTCACTTGCTAGACTGCCATCTACAAGTACATCGGATATTCCAACAAACACATAGTTCTTATTTGAACCATTATTCTGTTGTTCAATAGGAGTTTTGTCATCAGTTGCTTCAGAACCTTTTACAATTCCCGTGTCACTTGCGGTGTTTGTAGCCTTGCCTAAGATACCAAGTATTTCGCGAGAAACTTTTGTTCCATCGCTATCAGCATATCCATCAATCTCAAAGGCTTTGTTTGCCGACCAATACACTGTGGTGTCATTGGTGATTATATTTAGACTATTAGTTGCCTTAGGATGTAGATAGATATATGGTTGAGATTTGTCTATCATCACTGGGATATTTGCCTCATTGCCTGCTTGATCTACTAAGTGGAAGTAATATATAGTGGACGTTGCAGTGTAGAGGATTTGGCTATTTAGAGGATTCGTCACACTCGTGCTGCCATATGCATCACCGTTGTAGTTGTATGGCGTCCATGCAGCATTAGTGTTATCAAATATATCTTTCATAGCAGAGAGGCTAATCTTATAGTCAGTTGATACGCCTCCGCCGATATTGTTATTTGTCAAGATATATTTCTTAGCAGCGTTGCTATCATAGCTTAGTTGATAAGACTTGTAAGATACGCTAATCCTTGCACCACTTTGTTTTTGGAAGAAATGCAATCCAAAAGCATTGCTGGTGATATTAGGCTTAGTTACAGGATTTCCTGTAGCAGAGTCTATATTCCATAGATATCCACCATTGCTCGATAGTGCGTCATACACTTGGATATCCCCAATAGGTGTGGTGTCTATCACAAAGGTGTAGACTATCTCTGCGAGCTTGCCATACTTTACCACAAACTCATAGTTGCCGTCATCGGTTAATGTGGTGTAACTATCTTGATTGCTACCTGCGAAGTAACTCTCGAATTGGTCATTTGACACGACAGGAGTGTACTCAGCGTTTGTAGTCTCGAAGCTCTTCCTCCTAATCTCCACTTCGTATGGAGAGCAGAAGTAACTATAATTTAGATAGTTTGCATACTCAGTTTTCTTTGCACTGTCGCCATTAGAGCTATCCACTTTCTCTGGATTGTAGCCCACGGTCATCACGACGTTTTTGTTGGTGAAGAATGGACTGGATAGCGGTGCGGTGTCATGGTTATTTTCATTCATTGTGAGTATTGCGGTCTTTGGCTGGCCATCGGTCTTAGCGAATATGAAGTACTCGCTATACACATTGGTTGAGCGCTCGTTGAATGTGAATGAAATCTTGATGATGTAGAATCCTGCTTCCATTCCAAACGTGTTGTTGAAATACAAGTTCGTTGTGGAGGTTGGGCTCTCTTGTGCTTTAAATTCCTCAATCGTGCGTGCATTGTAGTAATATATCTTGCTAACCGGTGTGTTGCCCTCTAGTGCAGCCAATCCGTATACATCGAAGTGCAATCCAGATAAATTAGTGCTTGGGATTAACAAGTCACTGAATTTGTCATATTGACTTGAACCATTAGTACCATTTTTGTCACTTAGTGACTTGTAGATATTGCTGTTGCTGTCTGTGGTCACTTGATAAACATTCATTCTTGCGGTGTAGTTAGCATCGAATGTGTAACCATCCTGTGAGTAATACATAGGGATAGTTTGCAGTGAACCATCAATATTTTTCTCAGCATAAAGCCTTGCGCCATACACGTGTAGCTCAAAGTTTTCACCAACTACGTTGCTTGCATCACTCAATATTTTTCCGTTGTATGCACAAGGTATGTCTAGCACGCGGTATCCATCATTGGTCAGTATCTGGTAACTAGCCGTGAAGTAGTAGGTCGATAGGTCGTAGAATACTAGTCTTGCGATATAATGGTTCACTCCATTAATCTTGGTAGGGGATACCTCTAGTGTCTGCTCAGGTTGTCCCTCGGTCGTTATATGTAATGTACGTTTGCCATCACTATCTCGAGTAACAGATGTGTCATATAGCACACGGGTCTCTCGTTGTTTGTAGAATGATAGGTGATAGTTGTCTATATCATACTCTAGAGTTGGACGAGTCGACTGATTGTCGTAGTAGAAATATGCGAGTTCGTTGTCGTCATTGAGTTTCACATCGTTGTCTGTGGTCTCACTCTCGGTATCTGGCATAGAGTAATTTAGGAACTCAGGGTAGTTGTTGTATGTCTTTTCACCTTCACCTGTATAACTAGTAGCGAATTGTTCATCAGAGAATAGGTAGAAGGAGTATTCGTATTTTAAGTTGTTGACACTCTGACCCAGTTGGTCAAAATTACTATTTGAATTATTCTTGTCCAATCTTAGATAAGAATAGATGAAAGATAGTGTGTACTGACCGGTCTCTACGTTACTGAGCAAGCTGTATTTATTTAGGTCAATGACTCCAACGAAATAACTAGTATTTATGGAGTTGCTCCCACCTGTTTTTTCTGATCCGTTGATGATACCTAGTTTATCGTTCTTCTCTTCGCCACCATTTTTATATTCAGATAGACTAATTGATGTGTCACCGTTAATTGTGAGAGTGACTGAGGTGATATTGGTGTAGTATTTGCTATTTTTATCAGCAGATGATACTTCATAAGCTGTCTGGCCGTTGGTAGCATTCTCAGGATAAGCGAAGCTAATGTATAGCACATCGGTTGTATTTTGATTCTTGTAGGTCTCTAGCATCACATCATCGCCAGGGTTAACGTTGGTTGATGAGTCTATGTATGAATTACTGGATGTGCCTTGGGCTTCCTTTATCACATCATCCCAGTGGTCCTTTGGATTGGAAGAAAAAGACAAATGTTGTACCTTTAGAGGTTGGCCTTCACCCAGGGTAGTGACCAGGGTTTCGCCTTCGGCATTGTATCTATACGTTTTATCATAAACTAATACACATCCAAGCACTAAGCATAGCACGGACATGATGATAGCGGATATTCTTGCATACACCTTTGACATATTCTTACTCTCCACTTTTAATTACCTTTTAGTCTTTTGACCTTTTGTCATTTCATGACAAATTATGTAATTCTTTAATACATTTTAGCATACCAAAAAATTTTTACCAAATAATTATTATATATTTTAATATATATACTTATTATACGAAATCCTTTAGGTCTTATACTTTAGAGGTTTTTTGGCACAAAAAAATCCCTATTTCTAGGGATTTTGCAATTATTATTAGTTATTAGAATCCGCCGAAGCCGCCAAACCCGCCGAAGCCGCTCTTCCTCTGTGGGAGGACTACTTGGTTACGATTGCGGATATCGTAGAGCACTTGGGTCTCATCGAAGAATCCAGCTAGCGTCCTATCTGGCTCAGGCCTACGCATATCAAAGAATTCAGAGAGTTTGTAGGATGGTTGGAATGGCGCTTTGATAGGAGGTTCCTTTAGGATAGAGACTATGAGGTCTTCCTTTAGCGAACCTAATTCGTCTGGGTAGATAAGTGGACGTTGTTCCTTGCTAACTTGTGTTGAGGAGCTCTTACTCTTCTTGTCACCCTCACCGCTAGATGAAGACGACTTTGTTGTCGTGGTGACTGTGGTGTTACCGCAACGCTCAGAGAACGCTTTCTTCGTCTCATCATCGTTTGAGGCAATATACACGTGCATATTGCAGTTGTCACGCACGATGGCTGCCACTTCGTTGCCATACTTGGTATTTAGCTGAGTGTAGGATTGTAGTATCAGACAGAAGAATATGTGACGAGAACGTGCCACAGTGATCTTGTTGTCAAACCTATCAATTGGTGGCATATTCGCGAACTCATCTAGGATGAAGTACGTTGGATGTTTTAGATAGGCCTTTTGGTCGTCATTTGCTATTCTACCATTCTCACGAGCAATCTCAGTTAAGGTCTTGTACAATTGTGAGATGAATAGAGTAGCTATCTTGTGCCTACCTACTTTCTCATCAGGAATCTTGATGAACAATGCAGTAGATTGGTCGTCAAAGTGGGATAGGTCCATCTCATTTGCACTAGTGCAGTAGCATATACCTGCATCGGTAAACGGCTCTAGATAACCAGAGGAGATAGATAGGTAGTTTTGCTTGGTCTTATCGCTATTCTTTATAACCTCACTGGATAGATTCACCGAGTGACAAGTCACAGGCCTGCCGTTGAAATAATCCGTGATGGACAACATATCGTTATTTGGGTCATTATCTCGGTAGTTTGCAATCTGCGCTACGTTAAAGAAATTGAATTTGTCCCTTGTCATGCCAAGGTCTGGATTATCGCTATCCTCTAGCATAGCGAGCATCACGGCGTTAACGAAGTTTTTTGCACCCATTTCCCAACGTGGGTCATTCTTTGACTCGACGATACACAGCGCTTCGCAAATTTCTTTTAGTTCAGCCTCTGCAAGCACTCTGTATTGTTGCTGAGATGCTGTTAGTGCGCGCTCGAGATCTTCCTTTGTAGCATAAGCATTTCCCTCATATTCGTACCATGGGGAAGTGTATGTGACGTCTTTTGAATAAGCAAGGGTCGGGTAACTACTTGGCTGGTCACCCATGTTGTGCACGCCCACGCGCTGCTTTGCTGTGCGTGCTTTTTCCCACAAATTGTATGCTCGCTCCATAGGATTCCACCTAGTGGATTTGAATGGTTCATCTAGGTTAAAGACCATCACACGGTAGCCTTGTTTCCTCAGTTTCTCACTGTGGAGGTTGTACAATTCACCTTTTGGGTCAGTGATGACAATGCTTGGCTTTGCAGCGCTCTCACTGAATATTTGTATCAAAGGATTGACGAATTGCGTAGTTTTACCAGCACCGGTAGTACCTATGACCAGACAGTGTAGGTCTTTATCATACATGTTGACTATGAGTTTGCCATTTTTCTTTTCCACACGCAGAGGGAAACCAACTTTTTTCGAATATTTCAATTTATCATAAGTGGTGAACATATACCTTGGGGTGTCGTGCAATTCTTTTTCCGTGCACCAATGTTGGTCATAGAATTTGTCCTTATCGGTCTTCACACTCGATCCACCCGAGTCGTCCATCTTCTTTAGAGCACCTTTTACGCATATTAGTATGGCGATGGCAAGACCCACACCACCTAGCATCAGCGCAAATCCTGAGAAGAAGTCGCTCGCAGCGAGGTTGAATCCATCCGATCCGCTGCCAGTCAGACCATTCAGGAATGCTCCTACTAGCACACCAGCGATAGCTCCTCCCAAACACGATATTAGATATTTAACAAAATTTTTCATAAAACCCTCAACTAGATTTCACTATTATACACTAGTATAATAAAATTTCCTTATTCTTGTCAAAAAATTGTAAGGAGTTTTTTATTCTTTGTGGAGGTAAGGGATGTGACACGCCAGTGTCCTTGAGTATAGTGAGATTATCCATGAAAATGCGACGTAAAACATAACTGTGTATCAACTTTATTCTAATTTAAGGCGCCCCGTAGTAGGGGGAGCTGTTGGCTCTTGCCAACTGAGGGGATTGTACTCAATTATGACCTTTTTATATAGGCCGCCCTTAGTAAAGGGGGCTGGATGCGTTAGCAGACTGAGGGGATTGAGCCGACTTTTATCCCTCTTTGTGCCAACTTTATGCCCACTAATAGAAAGTAGCTACCATATTTTTTCATTTCTTATAATTTGCTTGTCATCATCAAGGGACATATCGTGCCATCTGATGGGACTAATGTCGACTTCTATCTCCCTCCATATTTTCCTACTCCACCCATCTTTTCTATATATTACTATAATAATTATAAATATAAGAATATATGTATAAATATCCAAGTAATTTGGCGCACGTTGTGGCACTTTATGCATTAGGATTTATAAAGAAATGGCAATTGTAGTAAAAAATTTTATAAAACGTGTGAAAAATATTTGACGATGGGCACGGTATTCGCTAAAATATACTTAAGATTGGTAGCAGCGCATGCTACTATATGGGAGGGGAAAATGACAAAGTTCTTAACTTTACTAGGAGAGGTTGAATCTGTTCAGGCACAAGATTGGTACACAAAAATCCTAAAGCCAATTTTGGATGGAGTTAGAATTGCATTGATTCCTATCATAATAATTGCAGCAGCTGCTGGAACAGGCTACGCAATTTGGTTAGGTGTCAAACTTGCAAAGGCTGATAGCGATGACGAGCGTACCGAGGCAAAGAAGAAGATGATTTACTTCATCATTGCATTCGTTGTGACAATTATCCTGTTAGTTGTGTTACAGATTCTTGCAAGTAATGTACAAGTTATCTATGACTTGGCAACTAAAACACAAGATGCTGCAGCATAATGAGCAAAAATTTAGTAGAAAAAGTAGAGCCGTGAGGCTCTATTTTTTTTGTGCATGAGGGTGAGGGATAAAAATTAAAGTTGGTACATAATGTAGGCAAGAATGCTGATTGATGTGGCATGCCACTGTCCTTGATTATAATAAAGTATGTTTGTTTGATTATTCAAAGGAATGAAGTTGGTATGTGGAATAGGCTCTAGTTCCCACCTTAATACCAACTTTGTTACCCACATTCTAATAATAAAGTGATGGTAGAGTTGTCTTAAATTGTTATAGATAACTCATTACACTTTAGGAGAGTGGCGTGCCACACTGAGGGGGATTGAGTGTGCTTACGTGCTCGCCTTGGTACCAACACTTAACCTATCTATATACTATCTGGTCAAATTGATAGTTGCACAAACTACCACGATGTTCCCATAAACACTAATACTATTGTCAATAAGCATCTATATTATGACAAAAACGCATTAAATTAGAGCAACAAAGAAACCGCCAAGATATGAGGAAGGGAGAGTGGTTATGATCACTATAATTTTCCCATACGGCGTCATACTCTAGAGAGTGTGTAACTAGATATAATTATGTGGAATAAATATGAATCAATAATAATTTAGATACGAATTGTATAGACAAGATAATATTTTTGGTGTAAAATATGATATATGAGGTATGAAAATATGAGGACCAAGAATTTAAAGAGAAATCTTGCCATAGTATTTGCCGTGAGCTTAGTGCTAGTGCTAATTAGTATGGTTGTGATGGAAATTTGCACCGGCCATAGTGTGAGTGCACTGCTAAATAATGGCATATTAGGTGACCCTAATACTTCAAGCAGTATGCCAAATACTAGTGGTGATCAATATACCGCTGATGACCCTAGATTCGCTGAGATCATGGGTGGATTCAAGGTATTCTTCATTGTGATGTTGATAGTGATACCTGCTGGTGGCACGGTGTATGCAGTGTCAATTGGTATCAAACTTGCACGTGCTGATGGTGAAGAGTCGAGGAAGGAAGTAAAAAAACGTTTGGTCAATTCCATCATCGGTCTAGTTGCTGTGATTGGTCTATTCATTATATTATTCCTATACTTCAATAACTATCGCGTTATAAATGATTACCTCCGCCAGATGTTCGGCACTCTGCATTCATCCAATATTCCACAAGAGTAAACGTGGTTGATATAACGAAATATTTGGTTTGTGTAAGTAAAAACATATTTAAAATAATAAAAATTAAAATATCCCTCAAATGGGATATTTTTTTGATTAATACTACACCTCATTAGGCGATTAGGCGCTCACAAGTGCGGATAAAAATTAATTATAACCTTGTAAGGCGCCCCGTAGTAGGGGGAGCTGGATGCACGAAGTGCAGACTGAGGGGATTGAGCAAGCTCCTACGCTTACCCCACATACCAACTTCATTCTCTCTAGATAATCAAACAAACATATTTTATATAACCCAGGAGAGTGGCGTGCCACACAAACTTTTGGGCAAAAAGATAATTTGGGTTATTTTAGTTTGTAAAATGACCCAGATGTTGTATAGTATTATATATAATCTAACTTTATTATAGATAGAGGTAAATAAAAATGGCTGCAAAATTTATTCCAAGACGTACTAAACTCAAATTGGAGTTGTACAAGAATATAACATTCGGGGACGTGGGCATTGCCCTAGTCGGTATCGCGATACTATTCTTGCTACTATTCTCCACATTCCAGTTCCACATATATGTGGCAATAGCATTCGCTACACTGTGGTGTATGCTATTCGTCCCAGTCTCGGATGGTGTGAAAATTTATGGCGCGGTGATCCTCGCATTCAGATTCATCTCGTTTAGGAAATCTTATGAGAAGAAATACACCAACAAAGCACATGACATCAAAAAGATTCTCCCATACGAGGGTATCTCCCTTGGACAATTCATCTCCTATGGTGAATACTACGGCATGGTGCTTGAGATCGACCCTATAGAATTCTTCCTCTTAGATGAGGAGAAACAAGAGGGCGTGGTGCGAACCATGACCAACGCAATCCATAGACTTGGCATGGACCAGTACATGACCATTGTGAAATTGAAGAAACCTATGATCCTCGACCAATTGCAAAATTATGAAGACGACAAATACAATACACTGCTTGATATGACAGAACGTGGTCTGTATGAGAAATATGAGATTGAGGCAAGGTCACCTGTCTTTGAGGAAAGATTAGCCACAATCAGACAACTAAATTACGACAACAAGATCCTAAAGAGCCACTACTACTTCGTAGTCTACGACAAGAGTAGGGAGCAACTTAGGAGTTCCATAATGGGTATGATATCGGCACTAAGTGCCTCAGCTACGCCAATAACTGCCAACATATTGTCAGGAAATGAGCTTTTAGCGTTCCTAAAAGCAAATTACGATAGCAACTTTGATGAACGTGATCTAGATATCCTCACAGCAGATGAGCAAGTGGCTTGGACTAGGCCAAACAAAGTGAGGTTCTCTAGCCTAAATACTTATATCGACGACGTGGCATACCGCACGTTCACCATATCCGAATATCCAATATATGTGCCAAATGCTTGGGCTTATCCGTTATTTGAGCTCGACCAATGTAGAGTCGTGGTCAATATAGAGCCTATAGGGAAGTTTGAGGCTGAGAAGATGCTGGATAGATCCATCGTGGAGGTGGATGGCAAACTGCGTAAGGCTGGTGGAGAGGGCGCAAAGATTGAGTTACAGACCCACCGTGAGACATTGACCGACTTGCTCGCATCACTTAAGAATAGTAGTGAAAACCTCTTCAACGTCAATATCCATATCGTGGCAGAGGATAGCCAAAAGAAAGAAGTGCGTGCAACGCTAAAGCAGAATGGCTATAGATACACCGAGAATTTCGGTAGACAAGTGGATGCCTTCATATCTACTTCTCCATCAAGGCTCGACAAATTGAAGTATTACAAACGTGGTATGCAGACAAGTACTGTTGCTGCTATGTTCCCATATATCTCGTCAGCTTTGCAAGATAAGCGTGGATTCTACCTCGGGTATAACCAATATCCAGTGTTCACCGATTTCTTCCAGAGAAACGATATTCGTACCAATTCCAATATGATGATAATAGGAAAGTCTGGTAGCGGAAAATCTTATGCTACGAAAACTCTACTTGCTAACCTCGCTGCGGACAACACGCGCATATTTATCCTCGACCCTGAGGATGAGTACCGACCAATATGCGATCACTTGGGTGGCAAGATTATCGATGTCGGTAATAGTAGTGATGGTATCTTCAATCCATTCCATATATTCACCACACTTAAGGCTGATGAGGGTGATAGCGATGACTCCTACAACGCGCATTTGCAGTTCCTTGAGCAATTCTTTAGGCTGATATTGCCGGGGATGAGTGCCGATGCTTTTGAGAAGTTAAATTCATTGTTAGTCAAACTGTATGCATCAAAGGGCATTGACGAGACCACAAGGCTTGAGGCTCTAAGACCTGAGGATTATCCAATATTTGACGACCTTATCAAGATCATAGATAAGGAACTGAAGACCGAGAAGGACGATTATCAGCACTCGCAGCTGCAGACCATTCGTGTCTATATAGAGAAATTCGCTTCAGGCGGCAGGAACTCCAACCTTTGGAATGGTCCAACCAGCATTGAGACCAATGAAAACTTCGTTTGTTTCAACTTCCGTACTCTAACTAACAACCGAAACGACATTATCACCAACGCGCAGATGTTACTTGTCTTCAAGTATCTAGATAACGAGATTAGTAAGAACAAGGACTTCAACGACAAGTACTTCCCAGAGATGCCAGGTGAGGATAGGGATGAGAACGAATTCAGGCGAATAATCGTGGCTGTCGATGAGGCGCACGTCTTCATCAATCCAAAGTATCCAATAGCACTGGACTTCATGGCTAACATGGCAAAACGTATCAGAAAGTATCATGGAATGCAGATAATTATCACGCAGAATATCCACGACTTCGTGGGATCAGAGGAGATTGAGAGGCAGTCCACTGCAGTTATCAACGCGTGCCAATACTCCATGATCTTCTCACTTGCGCCAAACGATATGACCGAGCTTATCACTCTGTATAAGAACGCAGGTGGTATCAACAAGGAAGAGCAAGACCAGATCGTGACCGCACCTCGTGGACAATGCTTCCTCATCACGGGCCCTATGAATAGGAGTATAGTGAGGATTGAGGCACTGCCAACTGTGCAGTATTTATTCAAACGTGACGATGAATAGGATAGAGCAAGGTATAGTGCCTTGCTTTTTTTGTGTGGAGTAGGTGGCGGGGTGCGGGCTGCTAGCAGAGCTAGCAGGCCCACGAGCCCCTGGGGCTCCCGCCGCTCCCGCGGCGGAGCACCCCGCCACATACTTCGCACAAAAATAGCACACACTATATCAAATTCTACTATGACAATAATTTTATACTAAATGCATTTGATTTTTGTCGTAATATGTAATATAATAAACTTATAGAATAATGACTCGGAGGAAAAACTATGTTCTCTGTAATGAATCTAGGCATCATCGATACCATTATGAGCTGGTTGATGAATCTATTTTCAACTGGATTGTTGCTTGCAGTTAATTTGATTTACGCTATATTTAGCAAACTATTATTCCTGATCGGTGCAGCGTTCGCTAATATTGCAGATTTCTTCCAAGCAGTTTTTCGTGCCCTTGCAGGTATCGGCACTCCAGGGTATAACAAGGTACTCCAGATGGAGTTTACCGAACAAGTTGCTCAAGACCCTATCCTTAGAGTCATAACTAGTGAAGTTGTCATCAATCTATTCATATCCATGATGGTCCTTGCAATAGGCATCGTCATCGTATCTACTATCGTTGCTATGATCAGACAGGAATATGCTACCGATGGTGGAGATAAGAATAGTAAATCTGAGATTTTAGGCAAAGCCGTCAAAGCTTTTGCAAATTTCGTCATAGTGCCTGTGGCATGCGTGGTGGGAATACTCCTTGCTAACACATTGCTCCGCTGGGTAGATTATGCTACGGCGAATGGCAATGATACCACAATCGGCGCACAAGTATTCTACGCATCAGCGTACAATGCCAATAAGATGCGAAGTAGTGGCCATAAGTCTAGCCAGTTAGTCTCCCTAGAGGGTACGATATTTGAAAATTTTGACTTGACCGCATTTATATACAATCCAAGTGGTGGTGCGGGACAGTATTTTACTAGTGATGAACAGTCACCTAATACAGGTTGGAGTAATAGTATCTATAGCAATGGTCAAACTATTGGTAACAACAATATGACTTGCAACGAGATTGCTAATCTTATCGACCAAGCCTTCTTAAACTTTGATGAAATTATAGAGAATGACCAAGACCACGACCTAGGTTTCGGGGCTACATATTTCGATTACAAATATCAGGATACTGTGGACGAGTACTACAATCTCGGCGCTATCAATTACATAATCTTCATCGCGGGAGAAGTTGCGGTCATGTGGATGATGCTCAATATGACTCTCGGTATGATGAAACGTATCTATCTTGCCGCTATTTACTTCGTCATAGGTCCTCCAATTATCGGTCTCACGCCTATCAAGGACGGCCTTAGCAAATGGAGAGGAGACTTCATCAATAATGTCCTATCCGCATTTGCTCCAGTCGTGGGATTAAATATATTCTTCCAGATATTGCCAGCTATCAATACTATCAATATCTTTGCAAGTAATCAATCATCCTACAATGCTATCATCCATATGCTATTTGCTATAGTGGGCCTCATGGTGCTAAATGAGATGTCGAAGGCCATTTCCTCGCTACTTGGCACAGGCGACGCCCTCGAGACAGGAAAAGGTATGTCAAAGCAAGTTGCTGCCGGTGCTGCTAAAGTCGGTGCAGTTGCTCTAGGTTTAGGCGGTGCAACAATAAAGGGTGTTTCTATGGCTAATAAACTTCGTCAATCTATGTCTAACAGTATGGCCGCAGGAAAAGCAAATAATTTAGATGCAGGTGAACTTGATACATATCGAAAAGAAGAAGCCGTTTCAAAAAAATATGCAGGTCAGAAAGTTGGCGATATTGTATCTGATTATTCAAAAGACAGAGCAGAATTTAATAAAACTTATGGCGGAACTACGGCGGAACGTGATGCCAAAGAAAAAGCAGCTCAAGCTTCCATGTCAGCTGATGATTTTAAAGCTTGGAAAGAAGAGCGTGATAATAAGAGAAAAGATTTAGATACTAGGAAAGACGACTTAGATATTATTAGAAAGGGTGCATATTTCCAGAGGGATGCAAAATCTGGACAATTCACCAGGAATAAGAGCGCTGAAAATGCTAAGAAATTAAAGAAACTCAGCAATAGACTTGATAATAATGATATAGTAGAGACTGTTGACAGTAGTGGCAAGAAGACATATGAATCGAATCTTCAAAATAGATGGCATCAATTTACGAAAAATCCAGGTGCAGTGGGAGGTTGGATTACAGATAAAGGTAAATCTCTCTTAGGTGGTCTTAGAGAATCTACTGTGGGTAGATTAAATGAAGGAATCGATAGTTCCATTAATATGCTGGGTGAAGCAGCTCATTTTGATATGAAGAAAGCTAGGTCCAAAGCAGCTCAAGGAAAAGGTAAGATACTTGAGCGTGTGTTAGGAGGCGTAGGAAATAAGCTTGCCGAGCCTATCGACTTTACTGGCCCAACAGGTTCACAAGCAGCTGCTGCTAGATTTAGTGCAGCACAACAAGCTCTATCCGGTGTTGATACTAAAGCATTTGCTAAAGCGTTCCTAGATAAAATGTATTCTGCATTAAAGAGTAAAGATATAAATGCTAATAAGTTAGGCATGAAAATGGCAAAGCAAGCAGGTATTAAACTTGATAAAACTACCATAGATGATATTAAAAATGGAAGTATCGCTAAAGGTAAATTCACAGATGATGAAAATCGTCAAAGGGCGGTCATCAATGCTGCTACATTGCATATGTCTGCAGGAAAGACTCACATGGATAGTGAATTGCTAGCACAACTTGAGAGGAACTCTGACCACGTTGTATCAAAATTTGTTCACGAACTTAGAGAATTATCTAAGAGTACTAAGGATAGCAACAAGAAGATTATTGATGCAAGCAAGAGTGACAATCAGAAACTTATCGACAAACTTGACGAATTGGTTAAACTCTCAAGAGATGATAAGAAGAAGCCATAATGAATCCTAAGGATGATCCCGCGAGGGGTCATCTTTTTGGTGCACTAGGGCGATAGGAGAAAAAATATATATCCGCAAGGTTGATTATTACTAATAATTATATTATAATATATAATAAGAATATTGCTTTGATGTATATTATGAGGTGATAAATATGGCAGGCACAAAAAAGAGTTTAGCAGCATGGTTGACTGATAGACTATTGGAGGGGGATAAAGAACTATCCAGTAGGAACAAAGACTATATCCTAAATGTGACAGTTAATGTCTTAAAAGAATCCAAGATATCAAATGAAGTCATTGAGGATACAAATATTGATGCAATAATTAGTCATTATATAGATGCCCCATTTATCGCTAAATGGAGACAGGCTATAAATAGGAAAACTTATGCTTCCGATATTAAGCTGATAGAGGGTAGATTGCAAGAAAAATTTTTGGAAAAAATTCCAAGTGTGTATTCTGCATCCATCGTCACAGACAAATTGAATGAATTCGCTGGTGCTAAGGAATTAGTACAAGCCTTTTCCGTGGCAGACGACAAATATATGATAGACTTCGATCTAGATAAGATGGATGAAGTAGAAAAAAATATATTAAACCTCATAGTCAAGCCACAGCTTGAGATAAAAGGAATTACTGACCCTATTCCTGATGATAAGAAAGCCGAAGTAGAGGGCTTAAGGAATAAAGCTCAAGAACAATATACCAAGGCAGTCAACAATTATTTGAGTGAAAATACTCTAAAGAGAATTAGAGAAAATCTCATAGGTTTCCACCTCCAATTCTTGTATAGTGCATTCGCACCACTTATTAGAGAACAATTAGTTGCAGCGAAGTTAGATAATAACGTTGATGTACATAATAAATATACTAAGTGGTTAGATGATGTTAAAAAAGGTGCACCTCTTGGGGATTATAGCACGGAAGAATTAAAAAAATTCGAAGAAATTGCGAAGTATGCTGATCCAGATAACACTAAGTTGATTGAGGATATCAAGACATATATCAGTTCCAATTATCAAGATGTGGTCTTTTCCAGTGCTGAGAAGATTATAAAATCTATCACGTCCGATGGCAATAAATATAATGTAAAATTCTCTGAGGCGTCAACGGGTGATGCATCTGTAAAATTCAAATTAGTTGATTGGATGACAATAGTCAATAATATTTGGATAGAATTAAGGAATAAAAATAAATTACTAAAAGATAAGAGTCTTGAGGCTCCATTTGAGAATCTCACTACCACAAAAGAATACCAGAATGCAATAATGGACCTCCTTGCAAATGATAGGAAATATAATTTAGTTGTCCCATTCGTTGAGAATAATATCCTAGGCAATGAAGATACGCAAAAAGTAATAGAAAATGAATTTAATAATACCAAGACTAGTGCTATTCTAACGCATTTTGAAAATGTATGGAATAAGATAAAGAAAGATAAGGAAAGCATCAAGGATACTGACTCTGCTATTAGTGCATATTTCATTGATGAGAAAGATTCTCATTATCTAAAAGATCATGTACTGAATTTTGTAAATTTATATCCAGATGCATTTAATTTAAAGAGTGAGACGCTAGAGGATGACATTGAGAGGATCATGCGTCCTTATAGTGAGATATTATTCGAAGAATCGCAAGCAAAAGGCGATAAGATTGGATTAAACAAAAATTCACAAGACCAACTAAATTTGGTAATGGATATGCTTGCTGCTCAGAACAAAGCATTTGCAGGCTTTGATCAAACCATTAAAAATTTAAGTAAAGAAAATTTAAATCCAGATATCACCGCAAGTAAGAAGGCTTCTAACAACAGCGATATACGAGTGATCGATGTCACAAAGTGTATTACTCTTCAAAACAATATTGAAGATCTTAACGGTCTTGGTGATGCTGCGTATGATGAATTATTCATAAGTCTCAAGGTAGATAAAAGCAGGGATAAATATGAGAATCTTAAACATGGCATGTTTAACTATGCGAATGCAGAAAAGTTTAACCTTGCAAATGGGACTAATATTAATATAGATGCAGACAAGAACAGGATTGCAGAATTAGAGAGAGGCATCGATGATTCGGAACCAAATAAATATTCTCTAGTACTAAAAGCATTCTTTAAGGGCACGACGGATGAAAAAGTTCGTGATTATTATCTATCTTCATTGGAGACGAAACCTAGACGTGCACTTATTAGGTCAGTGACGAATAGGATAAGTCTATATGATAGCTTGGCTGATGGTATGGATAAGGATCTAAGGAAAATTCTTGGCCAGTACAATACTTTGTCTCGTGCAAGGATGTTGCTTGGTGCACGTACTAAGAAGAAATTAATTGATGAGAGAATTCAGGGATACCTAAAGAATACTGATGACTTAGAAAAAATATTAGGGCACAAGGTTGATGATCCAGCTAATCTTAGTGATGAAGATGACAATAAGCTAAAGAATTATGCAATAAAAGGTGTAGAAGAAGATCTAGAGAAGATAGCAAGGATCCTTGCAGAACAGTTGAAGGTAGACGTCAAAGATCTCACCGATCCTAAACGTAAAGGCGGAAAGAAAGATACGAAGGATAAGGAAGGCGACAAGGGAGACGGTAAACCAGAAGACGAGAAAGACGAAGAGAAGGAAGACGAAGACGAGGGATCTTCGGATAAGGAAAAATTATCTGAGAACGTAGCAGAAAATCTTGAGAATGACAAAGATTTTGTGTATGTCAAGCCTTTAACTCATAAGGAGCTATATAATGCTGGTCTTGCTCTAATAAGGAATAACAGAAAGAAACTTGCTGAGCAGAAGGAACTAACTCGTGCTAAGGAGAAGTATTACTCCAAACTCTGGTCGCTAAATGAAGAAAATGAGACTAGCGATACCGAGGATGAGGATACCAAGACATATACTGAGGAAGCAAAAAAGAATAGATATACCTTACTTAAAAAGACGAAATTTACCAAAGCTAATACAATTGATTTCCTAAAAGAATTCTATAAATACTTTGATCACGCAGGAATTCATTATAACAATATCAGAGATAATATCATTGGAATATTCGGTGCGGATGCATTTAGGAAGTTTGATGATGATAAACTGATTAGACGTTACATTGGAATGTTGCTTGAGACATTAAAGGTAGATAATCTAGAAGAACTTAAGAGTGAGGTAGGTGGGTTAGAAGATTGCTTCGTCAAACTTGCTGAACCTGAAGAAAAATTAGTTGCAGAAGTCTTAGAATCTGATCTTGAAGTCATAAGGACTGCACTGGATAATCTAATTAAATTTAAAGAGAAAGATAATAAGCCATATTCTGCAGAGTTTATAGCAAAAGAACGCGTAGTAGATGATAGAGGCCATAAAGAAAAATATATCGATGTAGAATTCTATGACGAAGAAAACAAAGTACTGAGTGTGAATCCACTAGATAAACTGAGTGGTGGGGCAAAGATTTATGGCAAGTTAGCTGCAATAACTTATGTGACTCCAAGTGGAAGTAAATACGTCGTATATAGGTTGTTGGACAAAGACGGCAAGGCAATTGATACATCCAGTATTGCTCAGGAGAGCTTGTCAAAATTTAAGAAAGATAACTATACTCAAATATTAGCTTTGATGTTAGAGCATAAGTATCCAGTGAAGGAAAAGAGTGAGATAGCAAAAGACACTGATGGGAAAGAGATGATCACGACCGAAACAATTACCGAAGATAATATGATGGTGAAGACATTCCTAGATTATATTAACAAGTACAAAGAGACCCGATATGATGATTCACTACAGACAGCAGTACTTGCTTATGATGAGTTGGAAAAATCTGTGCATGGTACATTGACAGTTCACCTAGACCCATCTGGAAATGTGGTTGTGGAAGCTTTTGATATCTCTGACAACTTGCTCAGTGACATTGTAGGATCCTTGAAGAGTGATATAAATAATGAAGTAAAGCCGGCACCTCGCAAAGATGATGATCTAGCTGCATTCAAGTTAACGCTTGACGGTGAATTTATACAAGACTACATGATGTTAGCAAAGCCGGTGAAAAAGGATGAATTGCTATCTATAATCAATAATCTATGCTATAGACAGTGCTATGGATGCATTAGATTAGATAAGGATGGCAAACTAGATTTTGTCACAAGGAAAGACAAGGAATTCAAAGATGAGATGAAACTCATTGAGAACGAAGAGAACTTGTATCGTGATGTATTCGCTAAGATTTTAGAGGGAGTTACCATCACGGATGATATGAGAGATAAATTACGCGAGATTTGCACATTATCTATCAATAACAAGTTGATAAAAGATTTTCTTGCAAGCATCGCACAGCATGCACAGAAGGGTGAGAACCTAGACGACGTTAAGAAGATTGTGACCGATTGGCTAAATAGTGACAACAAATTGCTTGCAGGTCTAAAGCTAGAACAAGAGTGGCAAAAGAAACTAGAAGACGAGAAGGGAAGGGGTTAACCCTAAGATAGATCCAAAATAGCCAAAAATATTATAATCCAATAGGATATTAGGAGGATAAAGTGGCAGAATACACATATCGCAATTTATACAATTACAAACCAAAAGGGGTTATGACCGATGACCTATACAATGTGATAAGACTGGAACTAGGTGTTTTTGTCACCGACATTTATCACCAGAAGATGGAGGCCTTGAGTGACAAATATGATGACTATGACTTCAATACTTATGATAGGGAAGTTGCGCTATTTGCGAAAGTGTCATCCACACTATCGGACGAGGATATAGATAACCTCACGGATTACGCTAGTTACTACCTTAGGAACTTCAATACATCCCTATTTAGTAGGAGTTATGTCATACAGACTGAGGCTGCAATGCGTGTGATAAGGCGTCTGGATACGATGATAAATAGGCTAAGACTGGATATTTTAGCGAAGATCCCGACTTTCCCAACTAGGGTGGACAACGACCCATATCTAGCAATCTCTTATTACTTTGAGGGAGATTATTACAAGACTTGGACATCCTTCCAAGACTTCCTAAACGACTGTTTGGATAACGTCAAGGAATTTAGTTTGTAAGATTTTTCACTAAAAAGATAAAAAATTCTAGTAATAGATATTGTGAAATTCAAACAATTATGTTACAATAAATCATAGATTGAGGTGGAAATATGGAGAAAAAGAAGTTTGCGAACAAGAATCAATATGATGTCATCGAGTATGTGCTAGTCAATTATGACTACAAGAGCAAGGAAGATCTCATCGACGTTGTCAAGAAGATGATGGCTGTCGCTATGAAGAATCAAGAGGTCGATCCTAGCCTAGTGTCAGCATTTAGTGATGCTATCAATACACTATCCAATCTCGACTTGGAGGACATCAATAATATCAAGGCTTACATCAACGAAGATGACGGCGACGACAACTAATAGTTAGGCACAAATTAGGCAGGAGAGTATCCTGCCTTTTTGTTGCACATAATTTGATAGATTTTTTAAAATAATAATACTACTAGTCTACACATTTACTTGGAAAAAGTGTGCAAAAACGCTATAATGTATTAAAGGTGAGGATATGAAAATAGGTTTCGTCATTCCGCTCATGGCGGATTATGATATTGAAAAGGCGTACAACAATATTGAGAAAGCGTGCTTTGACTGCAAAGTGGACTTTGAGGTGCTATTTGCCATCAATTCCAATCTAAATGGATTATTCACTGAGATTAGGAATCAGTATGTGGAAAATAGCAAGGTCCGCGCATTCATGCTCAATAATAGCGTGGATGAGCATAAGCTAATCACTCTTGCTATGGGATATTGCGAGGGTTATGACGCCACTATCATCTACTCAGGAAAGGAAGTAGTAAACGATGACGTCGTGCGCGCATTCATCACTAGTTGGCAAGCTGGAAATAAAATAGTTTATCTAAAGAAAGTGTATACCGGGATCAAGAAATTCTGGTATAACATCAAGGACTTCTTCTATAGAATTGGCATGAAGATGATAGGTCTATTCCGTGACATTATGGCCGAGAACGATATCCAATTGCTAGACCTTGATGTGGTGAAGACTATCAACCAATTGCCTGCTAAGAATCAACAACTAAGGACACTAGATAGTTTCATTGGCTACAATAGTGATATCATCCACATAGAGATTAGCGAGAAGCAAAAGGAAGACTTGGCCTACAAGACTCAGTCAAAGTCCTATTTCACGGCCAAAGTCCTCTGCCTCACATTCCTAGCTGTGTCGGTGATTGGCTTAGTCATGAGTATACTAGCCATATCCCTTAAGTGGAATATGCCAGCATACGTCCATGTGATACTCTGGGCAATATTTGTCTGCCTCGGAATACTTAGCTTCATCTATAATACGAAGCGCACTCTTGCCTGCCGCATAGGTAGCCCGATCAACGCAGCAGAGCTCGAGAGCATCAGTGAAAAGAGCGAAAAATACAATATGAACTAGGGCATCTAGCAGTAAATAATGATAACTAATATCAATTGCAATATGAATTAGGATATCTAGTAGTAATAAGAGATAAATACTAACAATTGTAATATGAATTAATAATCTAAGATGTTAGTAAATAATAGTTTATAAAAAATGATAAAAAACATATAAATTAAAAAATAACTAAATAATAAACAAAAGATAAGGTACAATAGCTGTACCTTATTTTTTAACACGATTTAGGCCAACCTTTACTCGCTATAAAATTAGTTTTATATATTATAAGTCAAACATAATTTAGTTATGTCACCCAAATTTTTATCACATTCTAAGTTTTACATAACAATATTTATATATAGACAATGTAAAATTTCTATTATCTTTCAGAGTTTTTGCTATAAAAGGTTTGAGTTTTGAAAGATAGGGGAGAGAGCCTCTTAAACCAAAAGTAAACATTTTTGTAAAAAATTAGTATTTTTGTACAAAAATAGGACAAATTGCTTGGAGATAAAACACAGTTGTGCTATACTTTAATATCGAAGAAGATGTAGGTTATTTTGGCCAACATTTTTTTTATTTTGAGATTTTTATTGGTAGGGGTAATTTTACATCATGGAAATGCATTTTAGCGGGTTATTATTTTCTAAGCGCAATATTGAGCTTGGGTATCAATTGAAGAAGATAGGGCGAGCGCAGGGCATTTCGATCAACAACGTAGATCATATCAGTATGTTAGTTTATTTACTGGAACACACCATGTATGACTTCCTATTCGTGGACTGCAATAGTGTGCAAGTCGATGACCAATTCGAGGAATTCATAAGGAGCCCACATATACGTGGTGCGTGTGAGGTGATATTCATTGATGGAGACCGTACACTCGCTATGCACCATCTCACTTGTATCCCAAGTGAGGAGCTAGAATCCGCAGTGTGCCAGATGATAGGCTCGGGCCATAAGTACAAAGCGATTCTTGGCAAGCGCGTGGATAACTTCGCTGGCATGTCCACCCATGTGGCCGATTATCTGATATCCATCGGAGTGACGCCTAAGTATACTGGTTTTTCCTACATCAAGGAGATTGTGCTGTATTCCATAATTACTGGAGACTTGCATAGCACGCTATCTCGTGAAGTGTATCCTATTATCGCGGCGCGCCACAGGACGACACCTGAGTCTGTAGAGCGCAATATCCGCAATTCTATCAAAGTGGCATGTGACAGTGATGCATTCAAGGAAAATTTGAGTGACTTGCTAGGTACTAGGCCTACTAATAGGAACTTCCTATCGTTTCTGATAGACCGTGCACAGAGTTACTATTCGTGTGATCTTGTGGGCAATATATAATTCATATTACTAAAAATTTTGTCATATTATGTAGTATGAAAAGATATCGTGGCACAAATAAACTATTTTTCTCATCGCGTATCAAGGAATTTTTTAGTACATACAAATATTATCTATTAGTATCCTTCCTCTTAATATTATTTGGGTTCCTCACTGGAATATTTACTGTTAATCGTTTCAGCGGGAATATTAGTCTAGACAATCTGATAGACTCCTCTCTTGCAGGATTTGTTGCAGGGGATATGAGCAATTGGACGGTCTTTTTTAATAGCATTTTGTATGACGGCATATGCATAATGGTGATAGTTGTGCTAAATTTCAAACCCTTTATGATGATATTCACCGGCCTAATACTTGTATTTAAGAGTTACATCATGGGCTTTAGTCTAATGAGTTTCATTGTGATGTTCTCATTCATGGGCACTATGAACGCTATATTCATTATATTGCCGTGCGACTTACTCTGCATCATTATCCTATCCGTTCTATCCGTGCTTGCTATGAAGAAAAATTGGATAATTCACAAATATGGCTCCTCATCCAAGAATATCTATTGCAATATCGACTACACGAGGATATACTGCCTACTAGTCATCCTGTATCTATTAGCGCTACTAATCCGCGCACTGCTATTGCCGGTAATAAGATTCACCATCATCATGTAGCAAAGTTAGTATAAAATATCCTAGTTTTACACAACCTACTATAAATTTTATTGGGGGAATTTATGGTAAAAAGATTGTGCATAGCTTTATCCATTATACTTATAATAGCCTCACTAATTCTAGTAAATGCGGCAAATGTAGTCTTCGCTGCAAATACTCTAGACTTAGCGGGGGATAGTTACATCTTAGTTGAGGCAAATAGTCTAAAGATATTGGAGGCAAGTAACGAACATGAGAAAATGCCTGTGGCTAGCATCTGCAAGCTCATGACCAGCCTCATCACTATGGAGTATATCGAATCGGGCAGTATTAGCCCGGATGATATGGTGACCATCAGTGAGCACGCAGCATCTATTGAGGGATCTCAAGCATTCCTTGATGCAGGCAGCAAGTATAAGGTGGAAGATTTGCTAAAAACTTTGATAATTGCAAGCGCAAATGATAGCAGTGTAGCCCTTGCCGAACACATAGCAGGTAGCGAAAATAACTTCGTTCGCCTCATGAATGACCGAGCAAGCGAATTAGGAATGCTAGATACAATATATGAGAATGCAACCGGGCTAAATACCATGGGCCAACACTCCACAGCATATGACACTGCACTAATCCTAAGAGAGGTAAATAACCACGATTTGTATCACAAGTATAGTAGTATCTGGATGGACGAACTAGTCCACCCATCAGGCAGATCTACTGAGCTAGTCAATACTAATAGGCTAGTGAAGTATTATGACAAGTGCGTATGTGGCAAAACCGGATTTACCGATGAGGCAGGATACTGCCTATCATGCTATGCAACTGATGGTAAGCTCGATTTAATAGCTGTGACGCTAAAATGTGACAAGGCAAATGAGAGATTCGAGGATTGTGTGAAACTGTGCAACTTCGGCTTTGCAAATTTTAGGAGCGAAAAGGTCGTGGATAGCACGGTAACCCTTGGCAGCGTCCCAGTATCTAGAGGAAGAGAAGATAGAGTATCCTATCATGCAGCGCGCGACTACACTAGTGTAGTAAAGGTAGGCGAGAGCGCAGATATCACAATTAATGTCGAATTATGTGATATAGTAGCACCAATAAGATCTAGTGATGTAGTGGGTCGTATGACGCTGATAGACCAGTCAGGAGTGATACTAGATGAGATAAACTTGGTGGCAGAAACATCAGTGGATAGAGCTAGATACAGTGACGTTCTTGACAAAATGTACGACAATTGGAATGTAATAGGATAATTAAATATCAAAATAAACTCTGGGTAAAGCGAACTTATCCAGAGTTTTTTCGTGCAAAATAGTTAGGCTATATTGCGTGGAATAATTTGCCTCAATCATGCAATTATTATATAATATTACAAATATCTTTTGGAGGCAAAATGTTCGGAATTTGGGGAGAACTTGAAGGTGGCGGGAATGTTGCTATAGTGTATGGCTTAGCAATAATTTTTACCATCCTATTATCCTTTACCTTGCATGAATTTTCCCACGCATTCGTTGCCTACAAGTGTGGTGACCCAACGGCAAAGGAAGCAGGCAGGCTCACGGTCAATCCATTCCGCCACATGGACCCAATAGGTATGATATGTTGCTTTATCTTTGGATTTGGCTGGGCAAAGCCTGTGCCTATCAATCCACTGAGATTTAGGAATTTTAAACGCGGGTTAGTGCTCACATCCATTGCGGGTGTTACTATGAATTTCATCCTTGCATTCTTTAGTGCTGGGGCGTATGTGCTGATGATAAGATTCGTGCAATTTAGTGCGATTACATCGGAGTTTGTATACTATCTAGCATTATTCGGATTGTATTTCTTTAGCCTCATGACTACTATCAATCTCACCCTTTGCGTATTCAATTTGCTCCCTATCTATCCACTGGACGGATTTAGGGTAGTGGAGGCTGTTACGAAATATTCTAATCCTTATGTGAACTTCATGAGGCGTTATGGCACACTCGTGATGCTAATAGTAGTGATTTTTGGAAGTCCACTTATCTCTATGCTCATGGATATAATTGGTTGGCCGATCGAGGCGTTCTGGGGATTATTTGTCAGGTGATTTATGGATAAAAAGGAAGAAGAGATTATTGAATCAAGCGATGGTCCTACATTCAAACTCGATGGATTCGAGGGGCCACTAGACCTACTGCTTTATCTTATCAAGCGCTCCAAGATGGAGATAGAGGATGTCGAGCTATCCTCCATCACCGAGCAATATCTCGATATGATAAAGGATATGGATAGCGTGGATATGGAGCGCGCTAGCGAATTTATCGAGATGGCGGCTATACTGATTGAGATAAAGAGCAAGGCTCTGCTCCCGTCCGAGCAGAGTGAGGATGGCACTATTTCCGATGAAGAAATGCTAAAGATGAGGCTTAGGGAATATCAGGTGCTAAAAGAGAGTTTTGATAAACTAAAAGGCATGGATGACGTGGAAAAATTTTACCGCGCACCTGACCCAAAGGCAAACAAAGTAAAAATTGTGTTAAAAGAGAATATGAGTCTAGACCTGCTGCTCGATGCTTTCCAAAACCTTATGATTAAGATGAATAATAGGAAGGAAGATGAGAAGCCAAAGCAGATAGCAAAGGAGCGCTTCACCGTAGCTGAGAAGATATCATCGCTTCGTGATACACTCCTGCTCCATGAGTCAGTGAATTTCAGCGAATTATTCGACAAAGATATCTCAAAAGAAGAAGTCATCACCACTTTTATGGCGCTACTGGAGTTACTAAAAATGCAAGAAATTTCTGTTAGCCAGAAGGAAAATTACGGTGACATAGCAATTACTAGGAGGAAGGAGAGTGAATAATCTATCAAATATTATTGAGGCGATATTATTCGTCTCAGGTGACAGTGTGGCGGTAAACGACATAGCGGAGAAGCTAGGTGTCACTGAGGAAGATATATCTAGTGCTGTCGAGGAACTAAAGGCTAAATACGATGAAAATTCAGGGATAAAACTATTGTCATTCAATGGCAAATTGCAGTTTGCATCAAATTCGCAGTATGGGGAGAGCGTGAGCGCTGTGCTAAATCCTATCAAAGAGAGGAATCTCACCCGCGCAGTGCTAGAAGTCGTCGCAATCATTGCATACAAACAACCAATCACTAGGCTGGACCTAGAAAATATTCGTGGGGGAGTGAATAGTGACTACGCACTATCAATACTTCTTGAAAACGGCTTAATCGAGGTAGTTGGTAGGAAAGACGCTATCGGCAAGCCTTTGCTATTTGGCACGACGGATAAATTCCTAAAGCGTTTCAATCTATCCGATATCTCCGACTTGCCAGACTATGAGGAGCTCCTTGAGCGCATCAAAGTGATTCATCAGCCAAAGGAGGAATTATTCAATTACACCGATTACTCCACCGGAGAGGGCGAGAAAGTGAATGAAGATAATACTGACGAGTCCGAGCAGATCAGGATATACAACGAAATGACCGAGGCACTAAAGAATATCAAAGTGCCGGATGTAACTATTGACGAGGGCGATGAATTCTAAGTGAGAGACTAAAAATATTACTCTTATCACTATACATATCAACATCTTAAATAAAACTAATCGATATACAAATTTTGCACCTAAATGATAGGTGCATTTTTTGTGTCTTGCATAATTTTTCCAATTTGGCACAAGTTATTAGTATGAATATTGGGCAGCTTATCTTCATCCTAGTGATACTACTCTTGATACTGGATATCTATATTAGGGTCAAGGTGGAATATCAGGTGGACCAAAATCTCGGCCATATCAGGCTATATCTATTTGGGATTAGGGTAATCAGCTTTGACTTCACATTAGTACTAAAGCACTTCAAATATTCATCAAAGCCAAAGAATGTGATACGAATCAAAATCGACCCTACGGCAAAGTCTGTCATATTCGCTAAAATATTATTTAGCAATATTCGGAAGAAAACTGTACTTAGAATTTGCAGGGTAGATGCCGTTATTCATAGCCGAGATATTATGCTAGGTAGCGTGCTTGGAGGGCTAAGCAATGTGATACTTGCTCCCTACATGACGACATTAAAATCGCGACATATCGATGCGGATATCTTCGGCCAAGTGGATGTGAGCTATAGTGAGGATAATATCAAGTTTGCAGGGGATCTAGCCATAAACATCACGTTATTTGACATAATAGTAGGGTTAATCAATACAATATATGCTTTCTGGAGGTGGGGAAATGAAATCAAAAAACGACAAATCGACGGAGTCTAACGCGCAGAGTACAGGGGTGGACAAAGTAATATCCACGGCTATATCGAGGCTCCGGGACCTAGTGGATGTGAATACTGTGATCGGTGAGCCATACAATATGCCAGATGGGTCCATCATCGTGCCTATCTCCAAAATTATTGTGGGGTTCGTTGCAGGTGGCGGACAAGTGGATTCAAAATCCACACCTGTGCCATTTGCAGGAGGATCGGGAGCTGGACTAACTGTCGAGCCAATAGGGCTTGTGATAAAGACCATTGATGGCAATTACAAGTTCGTGCCAACACTATCAAAAGGTTATGGAATACTAGTCGAGCAAGCCACCAAATTATTCAAATCATTCCGGGAGAAAATAAATGAAGAAGAAGATAATTAGTGCTATATTTATTTGCCTAGCACTCACTATAATTGCTACACCCATTAAAATGTACAAGGTGTTTGCACTAGATGAGCGGGCAAGTGTCGTGCTGGATGCTAAAGGGAAGAACGTGCTGTATGGATACAACGAACATGATAGGCTCCCTATGGCTAGCACCACAAAAATCACAACGGCAATAGTGGCTATTGAGAATTATCCTGACCTAGATAGGATGGTGAAGGTCGACGATAGTGCAGTGGGCATAGAGGGGACGAGCATTTATCTAGAATATGGAGAGGAGATATCCATGCGAGAATTGCTACTAGGATTGATGCTCGCTAGTGGCAACGATTGTGCTTGTGCTATAGCCTGCGAAGTAGCGGGGAGCCAAGATGGATTCGTACAGATGATGAATGACTTTGTGGCGAACCTCGGCCTAAGTGATACTCACTATGACAACCCACATGGCCTCGATAGCCCTACACATTACACATCGGCATATGATCTAGCCTATATCACCTCATATGCGCTGGACAATCCAACGTTTAGAGAAATTTGTTCCACAAAGACGGCAACAATTTCGGGTAACTCCAAGAATGAGGCTAGATATCTAAGACACAAAAATAAACTATTATTCTCTGATCCAAATTGCATTGGGGTAAAGACCGGCTTTACGGATAATGCGGGCAGATGCTTAGTGCACGCTACCGAGGCAGATAATATGAGACTTGTGTCGGTCGTGCTAAATTGTGGGCCAATGTTTGATAGGTGCAAGGAGTTAGACGAGAATATTCGGTCCGAATACTCCTATCACCAATTCATCGCACCATATAGTGTGGTAGGGCGTGTGGTAGTAAGTAATGGTGATGTAGAGTACATCAACGCTGCTGTCAAAAATGGGTATGATTGTGTCATAAAGTCTAGTGATATTGATAAGTACACCACGGTATTTGATATGACCTACGATATGGAAGCTCCAATAGAGAAGGACCAAGTGATAGGCAGCGCCAAGGTGTTATTCGGCGACGAGGAGATATTCTCCACTCCAATTTACGCCATAAGCGGTGCGGAAAATATAGATATTAGATATTATCTAGATAATATAATTGACGAGTGGATCTAGTAATAAAAAGCAAGTAAAGAGACTAATTAGATTAGTCTTTTTTCTTTGCTATGTGATATAATAAATTATGAGACTTAACAAGTATTTAGCATCATGTGGACTGGGCAGTAGGAGGAAGGTCGAGGAGATTATCTCCGCCGGCCGAGTAAAGGTAGCAGGCAAGGTTGCTGGATTGTCCACAATAGTGAGTGATAATGACATAGTAGAGGTGGATGGCAAGCGCGTGAGTGTGGCAAACACCTATGAATATATCCTGCTTAATAAGCCAAAAGGCTATCTATGCACAACTAGTGATGATCGTGGCAGGCCGACTGTTTTGGACCTAGTAAGGTCAAAGAATAGACTATTCCCTGTAGGTCGTCTTGACTACAATTCGGAGGGAATGATCATACTCACCAACGACGGGGACTTTGCAAATGACCTCATCCACCCATCACACGGAGTGACAAAGACTTATGATGTGAAGACCAAGTATCCACTAAATGACCGGGAATTATCTGCCCTTGCACACGGCGTAGATGTCGGCGTGTATGTGACAGCTCCTGCAGTTGTGGAGGATTGTAGTTGCGATAGTGATGGCAAGTATCACACATATATCACGCTCTTTGAGGGCAAGAATAGGGAACTTAGACGAATATTCGAGACGTTCTCTCTACAAATTTTGTCACTGAAGCGTATCCGCATTGGCAGTCTAGAATTAGGAGATCTGCCAGTGGGCAAATATAGGAGGCTATCTAATGACGAATTGAGGTTATTGAAAATGTCTAGAGTTTCCAAGGTTAATTGATTGCAAAAATAGCCTTAGATCATTATAATAGAGGAAGTATTAGGAGGGAGCATGATATCAATTGCAATAGATGGCACGAGTGGAGCAGGGAAGAGCACAGTAGCGGATATTTTGGCAGAAAAGCTCGGTATCATGCATCTCAATTCAGGCGCACTATATAGAGCATGTGGACTGTATATGTTAGAGCATAATATCGACCCACATGACGGAGATAGGGTGTGCAAAGTTTTGCCGAAGTGCAAAATTAGTGTGAAATTCGAGGACGGCAAGCAGAGGACTATACTTTGTGGCATTGATGTGACGGACAAATTGTATTCTAGCGTTATGTCCGATTATAGCTCCATAGTCTCACAATATGAGAGGGTGCGTGAGTATATCAAGCACGTCCAGCAGGATATCGCAAAGGACCATAGCATAATAATAGAGGGCAGAGATATCACAAGTGTTGTACTGCCAAATGCGGATTTTAAATTTTTCCTCACAACCAGTGTGGAGATTAGAGCCAGCAGGAGACTAAAGGATCTAGTAAAAGCTGGTGAGAAAGTGACCTATGACGAAGTCCTTGCCGAGCTAAAGGAGCGCGACTATAGGGATACAACTAGGGCAATAAATCCACTAATAATAGTGCCGGATGCAATAGTGATAGATACAAGCAAACTCGATCAATACGAGGTGGCAGATTATATGATAAAAGTGATAAAAGATAGGAGGGGATAAGATGTTTTATTGGTTAGTAAAGATAATATTTTTTCTCCCACTAAGATTAGTCTATCCCACTATTGTGCGGGGCAAGAAAAATATAGTAGATGGCAGGATGATATTAGCACCAAATCACCAGACACTAAATGACCCTATAATCATCTTTAGCGAGATGAATAAACGCTTCTCCTACATGGCAAAAGCCCCACTTTTTGAGAAACAACCTCTAAAGTGGATACTCTATCACCTAGGCGCATATCCCGTACATAATAAGGCAAACGATATCACCGCAGTGAAGACTACACTAAGACTGCTAAAGGACGACAAACGCGTGGTCATATTCCCTGAGGGAATGAGGATAAAATCCGATGTGTCAAACGAAATAAAACACGGCGTTGCAAATTTTGCACTTAAGACCAAGACTCCTATTGTGCCAGCGTGCTTCATGCGTTTTACCAACGCGTTTACGCTAAATACTCTTGTCATTGGCAAACCTATCTATCTGCACGAGATGGAGGAATTTTCTGGTCCTATAAATCACGAGACCCTGGATGCAGCAGGCAAAATCATATCCGAGAGCATCTATGCGCTAAAGGATGAGTTTGTAGCAGGGAAGATAGAGGCAGCATCACATTTCTATGACAAACAGATTGCCGATATGTACTACGAGATGTATAGGAAATCGTCTCACACATCCCGCAAACGTTATGACAAAGTAGCGCAACCATTCATTGAAGATATCAAGCACATTGAGGAATTAAAGGCAAAGAAGATAGCAAAGATTAAGAAGAAATATAGCGTTGCGTAATATAAAATTAGTTTTATTGACTAAATGAGGTATATTCATTTAGTCTTTTTTTTAGATATAAAAGGTTTAGTTTTTGGCAAGAATATTTTAGAGGGGATTATGGAGAGAAAAGAAATTCTTGCAAAGAACATTGTAAAATACAGCATTCACCTAAAGCGTGGCGAAAAAGTCTGGGTGGAATACAGTGGCGTGGACGATGAGATGATAAGATATCTAGTGCGCGAGATATGCGCATCTGGAGGCATTCCACTACTAAAATCTTATAGCCCTGCACACATCAAATATCTTATAAATTATGGAGGACTAGCTGCTATTAAGTTGCTTGCAAAATACGACGTGGAGCAGATGCGAGACGTGGATGCGGTCATCCTATTAAAAGGTCAGGAAAACAAATATGAGTATAGCGATATAGATGAGCACGGCAGGAAGTTATTTGACAAATATTATAGCGAGCCTGTACACAATAAGATTAGATTATTCAAAAAATGGGTGCTGCTGAGATATCCAACAGTGGGTTTTGCCCAAGATGCACATATGAGCATGGAGAGCTTTGAGGACTTGTACTACAAAGTATGCCTACTAGATTACTCCAAAATGTGCAAAGCTATGGATGGGCTAAAGAAATTGATGGAGAAGACCGATAAAGTGCATATATTATCCGATGAGACTGACCTCACGTTTTCCATCCGTGGCATTCCTGCAGTGAAGTGTTGTGGGGACAAGAATATTCCTGACGGCGAGATATATACAGCGCCTGTTAGGGACTCCATCAATGGTCACATATACTTCAATATCCCATTTAGCGTGAATGGGGAATACTTTAATGGCATTAGATTAGAATTTCGGGACGGCCGAGTGATTGATTGCGACAATCCGGCATTCAATAAGATATTAGATACTGACGAGGGGTCGAGATACGTTGGAGAATTTGCGTTTGGCGTGAACCCATATATGACGCGGCCTATCGGGGATATATTATTTGACGAGAAGATGGCATACTCCATCCACATGGCCCTTGGCAATTGTTACGATGATGCACCAAATGGCAATCACTCGGCTATTCATCTAGACCTCATATGCAGTGCACATCCAGATTTTGGCGGAGGGAAGATATTCTTTGACGACAAATTAATTCGCGAAAATGGCATATTCACACTGGACAAATTAGTTGTGTTAAACCCCGACCATTTGGTATAATAATTCTAGAGGTGAAATATGAAGAAAGTAACTAAAATTGGAATCAACGGCTTTGGCCGAATCGGTAGACTCGCTACACGTATTGCGGAGGAATTCCCAAATGTGCAAGTGGTGGGTATAAATGACCCATTTGTAACACCAGATTATGCCGAATATATGTTAGTACACGATACCGTGCATGGCACATTTTCTGGCAAAGTGTCACACGGGGAAGATTTTATCAAGGTAAATGGCAAGAAAATAATGTTTTATGGGAAGATGAACCCAGAGGAGATTGATTGGAAGGGCTGTGGCGCCGAGATAATATTAGAATGTACAGGCAAATTCACTAAGGCAGAGGATGCTAGAAGGCACCTAAAAGGTGGGGCAAAGAAAGTGATTGTCTCCGCCCCAGGCAAAGATATGCCAACCTTTGTATTTGGATGTAATGAAGATAAATATGACCCATCAATGGACGTGGTCTCGAATGCTAGTTGCACCACAAACTGCCTAGCTCCACTTGCTAAGATTATCAACGACAATTTTGGCATCGAGGAGGGACTGATGAATACTGTCCACTCGGTGACCGCTACACAATTGACTGTGGATGGCTCGAGTAAGAAAGATTGGCGTGCAGGTCGTGCTGCTAGTGGCAATATTATCCCAGCATCCACGGGAGCAGCAAAAGCTGTGGGAGAGGTGCTACCTGAGCTAAAAGGTAAGCTCACAGGTATGTCATTTAGAGTGCCAACTCTCAATGTCTCAGTCGTCGACCTTGTGGTAAGACTGAAGAAATCTACGACGTATGAAAAGATCAAAGAAGTGATGAAGAAATACAGCACTACTATCATGCCGGATGTCATGGGATATACTGAGGAGATGGTGGTATCCAGTGACTTTATAGGAGATAGCCATGGCAGTATATTTGACGCGAATGCTGGCATCATGTTATCCGACAAGTTCGTCAAGCTCATTGCGTGGTACGACAACGAATATGGATATAGTTGGCAGCTACTAAGGCTCGCAAATTACATTGGACAGAAATAAAATATTATCCCCATGAGTAAATCTTTTGGGGATTTTTTATCGCATAATATATTTGAAAGTAGCGCAATATGTGGTACAATAACTAAAATGGAGGGGAAGTATGAGGTGTCCAGTTTGCGGATTGAAGATACGCGGCGACGAGTGTAGATATTGCCACACAAGACTAGATGATGTGTATCAGTCTAGCAATCACGCAGCACGCGCTCTTAGGCGCACTGACCCAAAACGCGCACGCGATGAAGTAGTCTACACGACCTATGTGCCAAATGATGTGAAGAAGACCAAACTTCGCGTACTCACTTGGACACTAGGATATGTCGGGGCTAACGACTTCCTAGTAGGAAGATTCCTCCGTGGGTGGTTCAAATTAGTTAGCACAGTGCTAATCTTTGCATCAGTCATAGTGCTTGTTATTGGCGAGATAAATGCACTAGCTTTTACCGATACTTTCCAGACAATCTCGGAAATTCTTGCATTTCCTGCAAGCTTTGCTTTCCTAATGTGGGTGCTAGATTGCTTTGGGGTGATATTCAATAGATACAAGATCCCTGTCGTGCTAGGAGGTAGTCATGAGTAAGACTGTAGTAGTAGGCATGAGCGGGGGAGTGGATAGCTCGGTCGCAGCAATTCTATTAAAGAATCAAGGCTACAACGTAATCGGCCTATTCATGAATAATTGGGATGAGACTGAGGACGATGCTTGCACATCAGTGACCGATTGGGAGGATGTGAAACGCGTCTGCACGGCTCTGGATATCCCATATTATAGCGTGAGTTTCGCAAAGGAATACATGGATAGAGTGTTCAAGTATTTCCTTGAGGAATATAAGGCGGGCCGCACTCCAAATCCCGACGTGCTGTGCAATAGGGAGATAAAGTTCGGACCATTCCTTGAGAAAGCTCGCGAGCTTGGTGCCGACTATATAGCAACTGGCCATTACTGCGATATATCTCACGAGGGCGGAGTCCATAGATTGCTCCGTGCGGCAGACACATCAAAGGACCAGACGTATTTCCTAAATCAATTATCCCAAGATCAATTAGCGGACGTCCTATTCCCACTAGGCAAGATGAAAAAGGACGAAGTGAGGAAGATCGCTACTGAGTACGGCTTAGTCACTGCGAAGAAAAAGGACTCCACCGGAATATGCTTCATAGGGGAGCGAAATTTTAGGAAGTTTCTAAAGAATTATTTACCTGCAAAGCCGGGCAAAATTTGTGACCTTGATGGCAATGTAGTGGGTGAGCATGAAGGTATCATGTATTACACATTAGGCCAGCGCCGAGGACTAAATCTTGGTGGCAGGAAGGATGAGGACGGCAGGTGGTTTGTCGTGTCAAAAGACGTGAAGAATAATATCCTATATGTTAGCCACAAGGATGAGACCCCACTATATAGCAAGGCTCTAGTCTCGCACGCTATCAATTGGATACCGTCTAGGCCAAAGGAAGATAAATTCACATGTTTTGCAAAATTCCGTTACCGCCAACCTGACCAAAAGGTGACAGTCACGATACGGGGCGATGGCGCATACGTCGAGTTTGACCACCCGCAGCGCGCAGTCACTGAGGGGCAGTATGTAGTATTCTACGATGATGTTGCTTGTCTCGGTGGTGGAGTAATAGACGAAGTTATTAAGTAGTGTCAATAAGTATATACTTTTTGACATAAACGTATATTTTATGTGTAATTTGCATAAAAATTGCTATATTAAATAATCATGACATATAGTATTTATTTGAGATATTATCAATGCCACTTAGACTTTGCTAAGGAGTCTTGTAGTGAATATTGTGTATAGATAATATCCATATATTTACACAAAAAATCCACGGATATAATCCGAGGTTTTTAACAAAAAAAGGCGATGAATGACATCGCCTTTTTCTATTCTTGTTCGTTCATATCCATGACGTAGTAGCTACCTTCATGTTGAGTAGCAGGGAAACGTGAACCTTTTTCCAAGTACAATTTCCCACCATCATGGCCCAAACTATCATATGCCTTGTAGTTGCAAGACATTGGCACATATTCGCCTGGTCTATACTTATCCATAATATTTCCTCCTAAGACTATTTTGTGCTAAAGGGGACAAATTATGTATAGTTACTTTCGCTTTGCCTCATAGCATGCCACAGCGAGGCTGACCGTTGCGCCCACCATAGGGTTGTTGCCCATGCCGATGTATCCCATCATGTCGACGTGTGCTGGCACTGAGCTAGAACCTGCGAACTGCGCATCAGCGTGCATCCTGCCCATAGTATCGGTGAGACCATAACTAGCGGACCCCGCACCCACGTTGTCTGGATGTAGTGTGCGGCCTGTGCCACCGCCACTTGCTACGGAGAAGTAACTCTTATTATTCTCATGACACCATTTGCTATAGATTCCTGCGACTGGGTGAGTGAAACGTACAGGATTGGTGCTATTGCCGGTGATGGATATATCCACGGCCTCATGTTGCATTATTGCCACACCTTCACTAACATCGTTACATCCATACACAGATATATCTTTCTTGTAACCATCACTGAATGGGTGACGGTCGATGATTCTTAATTTATTTTTCTCGTGGTCAAACTCAGTCTTGACGTAGGTGAATCCATTTATCCTGCTGATGATATAAGCAGCGTCTTTGCCAAGGCCATTTAGAATGACTCTTAGTGGTTCGCGTCTAGCCTTGTTTGCGCTACGGACAATGCCTAGAGCGCCTTCAGCTGCAGCAAAACTCTCGTGACCGGCTAGCAAGCAAAAACATTTTGTGTTATCATCAAGCAGTTTGGCAGCAAGTTTGCCATGGCCTATGCCAACTTGCCTACTATCTGCCACACTACCGGGGACGCAGAATGCTTGCAGTCCCTCGCCGATCCTCTCGGCACAGTCTATCGCACTCTTTGCGGATTTGTCACACAGTGCATACGCAACGCCTAGGGTATAGGCCCATACTGCGTTGTCGAAGCATATTGGTTGGACGGAACGAGTGATCTCCTCCACATTGATGCCGTGGTCTAGACATAATTTTTTGCAATCTTCGAGCGACCCTAGATTATGCTCTTTGCAAAAACTAGATATCTTATTTATCCTGCGGTCATATCCCTCAAACTTCACCATAATTATTGCCTCCTAGGGTCGATGAATTTGACCCCCTCGCTAAATCTGCCATAAGTCTTTTTGCAGGACTCAAATGCTTTATTTAGGTCCATGCCGTCTTTGAATAATCTCATCATAGCAGATAGATTCACATACTCGTAGCCTATGATCTCATCATTTGCGTCAAGTGCGAGCTTTAGGATATATCCTTCTGCAGTATTTAGATATCTTGGGCCTTTTAGCTTCGTAGAGTAGTGTGTACCCACGAGGCTAGATCCATTCTTGCCTAGGTCATCTAGCGCGCCACCTACTGGCAGCCCGCCATCTGAGAACGCACTCTGCGACCTGCCATAGACTATTTGCAGGAATAGATTCTTCATCGCATCATTTATTGCGTCACACACGAGGTCACAGTTTAGGGCTTCTAGTAATGTTTTTCCAGGTAATACTTCGCTAGCGATGGCAGCCGACTGCGTCATGCCCGAGCAGCCAATGGTCTCAATTAAGGCCTCCTCAATGATGCCATTCTTAATATTTAGGGTTAACTTGCACGTGCCTTGCTGTGGTGCACATGTGCCACAACCGTGTGTAAAGCCACTAATATCTCCTATGTCCTTCACTTTCGTCCAATCTCCCTCCTGTGGGATAGGAGCAGGGCCGTGGTAAGTGCCGTTACGTACAGCACACAGATTTTTTAGTTCTTCAGAATATTCCATAAACACTCCTTGTATTTCCTAGATTATAACAAACTTGCAGGATAAAACAAAATATCTTTGCCCTAGGATATCCAAAAATTTGTCATAAGTTCACATTTTTGTTAAAATAGTTGTATGAAAAAAACTATCGATTGTAACAATACTTACTCCCAGATTTTGAAGGATAGCAAGTTCATTTCCTATAGCTTCCGAGTGTATGACACAAAGGATGTAGGTGCCATATTAGACGACCTAGGGGAGAGGCATCCAACTGCCACACATATTTGCTATGCCTACTCCATTTCGGGCAAGAATATATCCAGTGACGACGGAGAGCCTAGTGGCACAGCGGGTGCACCGATTCTCTCAGTTATCACCAAACGCGCGTTAGACTTCACGCTAGTTGCAGTCGTTAGATACTTTGGTGGCACGAAACTCGGTGCAGGCGGACTCATCCGTGCATACACGGCCTCGGCAGCGCGCGTTCTTGACCTATCCGGCACGAAGAATATTCATTTATTCAAGAAATATATCGTCTCATCCACTCTTGCCGACTCTCGTAGTGTATCAAAGGTGCTTAGCAGCACAGGGATTATCCAGTCTGTGGGATATGGAGATAGGGTGGAGTACACATATTTGTCTCAAAACTTTGACCCACAAGATATTTTAAAGTTTGGCGCCCAAGTGCAATATTTGGAGGACGTATGGCAATAATCACTAAGGTTAGCGAGCAGACTCATAATAAGAATAGAGTCAATGTTTATCTGGATGGCAAATTTTGTACTGGGCTCAATATGGAGACGGCTGTCACCCACGGCATACGTGAGGGAGAGGAGATAGATGAGGCAAGGCTCAGAGAAATATCTTTTGACTCAGATAGGAGGACGCTGCTCTCCCGCGGCTATGAATATCTATCCACCAAACCTAGGACCTATGCCGAGATGTATCGCAAGATGACCCTCTGGGGCTATGGCGACCCGGTAATTAGAGCAGTTTTAGACCAAATGGTGCAGTCGGGATATATCAACGACCGGGACTATGCGGATAGATTCATCGAGCAGTCTAGGGATATCGGCAGAGCGAAAATTCTAGCTAAATTAGGCTCTCTTGGGATAGAAAAAGATGTGATAGATGAGGCGATGAGAGGATACTGTGTGGATAGCGAAGTTATTTACCACCTATGTGAGAAATTCATGGCAGGGAAGAGGAAGACAGCAGATAACATAGCAAAACTTGTTAGACATATGATGAGCAAAGGCTTTGCTTATGAAGATTTTCGTAGTATAATAGATGAGTATAGGAAAGATATCGAGGTGGGAGAATGTTAGTAGGAATAGACACTATCGATGTGGTGAGGATGGAAAAATTCGTTCAGAATGAGACCTCACTTGCTAGATACTTTACGCCTGACGAGGCTGCTTATGTGACAAAGACTGTCAATCGCACTATGCGCTTGGCAGGAATATATTGCGTGAAAGAGGCTTTCCTAAAGGCTCTAGGCATTGGGATGTTCAATGGAGTGGAGCTAAATGAGATAGAGGTTGTGCACGACAAATCTGGCCGCCCGTCACTGAAACTCACCGAGAACGCCCGCATGATGATGATAGCAAAGGGTGTGACCAAGGCAGATATATCTATCACCCACACTTTTGATATAGCAATGGCTGTGTGTATATTGTACTAATTGTTAACGTTTGCATTTTTGCTCCAAGCGACCGCTTGGGGCTTTTTTATGCATAAAAATGGCAAAAAAACGGATACTACGATTAGGTGGCAGATACTTTTGAAGGTGGATATGTATGGCAAAAGACCAGTTAGGAAATAATCTAGATACTACTATCCGTGAGCATATTTTGGCTTTGCAGCATAAAATGAAGCAAGTAGACATGGATGCAATCTATAGCGCATATTACGCATCGAGCGCTCCTATCGAAGACTTAGGTACGGGATACGAGGAATTAGTAGATTATGAAAACAAGTTAGGTGACGATATTGGAAATCAGACGCGGTGATATATTCTATGCAGATCTTAGTCCCGTTGTGGGTAGCGAACAGGGTGGAGTGCGCCCTGTCCTTGTCTTGCAGAACGATATAGGCAATAAATATAGCCCTTGCGTCATAGTATCGGCTATCACCTCCAAGATCACTAAGACCAAACTCCCTACTCACGTGGAGTTACATAAAGGGGATAGCAATTTGCCAAGTGATTCGGTGATACTCCTAGAGCAGATCAGGACGATAGATAAGCATAGACTAAAGGAATTCGTAGGGAGTCTAGATAGCAAGTTACTTACAGCAGTCTCCGATGCACTTCTAATATCCCTAGGATTTATTCACTAGAATACTTTTTGGAATCAATTTAATAGAAATTTTGCCACTTTGACCCCCGTTTGGTCAAAGTTTTTTGTTAATTTCAAAAAATTTTGCAACATTTTTAATATTGGTATTGAAATTGCCGGATAGATGTGTTATAATACCCGTGAAAGCAAGGGGAATATTGGTCAAAAATTCATAAAAATTGGGTATTGACAAATATTCTGATTGTTGTATAATATTAGTAGATAATTATTAAGGGGTTGGTGAAATAATTATGGCAAAAATATATGAGTATAAGTTTGTTAACGCAAAGGGTGATTTTAGTGTAGAGACTATCACGTCATCTAAGATTAAGGCAGCGTACGATTACTGTCTTAAAGATTCTTTGCTCGCTATGTCACTTAGCGATAAGGATTTGAAGAAGGCTGTGTCACTTATCTATAGTGCAACTGATCTAAAATCTGGCACTAAGAAGGTTACTTCAGACAAATTGAGAGCAGCTTTGGTTGATGCGATTAGGAATATTCCTAGCTATCTTAAGACTCATACAGATTCCATCACTTCATCAAAGGATGCTGATTTTAAGGATTCTTTGATTAAAGCTGTAGATACGGCTTTTGATAAATATGATTCAGCAAAAGATTTAGATGGTAAAGATGCTTCAAACCGTATCCTAAAATTGGATAAGGAATTGAATAGGCTTACCAAAGAACATAAGCGTGAGAATTTTAAGAAAGCAAAGGTAACGACTGCTGTTGTTGATAACGATGTTTTGAATGATATATTAACTAATGACCAAGATGCCGCTAATCTCTTAGTGGCTAATGCTCACAAATATTATGATGTTATCAACGAAAATGACAAACAGAAAGATTTGATTAATATTGTTGATAAAAAGGGTGTGTACGATAAAGATCCTACTGCAGCTCAGAAGATAGGGAATGCTATACTTAGGCCAATTAAGTTTCTATCACGCCATCCATTCGCATATGCTATTGTAGCATCTGTTGTAGCATTTGGGGCTACTGGTAAATTTGTTCCTACCAATCCTGCAATTACTGCACTAGGGGCATTAGGCGGAGCTGCTGCTCTTGAGGCTGTTGGTGCAGCTGCATTGCACAAGGAATCAAAAGAGCAAAGAATATCACATGCTTATAGGAAAAATTCTAAAGATGAGCTCAAATTATTTGATAACGCTGCTCGTAAACTCGAGAAATCTAGCAACGATACTAGGAGTTTGCTATTCCTAGATGACACATCAGTTGTTCGTTTTATTGACAAAGTAAATAATGCTAGGAAGGACCTTGGTGGTAATCAGGATGTGGCAGATATAATAGCAAAGGGCACATCAATTATTAAAACATCAGAGCTAAAATTTAAGAAAAAATACAAGAATTTCTCTGTGTTTGGCAAAGGACATCGTAATATCAATAATACTATCAATTCTATGATATATCTCTTAGGTGCAGACGTAAATGATGAGTCAGAGGCATTGAGTATTGATAATGTGAAATCAAAGGGTAGCCTCATTGGTGATAGAAACACAATAAGCAATATCTACAAGCGTAACGAGCCTGCAAGGATTCAGAAAAAGAGTGATAACTATAGGGAAATGACCAAAGAAACTGCTAAATGTCTTGTATTATTAAAGGACAGTGCAAAAGCAGCTGACCAGTTAAACTACAATATCGCAGCATTGCGTGGCTTACTGATCAATCTAGTCAATATGCCAGATGAATATCATTCACAAATTAGTATAACTATCAAAGATAAAGCTGGTACCGAGAAGGCTTTAGATTATGATGGGCTAAAGAACTTAGTTAGAGAAAAATTAGATTCTTATAGAAAAGCATATATGCAATTTGACCACGATCGTAGATGTGAGATGATTGCTAGGTACAGAGAGCTTGATGCTAAGAAAGATCGTGATTCGTTTGAAAGTGCAGAATTACAAATGCTAGATAGGGATCTTACAGCTGATGAGAAGAAATTAGACCCTCAATATCTCGCTAAATCCCATATTTGGGTTAATGGTGCTAAGGGTAAGACTGAGATTGATTCCAAGTTATTGAATTTGCCTAAATATAGTGAATTACCTAAAGATGAAGATATGAAGAGTGCTGAAGCTAAAAAATTAGCAGGTAAACATTACAAACATATGGACAAAGTCATCGCAAAAGCTAATGATAAGGCTTTAGCTGATCAGGTAAAGATAAACTGGAATAATTATGAGGACTTCAAAAAGAAAGTTGACGACAAGACATTAGCAAAATGGAACAACGATTTTAGAGCTAATTATTTAATTGAAAACTTTAGATTAACTAATGATAAAGGTGAATTTGCTGGATATCATGTAGATGTGGACAAAGATAATGATAAGCGTACAGTTTTAGGTAAAGATAAGCTTGTCAAGAATATGGACTTTGATGAAATTAAAGCATTGACAGATACAGATATTCAAAAATTGTCCGTTGCAGATCAAATCAGAATCATTGATGCAAAGATTGACCATGAAACTGAGAGATTCACAAGTGCAAAATTAAGTAAAACGGATTATACAAAGCTATTTAAGTTAGAAAAAGAGCGTGAGTATTTACAAGACTTAGGCGAGAAGTTAGATAAGAATAATATCTTAAGGTTCAATCTTAATAATTACAAAGCTTACACTAAGTATATGCTTAGTGATGCTAAGAAAGCTGATTATGAAGCATTAAAGACTGCATGTGCAGATGAAATTAAATCACTCACTACCAGGGATGACCTTATCAAAGAATATATGAAGTCATTTAGTGATCATGGAACAGCTGCAATGCTAAAAGCATTTAACTCAGAATTAGTTCATGTTGACAAGAGTGGTCATTATGACGAGACAATAACTGGAGATTTATTCGAGGAATTCTTTAAAGCTGAGACTAAGAGATTAGTAATTAAAGAGAAGAGAAGAGCTTTAGCAGATGCTGATAAGGACGCGAAAAATCGTCTTGCAAAGAATAATAAAGCATATGCTAAGTACATCAAGAGTGTAAAAGCAGATGATCTCAAAGCATTAATTGATGGATTCAAAGACAACTATCAAATTGCTGCTTATGAAGAGAGGAACATGAAAGGTGAGCTCACTCGTTATGATACCAAACTATTGGACGACAAAATTACTGAGTTAAATAACACAGTTACATCTACAAAAGATAGCTTTAAAGTAGCAGATAAGACAGCTGATGATTTCAAATCACTATTTGAGAATGAAAAAGAGCTTGAATATGTCAAAGATTTAAAGAATAAGCTAGAAAATGTTGACAAATTCAATAAAAATAATTATGGGCTTTACAAGACAATTGTTGTTGCTCATGATGAATTTAAGGCAAAGAAAGTTGAATTTGCAGCTGAGATTGGTCTAGATGCTCTTGATAGCGAAGATAAAGTCAAGGATGCATTGAATACATTTGAAAACGATCCTAAGAATAAACCTTATTTAACACATGATATCTTGGATACTCATAAGGAATTAATGTTTGTTGATAAATCTGGCTTGTTTGATCCATCGCTATTTAGTGGTAAGACTATGGATGAAACCTCAGATTATTACTTGATTCTCAAAGCCGAGACACAAAAGGAAATGTTAGAGGAAAAACTCAAGACATTTACTAAGACTACAACAAAGCATGCTGGAATATTTGGTGTATTCTCATCATCTTTACTAAGAAAGGACAAGACAACCGTTAAGAAATATGATGCTGCTCCAACTGATGGTGATGCAAAGAAAGCTGATGTTGCAGCAGAACCAGAAGTAAAGTCAGAAGACTCTAAGGAAGCAAAGAGGAGAGCAAAAGAAGAAAAGAAACTCTTTACAAAATATGTCAGTGACTTAAACAAGGGCGATACGACAGTTGAGAATGTCATAAAATATTATAAAAATACTAATACTGAGGAATCTGGCGCAGCAAAAGCTGAAGAAGAGAAGACAGATAAGTATGAGAACTTTAGAGAGAAGAATTACATTTCACAAAATGACTTCAGGGCTGCAGTTGAGAAGTACAATGAGGAAAATCCTGACCACCAGATTGCCGATGCTGAGATTGAGCCTATGTACGAAAAGATATATGTCGGTAGTAAATACAAAGGAAGTAGTGCATTAATCAAGAATTATGGCAAGAGCAATGTATCTGCTGATGTAAAAGATGAGGATAAATATTCTGCATACGAGATTATCAAGTATTACAATATAGTTAAGGGTGCTATCGATCAACCAAAGGTTGCAGGAGTTGAGTACAAAACTATTTACACAAAAGATAGAGATAAGACATATGAGAATCTTCCAAAGGCATGGCAAGATAGAGTAGATGCATTTGTAGCACAATTTAATAGTATTCGTCCATTTGAAAATGCTGAAGAAGCTAAGAAGCAATATGTCGATGCTATCTATGAGGGAATAGAAAAAGATAAGACATTTATCAAGGCATTCGAAGATTACAATAAATTACCAAATAAACGTTACTTAAATGTTCTAAACACAGCTATCCAGGATATGAATATTAGATTCCATCCTGCTATCGAAGCAAACATTGATACAATGAATCCTGCTGATGCAATTATTTTGCAAAAGCTCCAAGACAAGGTTGCAAAAGATTTTGGTATCCAGAATCAAAACAAAGAAAATCAACTAAGTCATGTGACACCTGCAATTGATACTATGTTGGAGCAAGTTGGTGCTAATACTATACAAAACAACTTGATTAAAGACTTAGTTAAAGCACAAGAAAAACTTGAGGACGATTTTGAACAACAGTGCAATAAGTTTGTAAAAGCCATTAAGAAAGAAATTAGACAAAATAAGAAAGCACCTGCATCAGAATATAAGGCTGATCAATTACTAAACGCATTCATAACTTATAAGTTAGAGAAAGCAGGGAAGATTGATGATGATGGTAAATTTACCACAAGTGATGCATTATGGGCTATAAATGAAGTTAATAGAGATTATAAGGACTTGATGAATAATCCTGAAGGAATAATACGAACTGAATATGCAAAGAATGTCTTAAATGGTAAAGTATCTAGAATTTATCATACTAAAGCATCAAATATGTATGCAATTATAGTAGCTAAGAAGATAAAGAAAAATAAAGTCAAGAGAGAAAATGACGGCACTTATAAGACTGTCAGAGACGAGATAAAGTCATTCTTTGATACTGTTGTAAACAAGGTAAAAGGTGTTGTAAAAGGCATTAAAGAAAATAAAGAGAATAACAAGAAGAACAAAGTAATTGATCCTGAAAAACAAAGTGAAATAGCTCGTAAAGACCGTAAAAAGAGAGCTGAGGCAGCAAAGAAGGCAGAAGAAGAGGCTGAGGCTGCAGAAGCTAAGAAACGAGCAAAGGCAGAAAAGAAAGCTAGAGAGGAAAAAGCTAGACTTCTTGGAAACTTTATTGAAGAAGTAAATAATCTACCATACCTTAATGTTGAAGATTATGATAACACCGAATTCCTCGAAGACTTACAAGAAGGCATGATGCTCTACAACGAGCAGTTACTTAATGCAATTTATGATAACGCACGCATGAACGCTACAGTACGTGAAATAGCATATAAGAGTTATAAGGCAAAGCATACAAAAGATATCGAGGAAGCTAATATCTCTCCACTTGAAATGGTAAGGCACAGTATGCCAATTAGTGAATTTAAAACCTATTATGCAAAGTATTTCGCAAATATAATTGGTAAAATTAAAGATGAAGATTATCGTGTATATATGAAAGACGTGCTATTAGGAAAAGAAGTCGCAGAGGCGTGGAAGAAATATAACGAGGAACTTAAGAAAGGATTTGAAGATTCTAAGAAAGAGCCTGAAGATTTAACTAAGAAAGAGCCTGAAGATTCTAAGGAAAAACCTGAATCTGGTGATGACAGGAAATAATTTAGACATTTTATCCGCTTGGATAGATAGTTTAGATTATTCCATCCAAGTATTTCACTAACCAAAAGATATGTGTCAATTTGACACATATCTTTTTTTACCCATTGAATATATTATTTTTGATATTCTGTGAAATGACGATGCAATGGAGTTTTTAACAATCTTAACCATAGAACGGATTATTTTTGATATTCTGTGAAATGTTATAAAAATTATATATTATTTTGTCCATTCCATTAGATGGATAATTTTTGATGATTTGTCAAATGAGTGATGGATATTTACTGCATGATAGGCGATTAGGATAATATATTTTAAAGTATTATCCAAAGGGTAGAGATAGCGGGTTGTGTTTAGGGTATTCCTTTGGATAAAAAATGTGGGATTTTGTGTCGAGGGGATGGATTATATATTCATTTGCATTTGACGAAAATGTAGGAAATAGAATATAATTATAACGTGGAAAAGAATAGAGATTATAACAAAAATATATTTGGATACGAAGTAGATCTAAAGAAACTACTGATTTATGGTGCAATATATCTACTGATCATTGCTATCCTGGTTATCATTGATAGATTCGCTATGCATGTCAGTTGGTACGGTGTGTTAGTCGGCAGTGGATTCCTATTTGGGCTTGGATTATTCTGTGTGACGAGCAAGACACGGGGGATAAAAAAGGATTTCCCGTTCAACCTCATTTGCTGGGTGTTCCCATTTGCCATTGTTGGCGCTAGACTATACTATGTGTTATTCAGACTAGATTACTACGCTCACCAACCGTTTATCGAATCCATCGCTGTGTGGAAGGGTGGTCTTGCTATCTACGGCGGAATACTTGCTGGGATCCTTGCAGTATTCATCGCGTGCCGGGTGCACAAAGAGAGTTTCATCGACTGTCTAGATTGTCTCGCCCCTTGTATGATACTCGGACAAGCTATAGGCAGGTGGGGAAATTTTATAAACCAAGAGGCTTATGGCATAGAGATCACCAACCCAAATTGGCAGTTCTTCCCATTTGCAGTATACATAGATAGAGTTGCCGAGTGGCACCTTGCCACATTCTTCATCGAGAGTATGTGGTGCCTAATAGGTTGCATTGCTTTGCTTGTGATATTAAGGAAAACTCATTCCAAGGGCATTGCTCTATGCTCCTATGGACTAATCTACGGCGCTGAGCGTGTAGTGGTCGAGGGCTTTAGGACAGACAGTCTCTGGGCTAACATATTCGGCTGGAACGTCAGGATATCCCAATTGTTATCTGGTGTGATTATTGTGGTATCAATCATCGCTCTTATTACAATAATTATATGTAATAGGAGACGCAATGAAAAGGAGCACAATATATAACTTATCTCTAGCAGGCAGCGTAGTTATTGCAGGTCTCATTACCCTTGTGCTATACTTCCTAAATGTAAATATTTATCCACTATTCCTAAGTATATTTTCCTTTTGCCTAGGCGTCACGTGCATCATTCGTGCATATCTATACCGAAGCATGAGCACACTAGCCTTAGCGCTACTACTGATACTCGGGGATGTAGTCTTCATGTTAGATATTTATTACAATCTAACGCGGGATGCCTATATCGCTATGTTTGCAATAATACTAACTATTATTAGCGGGATGGTTTACATCATATTTTCATCAATTCGCGCGAAGATTGCGTGCTTTACACTTGCACCCATTGCAGTGGTCACCACACTTGTTGCATACAGATTAGTAAACATTTGGGTAGAGATAAGTGTGATAGCTTCAAGCGTAATTTTAGCTATAATTTTTATAAAATTTTACAAGAAAAATAATTCATAGGAGAAGACATGGACAGATTCAACAAGACAAAGAATGGTTACAATCCGGACGAGGTCGAGCGTTACATCACCCAGATGACCAAGCGCTACGAATCGCGAATTGCTGACCTAAAGAATGAAAATGTCGCAAGCACCACGCTGATAAACAACCTAACTAGTGTGGTGGATGGATACAAGTTGCAGGAACAACAAATAGCTCGTGCACTCATTAGTGCTGTGTCAAAAGCGGAAGAGATTGAGCAAAATGCCCGAAATGAAGCGCTAGCGCAGATAGAAAATATCCGCTCAATTCAAGCCGAGTGTGAGAAGTTGTTGAATAAGATGAAGGAGTCATCTGCTAGTAACAATTTCGCTAAATCCCTAAGCGCTCTACGAAATAGCCTAGATACACTAGAAGGCAAATTACCAAAGAAAGATACCTATAGGAAAGCGATGAAGGAGAATGGTAATAACTACATCCGAAATGTGCTAAACAAGATGGATTATGTAGTGAATGCAGCTCCATCCGATGACGTGGCAGAGACACTTGAGACTCTAGATATAAAGGAACACGAGAAGAGTAATGATAGGATTAAGTCCATTGGTGGCAGATTGCAGAGTATTTCTCAAAAAGTTGCTCTCGGTGGCACACTTGCCCAGCGCTACCTCGATAGCGAGATAGAGGATCACAACAATGCATATTTCAAGAATTTTGCTCAAGCACCAAAGAAAGCCGAGCCTGAATATGCATTTGACCTAGATAGTGTGTTGACACCTGATGAGAACTTGGAAGAGATCATGTCCAGTTTTGATTTCTACGACCCAGAAAAGAAGAAATAAAAGAATACATCAAGATATGAGTATATGTGCATACAAAATATTTTGATGTATTTTTAGTAATTGACATTTACTTGATTAAACATTAAACTACTATATAGGAGAGATTATGAGGCATATAGATAATAGTCTACACAAATTGCTAAGATATATCCTTTATCTTGCTGCAATATGTATATTTGCCATAGTGATAATGCCTACTTTTTGTCTAGAAGACGCCAGTGTCCTTGCTGATCCTGGGGAAGACAAAGTGGTGACAGCTAACCAAGTGGACGATGTAAATCTATACAAAGCACTATGCCTGTCATATGGCCAGACGCCAATACTGACTGAGCTTCGCACCAATATGTTCCTGGATGCTAGCCACACGACTCCGCTACTTACTAGCAGCAAATATGTAGGGCAGAGTGGAGTGCTCGACTTAGCGTATTTACTAAGTTTAGTGGATGCTGAGCGCACCGATCCAGTGGATTTTGAGGGTCTAGCGTACTTCGACATGAGCGATATTAAAGTGTTAGATATCTCCGGCACAAAGATTTCGTTCAATAGAACATTCCTTAGTGCGTTGCCAAATTTAGAGAAAATTTATCTAAACGATGTGACGTTTTCTAGTTCCCCAAGGGCTGTACTTGGTGGCATATCCAATAAAATTACTTATATCGAGATGAAAAATGCAGGAGTAAGCGAGCTTGACTTATCCTACATCCAGACACCAAATACTGTGTATGTAAATCTTGAGGGCAACGACTTTGAGAGCCTAAACGACATAAAAGTGGGCACAGTGGTCGAGGGTGGCACATTCCTAAATATAAACTTACTAAATTGTGACAAACTAAATGCGACCATCAATGCTGCAGGCAATGCGTTATTTGAGTTTGGCCCAGCACTAAATGCTCGTGGCAGATACACCAGTGCCGAACCAATCAAATATTTTAGTTTCGGCGATATGAGTGCATTTGGATACGACGACGGGATAGTATTTGCTATCTACAGCGGCACCGAACGAATTGATGTATACAGTGAAAATACCGATATTACTCTCCCTGTTGGCAACTACAAGGGATATTTTGAGACAAATTCAGGTGAGAAGATTGGAGATAAGGAATACGATATAGCCTTCATACCTGATTCGCCAAAGGCCGTAATTGTGTGGCAGGGCAAGGAATATGAGGAGTACAAAGATAAGATTAACGGCAGGCCAACTATCCGCGTGCTTGATACTGATGGCAAGGAAATATACTATATGATAGGCACAGGTGATTGGCAAAAACTCGATGGTGACACCATATACGCCAATCACTCAGGGGCATTCAATGTGCAGATCAAGGTGGTGGAAAACGGCGTCGACTCGGACCCATATATAATACATCTTACCACCAGCATCAATGGGACAATACCAGATACACTGTTATTTGTAATACTGCTACTAGTATTCGTATTATTCGTATTTGGCCTAGTGCCACTTATCAAATGGGTGATGAAGCGCAGAGGATAGTGATCTAGTAGCATAACTATTCTCATGATTAAATATGTGAATGGGTTAAACTATTAACCTGGTTCAAAAATACTTGGATTGTATAAGATATCTTATAACTAAAATATAAGTGGATGGCATAGGTCATTCACTTTTTTATTAGTCCGGTATTAAATGTGTCAATTAGGAAAGACTTTAATATATGGAATTTATTAGGAAGCACATCAATATTATAGTCGTGGCGGCAGTAGTGCTAGTGGCAGGAGTTGTGGCACTAGGGATATCCCTATCTGGCATGAAAAATGGCGACTACGACTATGTGATGATAGATACCCCTGGCAAAGTGGAGATGATAGTGACCAAGGATCGGGTGATAGACTCGGTGTATGCGAGAAATGACGAAGGCGCTATGCTACTATCCCTTAGGGAATACATTGGCTCGGATCTAGAGGAGGCTATTGACCTGATGCTATACGACAGCATGAGACTAGGCCTGATAGACACAACTGTGGATGACAAGGAGTCGAATAATTGCATCAAACTCACTGTAGTGTCAGGTCTTACCAATTCGCTAGAGAAGCGTGTATTTACTCGTGTGTACCAGTACCTATCTCGCCACCAAGTATATGCGGTGATACTAGAGAACGAAAAGGATATGAAGATAATTCGCATGGCAAGGGAATACCAGATATCTAGCCCGGATAAGATGGAGTTAATCAATTCTATCGAGGAGGAGTCGGGCAAGAATATTACCTTGATTCGAGGGGAAACTGAGGAAGAGCTAATAGATATGATACGAGATATTCATCTTGGGCGTACTTCTTATACCCAATATCTATCCATGGCTGATGAGAGACTATCTATGTATGAGAGTAAATTTTTTGACCACGAAGAGAGTGTTTCTGACAAAACTGCGCGTGAATTTGCCACAAAATATGAAAAATATTTAAAGGCGAACAACACGCGTTTTGAATTGGATCTGAAAAAAGCCCGACTCGGTGAGGCGTAATTGCTTGTCAAAAGATAGGAATTTTGATATCTTAGGATAATATCTTTTTAAGGAGTCTATCCATTATGGAGAAAGTATTATTCTATCTATCCGGCAGTAGTGGGGTTGGGAAGAATACTGTAATAGGCAAAATCACTGAGTCTGATCCAAGCATTCATTATCTAGTGAGTTACACCACACGTGGTATGCGCCCAGGCGAGAGCGAGTGCAAACCTTATCACTTCATATCCACCGACGAATTCAATAAATTGGTTGCTAGTCGCAGGATCATCGAGTTTGATAATTACAATGGCAATTATTATGGGCACTGTCTAGATACCATTCTTGAGGAATTGGAAGATCACAGGGCGGTGATAAAGGATCTGACCATTGCGGGAGTGGAGCAGGCCCTCCACATAGTGCGTGAGAAGCTAAAAGTGGTGACAATATTTGTCACTGAGTCAAAGTATATTATAAAGAAGAGACTGATAAGTCGTGGTGAGCCAGATTACAAAGCAAGGCTCCGAGAGTATGACAAAGAACAACGCGCGATGTTCAAGTATGACTATGTGATAAAGAATAAAGACCTTAACCTTAGCACGGACGCAGTGCGAGCAATTATTGATATTGAGACTGGCACAAATTCTATGCTTAGCAACGAGTCTTGCGACAAAGTGAGATTGTCTAAGATAGTGAGACTAGAGAATAAACTCTTAAAAGGCAAGCGTGTAAAGCCTGTGAAAATTGGCCTTCGTGATGGTAGGCTGTATATCCTAAAGGGCATCAACACATATCTTGCTAGCCTAAAATGTGGCAAGACTGTATCAAAGTGTTTATGTTTTGGGCCATTTGATATGAAGTTGGATAGCCATGCACAAGATGAATGGGAAAAAGTGAAAAATAGTTTTAAGATGAAATAAATTAATTGACTAGGAATGAGTGAAATTTTGTGGAAGTAGCACGAGATTACATGGGCCTAGTCAATTTTATTTTTTGGGTGTTTAATATTGACTAGGAGTGTGGTTATAAGTTATAATTTATATATACTAAGAGGATAGTTAAATGAAAGCATTAAAAGGTATATTTATCTATACATTAGCACTCATTGCAATAATTATTGCAGTGGGGATCATTATGTTTGGCATAATGTTCTTTACCAACGTGAAGTTATTTGGCTATGGCGTGGTGAATCACAATAGCCAGACGCGTTATATGTCGGCTGAGACCACTCAAGTGGATTTGCCGGAAAATATTGAGAAACTGGAGATAGTAACATCAGGATTTGATGTGAAAGTCACACCAGTTAAGGCAAAGTATCTATCCTGTGTATATTATGACAAAATGTTTGGCCTGTACAAAGATTCTTGTGATGTCTATCTAAAGGGCACAGAGTACAAGGAAAAAGGCGTGACAAAATATTATCGCGCACCAAGATATTTTGACGAAAATGGCAATGAGATAAAGTACCTAGGCGAAGACGGATATGAAAGATCAGTCACAGAGAATGCAAAAGTCGTGCGTATCGAGATGGTCGAGCCAAATGGCGGATTCATAGATTTTAGAGATAGTAGAGTCGAGGTCAATGTGCCAAGCACCACAACTATTGAGGTGTTAGACGTGAAGACCGAGGGTGGAGATATAAATGTCGTGACCGATGCAGGGGACAACCTAAATATCCAAGGTCTGTCGATCACAACTAATGACGGTGCTGTCGGGAACCTTGCAGGTATCCGCGGAAGTGAGACAGATAGCAGCATACTCGAATTTAATACATTCAATATCAAGACCGGCCATGGCACATTCTCACTTAAAGATAGAGTGATTGTCATGGGAACTGCTACTATGAGAATGAGTCACAATGACCCGACATATATCTATGATGTAGCACTTTCCAGTCAGCCAATACATATTGAGTCGAATCGTGGCCGTGTGGAATTTGGTGACGTGTTTGGCAGTGTGGAGATATCCGGCAATGACCTAAGCTTATATGCAAATAATATCTACACCGGTGGTCACAGCATTGAGATAAACGCTGAGCGCGGCGTGCTAAATGTGACCAATATTAGGACTGTGGATACAGAGAATACGTATGATGCCACAAAAGACCTAAGCAAAGATAATAGACATGTGTATATCACGGGTGTAGATAGCTCAAATAGTTCAGTCGAGATTTACACCACAAATAGTAGTATAAATAGCGATTATATCAATGGCTCAGTATCCATTGCTACGACCTATGGGAATATTAATATAAAGCACTTAGTAGATTTCGCAGATATTAGTTCTGACCATGGCAATATAACCATTGACCAAGCCGATTCACATATAGTCCTTGAGACAATTTATGGGAATATAACACTAAATAGTTACAAGCATCATGCTGTGGTCAATACTCAGTATGGCACAGTGTATCTCAAATATACTGGTGAGGCTCATACCGTAGACTCCAATGGCAACACCGAGGCAACGTACGTGAATACTCGCGATGGCAATGTCACACTCGAGGGAATATCCAGTGACCTAAATGTCAAGGCTCAGGATAAAGCAAACGTCACAGTAACTTTTGCTAAGATGACTAGCTCCAACGCAGCATCAAAGTATGTGATAAGGACCGCTCGTGGCAGAATAGTAACTACTATTGACCCAACTCCAGATTGCCCATTCTCCATCCTAGTATCGGCAAGTAGCGTGTCAGGGGAAATACTTGCTCACGAGATCAATCAATCTACAACCACTCCATACAACTTCAATTTTAGCGAAGGGTCAGACCCAAATAGTGTGGCTCACGCAACATTTGACTTCGCATCCTCTGAGAGTGCTATAGAGATTAGGCAAGCTGTGAATTAAAATAGATATTAAATTGCAAATTAGATAAACATAAAACATTTAGTTAATATAAATAAAAAAGTAAATTAAAATAAATATAAAAAGTAAGTTAAAATAATATTTATAGTAAACTAAAATAAATATAAATAGTAAAAATAACAAACAAAAAAGTCAGGGTAGTCCTGACTTTTTGTTTGCACTTCAAATATAGCTAAAATTTAAAATAAATTTTATTAAATATTTTTATAATTATTTTTTTATGAATGATATTGTGCATTTGTACATACGGGATATTGTGCAATTGCACATATTCACATATTTTATTACTTTGCAATGATATTGACTAGTCTATTTGCGATAACTGCTATTTTGCAATGATATTCACCAGTCTATTTGGGATGACTATCACTTTGACGACCGATCTGTCTTTAAGGGCAGAGGAGACTTTGTCAAGAGATAGTACATATTCTTCCACTTGCTTTTGATTTAGGCTAGTTGAGATATCCGCCTTTGCAATAATCTTGCTATTGATCTGTATTGCGATCTCAATTGTGTCACGCACAAGGTCACGGGCTTCATACTTTGGCCAATTGTCTTCGGCAGAGCCTGAATACTTTTGTCTCTCCCAGATCTCTAGTGCCATATGTGGAGCAAATGGAGTAAGCAGGCGGAGGATTATTTTGTATTCCTCATCTGTGATATTTGCTTGTGTGTCATAGTAATTAGCAAGGATCATAAATGCCGAGATTGCGGTGTTAAATTTTAGTCCTTCGATATCCTCAGTGATATCGCGTATTGCTGTTGCTAGATAATATTTATTTTCCTTTCGCACATCTCCGCGGATCAATTTTTCCTGATAATTCCATAGCCTCTGGAGGAGTTTCTGACATGGCTTCATGCACTCATCACTCCAAGGTTTGGTGGAGGTGTAGTCACCCATAAACATTTGTCCAAGTCTCGACACGTCCGCGCCGTACTTTCGCACATATTCCATCGGGTCTACTGTGTTGCCGCGAGATTTGCTCATCTTCGAGCCGTCGGTTGCAAGGATCACACCTTGTTGCACACGCGACATAAATGGCTCACTGTAAGGCACTAGGCCAATGTCGTAGAGGAAGTTGTGCCAGAATCTAGCGTATAGCACGTGACGATTAATATGCTCAGCACCGCCGTTGTACATATCCACCATTCCCCAATAATCTAGAGCTTCTTTGCTTGCAAATTCCTTGTCATTATGGGGATCCATATATCTTAGATAATACCAAGACGAACCAGCCCAGTTTGGCATAACATCGGTCTCACGCTTTGCAGGTGCGCCGCACTTTGGGCAAGTGGTGTTGACGAAACTATCTATCTTTGATAGCGGGCTCTCCCCATCGTCACTAGGCTCATAATATTCCACATCAGGCAATGTTACTGGCAAGTCCTTTTCCGGCACAGGCACCCATCCACAATGGTCACAGTGAATCATTGGTACAGGCTCGCCCCAATAACGTTGTCTAGAGAAGACCCAGTCGCGGAGGTTGTAATTCACTTTCTTGTATCCCAAGTCGTGAGATTCGAGATACTCTACGATCTTTACCTTTGCTTCCTCTACGGTAAGGCCGTCAAACATTTTGGAATTTATTAGTTTGCATCCACGGCCAAGGTAATCGGCCTTTTCGAATGCTCCATGGCTCACATCTCCGCCACTAATGACTTCTATCATAGGCAGGTGGAATTTCTTAGCAAAATCATAGTCTCTAGCGTCGTGTGTAGGCACAGCCATAACCGCACCCGTGCCATAATCTGCTAACACATAGTCTCCTATGAATACTGGCAAGTGCTCGCCCGTGATAGGGTGTATTGCATATATCCCGTCAAGAATGCAACCCGTCTTTTCCTTTAGCATATTGCCGCGTTCAAACTCAGTCTTGTGATTGGTTGCGTCGATATATTTCTCCACTTCGCGAATATTCTTTATCTGACTCTTTAATTTTTGCACCAATTTGTGTTCAGGTGCAAGGACAAAATACGTGATGCCCATGATAGTCTCGATGCAGGTGGTGAATACTTCAAATGTATCACCAGTTGATAGTTTGCATTTAAGGATAGTTCCCTCGCTTCTGCCGATGTAATTGCGTTGCACTTGCTTGATGCTATCCCAGAAATTTGTCTTGTCCAGGCCGTCGAGCAATTTTTGAGAATAACTACTCATGCGGATCATCCATTGTTCCTTGCTCTTCTGCTCAACCGGTGTGCCACAGCGCTCGCACACTCCACCTTCGCTCTCCTCGTTGCTAAGACCTACTTTGCACTTAGGGCACCAATTGATATTAGCCTTTTCCTTGTACGCAAGTCCGTGCTTGTAAAATTGTAGGAACATCCACTGCGTCCATTTGAAATAATCTGGGTCAGTTGTGGCAAACACTCTATCCCAGTCAAAAGATATGCCGATGGACTTTATCTGCTTGGTGAAATAATCTATATTGTTTTTGGTGACTACACTAGGCTTCACTTTGTTTTTTATAGCATACTGCTCAGTAGGCAGTCCGAATGAGTCAAATCCAATAGGGTAGAGCACGTTGTATCCATTTGCTCTCTTGTACCTTGCCATTATATCCATGCCGATCTGTGATGGCGTGTGACCAACGTGTAGTCCGCTCCCTGATGGATAAGGGAATTCCACTAGTACATAATACTTTGGCTTCTTATCTCCTGTCACTGCGTGATAGGTGTGTTCGTCCTCCCACTTCTTTTGCCATTTTGCCTCGACACTCTTAAAATCATAGTCCATGTAGACACCTCAAATATCTAATTCTAAAACTAAGTATATATTATATTACAAGTTTAGTCAAATATTATAAAAATACTACTTCTCATTTTGTGGACATTGCATTTATTTCGTATTATACTCTATGTAACTGGCATGTAGCATGATTAGTGTGCGTGCTAGGGAAAAAAGTGTATATATTGATAGGCATAGTGATCATATCTGCTTAAAAATGCACTAATCATAATAGTAGTAACATAGAGTAATGATAACCATTTGTAAACAATATACTGATAATTGACAACAGATAGATATTTATTGTCAATAACTATGTATAATAATATTTGGTATGTTTAAAACAATTATATTAGTAAAATTATATTTATAGGGGAGGAGTTATGGCAAATATAGAGGACGCAAGATTTGATACAGGAGATATTTATAATAAGTTGTCTGATTGGCAAAAGGACCTAGACAAGGCTGATGGTTATGCCAAGGAATTTAGCAAGTACAAGGGCAAACTTAGTGATCCGGATATGCTGCTAAAATATCTCAAACTATCCTCCGAGTGGGGACAGATTGAGGCAAAACTCTCGGTGTATCTCTTGCTGCACGAGTCCTGTGACGTGATGAATAATAAATACAAGGAGATGAGTGGCACTCTTACAGATAAGGCCATACTTGTGTCACGTGCCAATAGTTTCGCCCCAGCTGAGTACAAGAAATTTTCTGCTAAATACATCAAGGAATTACTAAGTGATAAGAGATTTGAGAATTACAAGATGTTCCTATCAGACCTATTAAGGTCAAAGGATCACTTGTTGCCCGAAGAGATCAATGCACTTCTGTCCGACTCGGCAGTACTGAATAACGGCAGAGATCTATTTGACGTGTTAGTCAGTGGTGAGATGAAGTTTGATAGGGTCAAGGATAGCAAGTCACACTCCCACATATTCAATGAGAATTATTATAGCGCCTATATGCGTGGAGATGATAGGACACTTAGGCGTAATGCCCACTATGAGTTATTCGGGAAATACGGTGCGCTAAATGGCACACTTGCTGTCAACTATATCACACACGTGAGGGCAGATGCATTCTACGCTCGTGCGAACAAATTCGCTACCACTATGGAGTCAAGCCTGTTTGATATAAATGTTGATAGACGCGTGTATGACAATTTGATCTCCAATGTCCACCGCTTGCTCCCAACACTCTATAGATACTTTGATGTATGCAAGAAGGTGACGAAGATTCGCGATTACTCCATATATGATATCCATGCACCACTGGTGAAACTGCCTAAGAAGAAGATAACTTTTGAGCAGGGCTTGGATGAGGCAAGGAATGTCACCTCCATATTTGGTGATGAATATAGACAGGGCTTAGAGGGGATATTATCCTCTGGGCATATTGACGTCGCGCCAAGGCAGGCTAAGCAATCAGGCGCATATGAGGTTGCAGTATATGGCATCACACCATTTGTGCTATACAATTTCGACGGCACGGAAAATTACGTGTCGACTATAGTCCACGAATTGGGCCACGCTATGCATTCATATTTTTCTAATAAATATCAGCCGATGGAGACAGCCGATTATCCTATCTTCCTAGCGGAAATTGCAAGCACGGTGAATGAAGTCTTGTATATCAATTATAAGATTGATCATGCGAAGACCAAGCGTGAGAAAATTTATTATATCCAAAACTTTATCGACCAAATAGAGAGCACTATCTTTAGACAAACGATGTTCAGCGAATTTGAGGCCTATGCACACGAGTTAGTGGAGAGTGGCAAGCCAATTAGTGCACAAGTGCTAAATAATGCATATGAGAAATTGGATGCTAAATATCACGGACCAAGTGTGAAGATGACCGATGTCATAAAATACGAGTGGTCGAGAATCCCACACTTCTACTCATCATTCTATGTGTACAAATATGCAACAGGTCTAATCTCTGCAATAAATATGGTGGAGAATATGAAAAAGGACCCATCGTACGTCTCCCGCTATATCACATTCCTCTCATCCGGCGGTTCAGATTATCCTATCAATATCCTAAAGCGCGCAGGTGTGGACCTTGAGGGCAGTGAGCCATTCAAAGTGTTTGGCAAAGTGCTAGGAGACTTGGTGGGGACACTTGAGACTCTCACGAAATAAAAAAGCTTGGCTATCCGTATAGGGTAGTCATTTTTGTGCAATTTGTCCAAAAAATGTATAGGCACTAAAATGTTTTTGCACTAGACACATTTGTGGTATAATAAAACTAGGAGAAGCGGAGCATGGGAAAGATCATTGTGATAGAAGGCACAGATTGTAGTGGCAAGCAGACGCAGGCGAAGATGCTTTGCGACTGGCTCAACGCTATGGGTCACCATACCGAGAGTTTCTCTTATCCAAACTACGATAGCCCGACAGGCAAGATTATTGCAGGCCCGTATTTAGCAAAACCTGAGACTAGAGTTGAATGTTACTTCCCTGAGGGACCAGATGCAGTCGACCCAAAAGTGAGTGGATTGCTATATGCGGCCGATAGACTATACAATGCAGGTGTCGTAGAGGAGATGTTGTCCCGGGGCGATGTGATACTCGATAGATATGTGGATAGCAATATGGCACATCAGGGTGGCAAGATAGCAAGTACGCGTGAGCGATATAGGATGTACAAGTGGTTTGAGGCACTAGAGTACAAATTGCTTGGATTGCCAAAACCGGATATAAGGATCCTCCTATATATGCCACACGAGTTTAGCAAAAAGCTCCGAGACGCTCGTGGCAGTCTTGACCTAAATGAGTCGTGTGAGGAACATATCATCCATGCCGAGCAGGCATATCTAGAGATAGCTAGTAGAAATCATTATCATGTGATAGATTGCGTGCGGGATAACAAGATACTAAGTGTAGACGAAATTTTTGAGCAAATCAAAAAGGTTGTGGGCAAGGGATTAGGTGTAGATATTGACAAATAGTGGAATCAAAGTGGCAATAATTGGTGCAGGAGCAGTGGGCAGTGTGTTTGGTGCCTACCTTTCACGTGCCGGTTTTGACTGCGAGATGCTGCGATATTATGATAGACAAAAGTCCGAGTCTAATATCTCGGATATTACTATTATCACGCCTACGGATGAGGTACATGCGCGGGTGCGCGCATGCAATAGTTTTAGCGAATTATCCAGCAAGAAAGATTATATCTTCGTGCTAACTCGCGCATATGACACCAAAGCTGTAGTATTGGAGGCCATAAAATATCTTAATGACAATGGCAAAATAGTGTTACTGCAAAATTATTTTACCGCACCGGATATAGTAAATTATGTCTCACCAGGCGTGCTATTAGGACTAATTATACAGTGGTCGGTCGTGCGACGCGGAGAGAATACATTTGAGATAATTAGACCGGGCAACATGATAATTGGCGCGTTCTCAGTGGTGCATACCTCAGTGCTAGATAGAGCAAGCGAAGTGCTAAGTTATATCTCCGATGTGAGGATTACCAATAATATCTTAGGCGAAATATATTCCCGAGTGATTATCAATTCCTGCGTTAGCGGAGTTGGTGCACTGTGTGGGGATAGACTTGGCAAGATGCTAACATACAAGAACGCAAAGAATATTTTCACAGGCATTATTCGTGAGGCTGTGAGCGTGGCCGAGGCCTCAGGCATACATATAGAGAAATACAATAGACACTTAGATTATTACAAGATAGTAGGCAGTGATGCAGTATCCTCAATTAGGCGAAGATTTATGTATTTCAAACTCGCTATCGGCAACCCTTATGTAATTAGTTCGGTGCTTCGTGCGATCGAGAATAATAAACGCAGCCAGATAGAATATCTGTGTGGTATGATAAAAACTCTTGGTGATAGACGTGGTGTCTCCACTCCATACAACGACCGAGTGGTAGTAATGGTGCAGGAGATCGAGCAGGGCAAGCGCTCAATCATGAAAGATAATTTGCTAGACGAAGTATTCTTAAGATAGATAGGGTAAAAAATTGACATTGAGTGATTTTATCACTAAAATAATATAAATATTTGAGGTGTAAGATGTTAGAAGAAAGTATCAAGAAAGCAAATATTCAAGCGATGAAAGACAAGAATATGAATCTTAGGAGTTTGTATTCGGTTATATTAAACAAATTTCAAATGTCGGCACTTGACGCTCGTGCAAAGGGCAAGGAGATCACCGACGACGACCGTGTGCGAATTATCCAAAAGACCATTATAGAGTTGAACGAAGAGATCGAAGGTTACACAAAAGTTGGTGGCCACGAGAATATAGTTAGTGACAAACGCGCCCAGATCAAGGAACTAGAAAAATATCTTCCAAAGATGTTGTCCCGCGAGGAGATAGAGAGCATCCTTCGCGCACTCCCTGACCACAGCGTGCCATTCGTGATGAAACATATGAAGTCCACTTATGGCAACACCGTTGACATGAAATTAGTCCAAGAAGTGCTAAAGTCAATATAGGGTAGTGATTAAATAGTAAATACCTTGTAGTAAAATGCCTTTCACTATGAGCGATATACTAGATCTTTATATTTAATAAAAAACAACGAAGGCTCACTTATGCGAGTCTTTTTTGTGCACCCATATAAGGCACACGCTTGTAAATCATGTTGGCATTTTAATTTATCCTTATAAGGCGCCCCGTAGTAGGGGGAGCTGTTGGCTTATGCCAACTGAGGGGATTGAGCCTACTTATCGCTAGCGTCAAGTACCAACTTCTACCCCTCTAATATTTCACTCACATTATACTTCTACATTATTTTACCCCTTATTTTTGTGCAATTTGCACAAAAATGCACATCTAATATCAGAAAATTACCCCATTTTTCTCAAAAGTTTTAAAAAATCTTGACTTTCTCCCCCCCCGAGTATAATTGGAGTATAGGTTGGGAGGATATATATGGATATTGATAAGAGATATGTACCATTTAAAAAAGACAATGGTAAATGGACATATAAGGATACTGAGACAGGTGAGTTACTAGATTTTGAATTTAAGGATTGTAATCCGATTCGTGAAGGTTATGGTGTTGTAGAGTTAGATTATAACAAGTGTACATATTTTAATGCAAAGACTGGCAAGTTACTAGATTTTGAATGTAAATTGTGTACTCATATTTTTGAAGGCTATGGCGTCATATGGTTGGATGATGATAAAAGGACATATTTTAATGCAAAGACTGGCAAGTTATTAGATGCTGAATTTAATGATATTTCTCTGATTCGTCATGGTTATGGTCGTATACAGTTAGACGATGGAAAATGGACATATTTTGATGGAAAAACTGGCAAGTTATTAGATGAGAGATTTATTAATATTATTAATGCTGTAAGTCATGGTCGTGGAGCAGTTGAATTAGAGGATGGCAAATGGTACATATTTAATCTTGAGACACGAGAATATTCGCAAGAAGTTAAATTTGATAATTTGCTTAAATTTGTTGGTGGATATGCTTTAGGTGAAAGTTATGGCAATCGAGTTATTTATAATTTCATCGACAATGAGGTATTTTATGGAGAACCAACATCATCTATTAGCAGTATAGCTGAACTAATTCAAAAATATCCAGAGAATTTCTTGAAATTAAACGTCTATTCCTTTGGTGATAGTGATAAAATAAGGGAATATTTAAATGCTGCACAAAAAGGACTTACTGAGAGAATAGAGGCAATTAATCCTGAAGATGAACAGGCAGCTGTGCAAATAGGTGAAAATTATGTCGTGATTGAAGAAATAGAGAAATTCTGCAAGAAAAAATTTGCTGAATATAAAGTAATTCGTAAAAAAGAAAAGGAAGCAAAGGAAAAAGAAGAAAATATAAAAGACATTGCAAATGCTAAGGACAAGATTAATAAATTAGGCAACATATTAAATTTGGATGACGAGGAGAGGAATGATGACTAAGAAGGAATATCTAGCATATATCGACCGCGAATTTACCAAACTACATATCTGGCTAAACAAAGAATATGCCAAGATGGGGAAATAAATAAATAAAGTAAACTAATAAAAAATGCTCTCAAGCGAGAGCATTTTTTATGTAATAAATGAAGATAAATATTGTAATTAGAGGGTAGAGGAGTTGGTAGCAAGAGAGAACAAAGCCTGCTCAATCCCCTCAGTCACCTAAACGGTGACAGCTCCCCCTACTACGGGGCGCCTTTAATCGGTTGTGATTAAGTGTATAAATAATAAAAATAAATTTTATTATCATTAGCCGAATCAATAAATGGCATAATTAGGTTGTAATTTTATTTTTTATTCTCTAGTATATTTCCTTATTTATTATTTTCCTTTAAACCTTATAAGGCGCCCCGTAGTAGGGGGAGCTGGCGGAGACTTCCGCCTGAGGGGATTGAGCCGACTTATGGACCTATTTGTGTTCACGCACATTTACCCGCTTACTAATTAATGTAAAAATAAAGACACAGCATTAATATAAGAAATAACTTATTATAACATAGGAAGGTGGCGTGCCACACTGAGGGGACTAACGCAAGCAATTATTTCTACGTTAATACCAACTTCTATCCATCTAATATTTTACTCACATTATATTCTTATACTTTAACCAATCCTCTCTCATGTCCCACAAAAACAATTTGCCAAAAGGGTGGCAAATCTTATATACTCTATGTATGAAGAAAAATGATGAAATCAAGGTGCAAATCGAATCTATTGGTTATACAGGAAGTGGAGTGGCGCACGCAGAGGATAGGACAATTTTTGTGCCATATACGTTGCCGGGCGAAGTGTGCCTAGTGAAAATATTGAAGGTTACTAAGTCCATTGCTTATGCAAAAGTGATAGATATCCTAACGCCAAGTAGCGAGCGTGTGACACCGCCATGCCCATATTACACCAAATGTGGAGGTTGCGACCTACAACATATGTCCTATGACGCAACGCTTAGTCTAAAGTCTCGCATGATACAGGAAAATTTCCACCGCATAGCACATATTGATATTGACGTGCCAAAGACTATTGCTTCACAGCCCTATGCCTATCGCAACAAAATCACTCTTCCTTGTGACCCAAAGACTCACATGGTGGGGATGTATAGACCGTCATCTCACGATATAATCCCGATAGAGAAATGTCTCATCCAAGATGATGTGATAAATAGATTGCTGTCCATATTCAATGAGTATCTAAAGAGTGGAGTATCTATATACGATGAGGCTACAGGGAATGGCCTAGTGCGTGCATTTGTTGCAAGGCACATATGTGATGCAGTGCTTGTCACTGTAGTGATAAACGGCAACAAGTTGCCAGATGCTCTGGCACTTTTTGACAAAATATCCACAATTTGTGACAAGATAGGATTATATATCAATATAAATAAAGATAAGACCAATGTAGTAGTGGGGAATAAGTTCATCCACGTTGCAGGTATTGATAGCATCGAGTGCGATGATAATGACATTAAATACTATGTGGACGGGACTAGTTTCTTCCAAGTAAATGACCATATACGCGAGGCACTATATGCCAAGGTGTTATCCAATATTGATAGAGACGATGTAGTGATCGATGCATATAGTGGCTCAGGACTGCTCACTGCTATGATTGCAAAACGTGCACGTATGGCTTATGGCGTTGAGATCGTGCCACAATCGGTGAAGAATGCAGATAACTTGGCTATGAGCAACAATCTATCTAATATGAAAAATATTTTGGGTGACTGTGCTCATGTTATCCCAAATTTAGTATCTAGTGTGCAGGCAAATTGTGTGGTGCTTGACCCACCTAGGAAAGGTTGTAGTAGGGACATGCTAGATGCACTCATCCACGCGTTGCCGGATAGGATTATTTATATCTCATGTGACCATGCTACACTTAGCAGGGATTACACTATTCTTGCCCCATTCTACGAGATAAGCTACATTCAGCCATTTGATATGTTCCCTGAGACTTGCCATGTGGAGACACTCACTGTGCTAAAGAGGAAAGAGCAGCAATAGGCTTGCATGTATTATTTTTTAGGTGTAAACTAAGATAAATTTAGCGAGGATATGTTGGAGATAAAAGACTTTTTTGAGACAAATAAAACTTTTCGTCTAGTGGATATTAGGCCGTCTTTTGCATACAATTATGACCATATCCATGGGGCGATAAATGTGCCTGTGGCCCAGATTGATGACTATCCTTTTGATGCCAAGCAAAAGTACGTGATATATGACAAGGATGGCACTGTGGCACGTGATGTGGCAGATAGATTGCATAGTCACGGCCTTGATGTGGAATATTTATCTGGAGGATACTTCGCGTATCTCGATTATTACACATCATCATCCGACCCTGATAGACTAAAAAAGATCGAGGAGTCCATTCGTGCCAAGTTTCACAAAAAACTCTTCACGCCTTTTGCCAAGGCTATTAATACCTATCACCTAATCGAGCCGGGGGATAAGATTGCTGTGTGCATCTCAGGCGGGAAAGATTCCATGCTTATGGCAAAACTTTTCCAAGAGCTAAAGCACCACAACAAGTTTGACTTTGAATTGGTCTATCTCGTGATGGACCCGGGATATTCGGCGGCTAATCGCAAGATGATAGAGGAAAACGCACGCATTATGGATATCCCGATTACAATTTTTGACTCCAATATTTTTGATAGCGTATACACTATCCCAAAGTCTCCTTGCTACATTTGTGCTAGGATGCGTAGGGGATATTTGTACAGCAAGGCCCGCGAACTTGGTTGTAACAAAATTGCCCTAGGCCACCACTATGACGATGTGATAGAGACCATTCTTATGGGTATGCTATATGGAGCACAGATCCAGACCATGATGCCAAAACTCCATAGCACAAATTTTAAAGGGTTAGAACTCATCCGCCCGATGTATCTAATCCGCGAGGAAGATATCAAGGCGTGGAGGGATTACTGCGACTTACATTTCATCCAGTGCGCTTGCAGGTTCACTGATAACACAAGCGAGGAGGATAGCGACGTCGAGAGCGCTTCAAAACGCAAGGAGATGAAAAATCTCATCGCGAAGTTAAAGCTCACCGACCCTCAAGTGGACCAAAATATCTTCCGCTCGGTAGAAAATGTCAATCTATCGACCATCATTGCTTACAAGGACAAATCAGGCAAAAAACATTACTTTTTCGAGGATTACTAATATGGAAAAGAAACAAAGTGTGCATAGCGGCAAGGTTTATAAAGCAGCAAAGGCACGTGAAGCGAAGAAGAAAAAAGATTCCGACCACGACAAATATTTTGCATTCTATGACGATATCAAGTCACGCACCAATGGCCCAATTGATTGGTAAGTGATAAGCTGTCAAATTTATTAAAAAACTTTTTGTATAGAGCCAAAGATATTTGTAATATCGGTGAAAATTTTGATACAATAATCATATAGTATAAAAGGAGTCATTTTTTATGTTTGGTAAATCAAAGAAAGTATTAAAAGTAGCGCAAATTGGTTGCGGCAAGATGGCAGCATACCTCATGCGTTATGTTTATGAAAAAGGTGGCAAAGTCGTATGTGCATTCGACGTTGACCCAAAGAAAATTGGCAGCGATATTTCATCCGTCATGGGTGGAGAGAGCAAATATGTGCAGATCAAAAATATCGACTTGCTATCCGCAGAATTGGACGCAACGAAGCCAGATATTGCAATTGTTTCCACTATGAGTCTTGTGTCTGACGTGTATGGCGTCCTCATGACTTGTGCTAATCACGGTGTCAATGCTATCACCACTTGTGAGGAAGCATTCTATCCATGGAATAGTAATCCAAAGCTCACTCGCGACCTTGACAAAATGGCAAGGAAGCATAAGTGCACGATAACTGGTTCCGGTTATCAGGATGTATCATGGGGAAGTTTCGTACTTGCACTATGCGCAACCACACATAATATCAAGAAAATTCATGGCAAATCCAGTTACAATGTCGAGGACTATGGCTTAGCACTAGCCAAGGCTCATGGCGCAGGATTAGACCTTGCTACATTCGATAGTGAGATTGCATCAGCTGATAAGATTAGCGACAAAGAGCGTGAAACACAGATCGCTTCCGGCACATTTGCTCCTTCGTTTATGTGGAATAACAATGGCTGGCTTGCCGCAGCACTTGGTTTGCATGTCACCAAGCAGACACAAGTCCATGTGCCAACCACTTATGACAAGGATCTAAAGAGCAAAGCTCTTGGCATGACCATCAAGGCAGGGGATGCTACCGGAATGAGCGCCGTAGTCACCACAGAGACAAAGGAAGGCATCACTATCGAGAGTGAGTGTATAGGAAAAGTTTATGGTCCAGATGAGTTCGACCAAAACGAGTGGAGCATCGAGGGTGAGCCAAACACGACATTTATCGTCAATCGTCCAGCAACAGTTGAGATGACTTGTGCAACTATTGTCAATCGTCTCTGGGATGTGATAGATGCGCCAAAGGGATATATTACGACTGAGAAGATGGGTGATGTGGAGTTCGTCCACCGCTTATAATCGTGATAGATAAATAGTATGAAGGGCAGGTAATACCTGCCCTTTTTAGTGCAAAACTTGTGGATAATAATATTTTTAAATTTATTTAAAAACTTTCAAAAAAAGTCTTGACACTAAATAATTGGTATAGTATACTAACAATGCGTGTCACGGAAAGTTATTAGAAGTGGCCTACGC
>CANREZ010000005.1 GCA_947629745.1 uncultured Clostridia bacterium
AGTAGTCGGACAATACCTCGTGCTTGAAATAATCCTTTGAAGTTAAAATTGATATCAGATAGATGTATAGTGCGCATAGCAAGTGCACGGCGTTTTATCTCATCGAGGCTACTTTTGCCTGAAGCATACACTCCACCAACTATTGCACCCATACTGGTAGCCGTGATATGGCTAATCTCAATACCATTCTCCTCTAGCACCTCTAGAGCTCCTATATGGCAGAATCCTAGTGATCCGCCACCGCCCAGTACTAATCCTATCTTGCATTTCCTCATAAATTATCCTCTAATTTCATATCCATATTTATATTCTATAATAACATATTCCGTGAAGGTTTCAATGAAAAAATATGCTAAAATTATATTTACATTCATTATTATTGCCATAATTATGCTATTTGTGGCAAACCCCGCACAAAATATAAAGTATACACTAGATGGACTAAATATTTGGGCAAAGAATCTTCTTCCAGCCCTATTCCCATTTTTCTTCCTATCTAGACTACTATTTTCCTTAGGACAAGTAGAGAGACTTGGGAATATTGTAGCCCCAGTGACACGCAGGCTATATCACGTGCCCGGCTCGTCCGGACTAATATACATCATGTCCATTATATCGGGCTATCCTATGGGTGCAAAGCTTGTATCGGATATGTATCTGGATGGCAAAATAACAAGAAGTGATGCGATGAAGATCACATCCTTTACCTCTACTTCTGGGCCGTTATTTATTATCGGGACTGTGGCGATAGGAATGTTCCATAGCGCACGTCTAGGGATAATATTGTTAATTTGCCATATGTTTGGAGCACTGCTAAATGGTCTACTCTACAGAAATATAGGCAAAAGTAGCAGAAAAATTAAGCAAAATAAGAAAAATTTTGCATCAAATGAAACTACTATTGCTAAAACTGCCCTTGTCACGAGTAATCACAATGCACTAAATTTTGCTCATATCAACATCTACCCTTCCTGTAACATAATGCCAAAACTCGCAAATACTAATGCAACTAGGAAGTGCAATAAATTAGCAAAAGAAGATAGCAGCGCGGACTCCAGCCAAACAAAAGCTAGCCATAATACAACGACTACCCGTATTTTCGCAGGTGTCCCGCAGAAAGTGGATAATGTGCTAGAAGATGCTATGTATGGCTCAATCAAAAGCATCCTTATTGTTGGCGGCTATGTGACGTTATTTTACTTGCTAATTAGTATGCTATCCGACTATCAAATCCTAAAAATACTTGCCTATCCTGTGCAAGTTATACTTGGTTTATTCCACATTGACCCTGCAATAGGGTTAGCCATTGCTAGTGGTGCATTCGAGATGACTAGTGGATGCCTTGACCTCTCTCTTGCGGCAATTCCAATCAATGCAGTAGCCCCTGCCCTATCATTTATAATAGGTTTCGGCGGGATATCGGTGTTTATGCAAGCATATACTTTCCTAAAATCATTTGACATGAGTGCAGGGAAATTCTTCTTGATGAAGTTTAGTCAAGGAATACTATCTATGCTCTGTTGCATGGCTTTTGTCTTTATGCTATAAAAAAGGACGGCCAATGCCGTCCAAATTCTTATATTTAATTGTTATTGTGCCCTATAGTAGTAATTGTAGAGAGTTTCTTTCATATCCTCGAATATTGCCCTAATTGTGCGGTCACGCGAACCTGTCAGTTCCAGTGGAATAGTGAGTGCATTTAGTATGGAGAAATTCTTTAGTTCAATTGCCTCATACAGTGCGGTGATGACTACTTTTAGGTTATCGCGGTTGTCACCCTTAATTTTTGTTGACCTATCGAGTGCTTCACTGATCATCCTCACATAGGATCTAATCTTGTTTAGCACAGTATCCTCTACGCTCTCAGTGACCTTTGGAGTATCCACTACTTCTGTTGCACTCACGGTATTGACACCGTTTTTTAACACATTAGCAACACCCTCTCTAAATGGCACAAATACTGCACGTGTGAAATTGGCATAACTCGTGCCATAGCCATCGGGACTATCAAAGTTATCGCGGATGAAGGCCTGCAAATCCATCTTCTTGTTATCCACTTGTAGCATCAAGCAAAATACGAATGCAAGTATCTTCTCATCACTCTTTGGCATCTGGAAGCCATCGGGTGATTCGCAAGCGTCCTTGAATTCCTTTGCAAAATTGAATCCTTCCATGCACTGTGAGAATATGTGATACAATTCTTCACTCGATGCTATTGCCTTTAGGATCGTTGTAATTTTCAAATTAGCGAGAATGAACTTTCCCCCAATTAGATCGTCACAAACGCTAAAAAATTCTTTTATTCCCGGATTGTTACTGATTATTTCTTCTGCCATATATGTCCTTCTATCAAACTATGATAATATATAATACAATATTATAATTTTTTTGACTAGCAAAATAAAGTCATCTTTGATTGTATAAAGAAAAAAAATGTGATACAATCATTGTATCTTGGAGCATATATGGAGTTAGAATTTACACCCGATGAAACTATCAACAAGCTCACCCTACTTTATGTCCTAGACCAGATGGAGATACCTCTCACTGAGAGCAGCATACTAGATATCTGCACTAGCCGAAATTCTTGGCTAAACTACATGGAATGTCTGCTCATCATGAATGACCTAATCAAAGTGGGTTTCATCTACAAGGACACAAATGATGATGAGCCAAAATATGGCAACACAAACGAAGGCCGCGACTGCCTTAGTTACTTTTACGCTCGTGTTCCACAGAGTCTTCGTGAACAAATTAATCAATTTGCTCGTGAAAAGCGCATGGAATTTAAACGCAGGCAGGAATATGTCTCCGAATATGCGAAGAATAGTGACGGCAGTTATACTGTCACTTTGCGTATCAAGGAACCATCACTTTCTGCTCCCCTGCTGGAACTAAAGATGCGCGCTCCAACAAGGTCGAGTGCAACACTCACTTGCAAGAAATGGAACGAGCAAGCACCAAATGTATTTGAGTATCTATATGACACACTAATTTCTGACTAAATATTATCTAATTGAATATATAACTAATTAATAATTTACTAATTTATTATATTGCTATTTCAATATATTATAAATGCAAAAAAAATGAGAGATATTATCCCTCATTTTTTATTTAGTTAAGAATTCCGTATTATTACAAATAAACTCTTTATTACAATATTTAATTAAAATTTGTAATAAAAATTAAAACTTTTCTAGTTAATTTATATAACATTTAATAATTCACACTATTATCCATTCAAATTGGATAGTTTGTTATCTAATTATTTAGATAATCGTTATCTACTCTGTTTAGATATATATTCTTTTAGTTTGGATAAATTAATTATCCATTTAATTTGGATAAATTCTCGCAAACTGTTGCGCGAAGTTTGGTGAATTTCTCTACCTTTTCTTTCTCACTATCCACCAGATTCTTTGGGGCTTTTGCCACAAACCCTGGGTTATTTAGCAAATTGTTGGACCTAGCAAGCTCGGCATCGATTTTCTTAAGCTCAGCATTTAGTCTTGCTATTTCACTTACCTTATCCACCATATCGCCAGACCTAATATAGAGGTTCATCACTTCGCTGTGAATGCTGATGACGTCACTTCCCTCAATCTTTGATGAGACGAATTGTATGGACTTGCCACTACATAGTTTCATCATAGCATCGCCAAGAGATGTTAGATCGTATCCTGCTACATTCTCTACATACAGTGGGGCTTTCATTGAATCAGCCACATTCATATTAGCGCGAATGTTTCTAACGGACTTCACCACTTCTATCATAGATTCGAATATTTTGCTGCTATCACTATACCTCATGGACTTAATGTACGTAGGATAATCCTCTACCATGATAGATGGCCCGTGTACTGGCAGTTCCTGATAAATAGTCTCTGTCACATATGGGATCATTGGATGTAGCAACTTCAATATCTTGTCTATCACGTAGACTATTACGTTGCATACCCTATTTTTCTCTTGCTGTGTGCCGTGGAGGCTAGTCTTTGCTATCTCAATATACCAGTCGCAGAATTTGTTCCAAACGAATTCATATAATGTGGCAACCACCACACTTAGGTCATATTTGTCAAAACTCTTTGTGACTGATGCGATAGTGTCATTGAGGCTACTAAGTATCCATTCGTCGGCAATAGTTAACTCAAGATCCTTGATAGGCTCATATTTGTAATCAAATGTCTTGATATTCTCTATCACAAAACGTGATGCATTCCAAAGTTTATTTATGAAGTTCCTAGCACTCTCTATCTTCTCTTGACCATATTTAGCATCTTGACCCATAGCAATGCCGGTAAGAAGTGATAACCTCAGTGTATCCGTGCCGTACTTATTGATAACCTCTAGCGGGTCAATGCCGTTGCCAAGAGATTTACTCATCTTGCGGCCCAAGTTATCTCGCACTAGTCCGTGCATCAATACTTCGCTAAATGGAGGTTTACCGGTATACTCTATTCCGCTGAATATCATGCGAGCTACCCAGAAGAATATGATATCGTATGCCGTCACCATGAGATTAGTTGGATAGAAATATTTTAGGTCCTCAGTCTTATCCGGCCAACCTAGTGTGCTAAATGGCCACAGTGCGCTAGAGAACCATGTATCTAGGCTATCTGGATCTTGCACGAGATTGTGACTGCCACACTTAGCACATGTAGTAGGATCGGTGTAATCTACATTATTTGCCCCACAATCTTGGCACTTGAATACTGGTATCCTATGTCCACTCCATATTTGCCTTGAGATGCACCAGTCATTGATATTCTCCATCCAAGACAGATATAGTTTCTCAAAACGTTTTGGGATTAACTTCACTGAACCATTTTTTACAGCCTCAATTGCTGGCTTTGCTAGCTCTTTCATAGCGACATACCATTGTTTAGTCACAAATGGTTCAACTATTGTGTGACATCTACAGCAATGGCCAACGTTGTTATTGTGGCGCTCGACTTTTAGTAGATATCCACCCTGCTTCAATTCCTCGACTAGGGCTTTTCTACATTCTAGCCTATCCATGCCTTCATACTTGCCAGCATAACTATTCATCGTGCCATCATCGTTCATCACGGATATAATAGGCATATTGTGGCGAGCCCCCACCTCAAAGTCATTTGGATCATGGGCTGGAGTGATCTTCACCATACCTGTGCCAAAATCTTTGTCGACATAAGCATCTGCGATAATAGGTATAGCGCGATCGGTTGTAGGGATGACAAGTTTGCGACCTATCATGTCCTGGTATCTATCGTCATCAGGATTCACTGCAACTGCCACATCACCAAACATTGTCTCAGGCCTAGTTGTTGCGACAGTGATATATTCGCTATCACTACCCTCATAGAAGTACTTGATATACCATATCGAGCCGTCGTTATTCTCGTACTCTACTTCTATATCTGATAGCGCTGTCTTACAATTGATACACCAATTGGTGATGCGGTTACCCTCGTAGATGTAACCTTTCTTGTACAATCTGACGAATGCTTCGTGCACACTCCTGCACCTAGGCTCATCCATGGTGAATGCTTGTCTATCCCAGTCACAGGATAGTCCCATTGCACGGAATTGCGAGAGTATCTCGCCGCCATATTCCTTGTACCAATCATCCATCACCTTTAGGAATTTCTCACGGCCTAAGGATTCTTTGGTTATACCCTCGCTCCTTAATTTCTCCGTCACCTTCACTTCGGTGGCAAGTGCCGCATGATCTATTCCAGGCAACAATAACGCTTCATAACCCTTCATCCTCTTGTAACGGATGATAGTGTCTTGAAGCGTACACGTGAAAGCATGACCAATATGCAATCTAGCCGTAATATTTGGAGGCGGCATGATGATCGTAAATGGTTGCTTTGATTTATTGACAGTAGCGTGAAAATATCCTTGCCTTACCCAATTGTCGTATATTTTCGTTTCTAATTCATCGGGTCTGAAATTTTTTTCCATTTTATGTCCTTAATCCTAAATGAAGTATGGCAAAACGACAAGCATCAGTGCAATGAATATAAATCCAAGACCGACTGCCTTGAATAATATAAGCACTGTGTCGTTATCTGAGACATTATTGTTATTCCTGATCATTCTAGTGAAACGTCTAGCAAGCACACTGATGGTGATGCCAACAATTGCAAAGACTATAGCCCAAATATTCTCTGCTAGGCTAATGTTCTCGGCAAAACTCTCCCAGATCCCTTGAAATACTGAACCTGCATCTGCTAATAATGTATTCATGTTTTAATTCTCCGCTAAATTATTTTTCTCTTTTTTGAGTCTTAGATACTTGATACCATAGACAACAATTGATAGAGCAATTAGCACTAACCCCGCGCCAAGTATCCACAAATGCCATGGGTGAATCACGTCAAATTTTATCACAAGGAATGACAAAATGAATCCAATAGACACTGTAAGGGTCGCGAGTTTGCCCACCAAATTGCTAGGTATAATTATCCCCTCTGATATGATTATAGCACCAGATACGGTCAAAAACAAGTCCAAACTTAACATAATTATTAAAAAATATATAGGAAGTGTGCCTCTAATAGTAAAACAAAGGACGGTTGCGAACTTCAAAAGTTTGTCTGCAAGGGGGTCTAGGAACTTCCCCACATCACTCACCATATCAAAATGTCTGGCGATAAAACCATCAACAATATCGGTAAATGACGCGAGTAGGAATACCCCTAGGCTATAATAAATATCGACCGTAAAAAACAGTGCAACAAACACTGGTATTAGCACCATTCTTACGACACAAAGGATATTAGGTATGGTCCAAACTTTCGTCTTCATAAGTAAAATTCCACCTCATATATCAAGCATTGTAACATAATTAGTATAAAAAGACAAATTTTTTATCCGTTTACACACCAAAAAATAGTGCCTATCATAAAATGTATTAGTCTCAATTTTATTAGGAGGAATTTTGATGAAAAAACTATCTTTATTCATGGTGGCGATAATGTGCGCGCTATCGATGTGCCTAGTTGGTTGTGGCGGTGGACGTGACGAAAATACTATTAGACTAAACGAAGTGGCCCACAGTATATTCTATGCCCCACTGTATGTGGCAATCAATCAAGGATACTTCGAAGATGAAGGACTAAAAGTGGAACTCACTCTTGGCAATGGTTCAGACCAAGTCATGACCGCCCTGCTCACCGATGCTGCCGATATCGGACTCATCGGACCTGAGGCTTGTGTGTACGTAGCAGCTCAAGGCAGGAATGACTTGCCAACGGTCTTTGGCCAATTGACCAAACGTGATGGATCATTCTTATTCTCGAAGAATAGTACATTCTCCTGGTCGGAATTAGCTGGCAAGGAAATACTAGCAGGAAGGATAGGTGGCATGCCTGAGATGACACTAGAATATGTGTTAAGGCAAAAAGGATATGCTCTAAACGGCGATGTGAATCTAAATACCCAGGTATCATTTGCTAACCAAGGTCCATCATTTGCCGCAGGCACAGGTGATTACACCACCTTATTCGAACCAACAGCTACACAGATGCAACTAAATGGGCAAGGCTATGTCGTGGCAAGCATCGGAGCTGAGGCTGGTGAAGTGCCATACACATGCTTTGCCGCAAGCAAGTCATATCTAACTCATAACAAAGACAAGGCAAAAGCATTCTTAAGAGCGGTGATGCGCGGATATGATTTCCTAGTAGCAAAACTCGCAATCGGCGACACAACAGCTGTGTTTAATGCACTTGCTCCATCATTTGACAACTACAGCGAAGAGGCAATCTACAAGAGCATGGAATCCTACAATAGTATCGATTCTTGGAACGAAACACCAGTGATGACTGAGTCCGCTTACAATAGATTAATCGATATAATGAAAGGCGCAGGACAATTATCCGTAGATGTGCCAATGAATAAAATTATCGACAACACTATTGCAAATGAATTGTTATCTGAGATGTACTAAGATCGCACGCTTAAATTATAATTTATGGGGTAATCACTACCCCATTTTTTATGCAAGAAAACTACTAAACCTTGCAACTATTATCCTACAAAATGCAAATTGACACACAAAAATAAAATGCAAAATATAATGGAATATGTACAAATATTTTTTGCTAGTAATTAAAATTTTTAAAGCCCAAGAAAGGAAATTTTGTACGGAAAATTTTATGTGAAACGAAACTTAAATTTTGTGCAAAATAGCACAAAAACTATTTTGGAGCAAACAAATGAAAATACTTGAATTAAAGAATGTTGACCTTACGTATTTTAGTCCAAAGAGTGAGACTATTGCTATCCATGATATAAATATCGATGTAGATGAGGGAGAATTCATTAGTCTCGTCGGCCCATCTGGTTGTGGCAAAACGACTATACTATCTATAATCTCCGGCTTGCTTCCCCCGACTCATGGCACAATTATCCTAAAAGACGAAGAGAAAATATCCGCCAAACACCCAAAATGTTTTGACGGCATAGGATATATGTTTCAAAAAGACCATCTATTCCCCTGGTTGACCATAAAGAAAAATGTGTATCTCGGACTATCTATCAGTCACAAAAAGACTGCGGAGAACACTGAGTTTGCAGATAATTTGCTAAAGAAGTATGGGCTATGGGAATTTAGAGACAAATACCCCCACGAATTATCTGGTGGCATGAGGCAACGCGTGGCACTGATCCGCACTCTTGCATTAAAACCTGACCTATTATTACTTGACGAACCATTTTCAGCGCTAGACTATCAGACTAGGCTAAACCTGTGTGACGATGTATATGAGATCATAAAGAATGAGGGAAAGACAGCAATACTCGTCACTCACGATATATCTGAGGCAATTAGTATGTCCGATAGAGTGATTATATTATCTTCAAGGCCTGCAACTATAAAGGATAATATTAAAATTAATATAGACAAAAGTCTAAGCCCGCTAAAGCGCCGAGATGCGCCAATATTTAGGAAATATTTTGATAAAATATGGAGGCAAATAGCATGAGAAATGATGTAAATAAGTCCCCGGATTTTAAGAAATATTTACTAAAGAGGAAGATATATTCCATCATCGTCTTTGCCCTACAGATTATCTTGCTCGTAGGATTAATTGGCGCGTGGGAGTTAGCCGCAAGAGTGGGCGCTATAGATACTTTCCTCACATCTAGTCCGTCTAGGATATTTAATACACTATGTCGTCTATTTGCAGCCGGCAAAATATGGTATCACATTGGTGTCACGCTGTATGAGGCGATAATATCTTTTGCTATAGCCACGGGTCTTGGAACTCTAATTGCAATAATTCTGTGGTGGAATAATACGACACGCCGCGTGCTTGAGCCATATATTGTAGTGCTGAATAGTCTGCCAAAAGTTGCTCTCGGCCCAATAATTATCCTAATAGTTGGTGTAGGACAGGAGGCAATAGTGACCATGGCCGTGCTCATCATGATAATACTGTCCACTATCAATATGCTAAACGCTTTCCTCTCCATCAGCAAGGACAAAATATTACTGATGCAAAGTATGCACGCAAACAAATTCCAAATATTAATGCACTTGGTGTTGCCATCAAGCCTTGAGAGTTTCATATCACTTCTCAAAATAAATGTCGGCCTCACCTGGGTCGGAACGATCATGGGTGAATACCTCGTCAGTTTCGCAGGACTTGGTTATCTAATCCTCACTAGTTCCCAAGTATTCGATATAGACATGGTGATGACTAGCACGTTCATACTGTGTGTGCTTGCGTGTCTTATGTATCTACTTGTCGCATTGCTCGAGAAAATCGTTAGCCACAAACTATCGAAGTAAAATGTAATTAACTAAAAAGAGGCCTCTAGCCTCCTTTCTTTTCCATAACTGGTACTTGATATTTTGATCTTAGCACTAAGAACATAAATAGTATCATAAACACTGCCCCGCTGTATCCGATTATAGGATATATATGACTGACAGCTAGACCAAATGGGATGCATGATAGGGATAATATTATCATGATTACAACTACCTTTGACGCCCTAGAGTGCTTAAAGTCATTAATATAATTCATAGCAGTAGAAAGTGTGCAAATGATGGTGCTAAGTATTGCTAGATACAGGAGTATATTGTACAGCACGACGAATATGTATCCTTGATCAGCACACGCAGCAAGTATTGGCATATCTAGATATTCATATGGTGTGCCATATAGATACATCCTAATACTAAATACTATGATCCCTACGATTATCCCACCAAGGATGCTAGCAAGCACACATTCACGCGGCTTGTATTGCTGCCCAAGTCTCCCTAGCACATAACCTATGAAGCAAAGGTTCATTGCCGAGTACACAATGGGGCTAAAGATATTATTGCCATACACTATATCGATACTGCGATCGCTATGATGAAGTGTGATGTAGAATATGATAAATAGTATGGCAGGCACTACAGCAAGGCTAAATTTCTCAAATCCGCTAAGACCTAACCTGCATATGAGTAGCACGGAGATAAGTGTAATAATTACTAGTATTATGCCAAATACTCCTGATATATTGTCACCAATACTCCTCACTGCTGACAATAGACATCCTGACATGAGTATGCCTGAGAGTAGCAAATATATGTCGTAGCAACGCCTAATCTTAGTATATTTGCCTATCCATCTACCTAGCATAAATAGTGTGATTGACATGACTATGTAGGCAAATATGAATATTAGGATGTAGAGTGGGAGCATAGTGCCGCTGCAATTAAAGAACACTACTATCTCCCTGCCTGTTGCAAACCCTGCCCCAATAGTGGCAGATAGTAGCACACATATTAATACTATTACATTCCTTACACTTGTCATATCTAAAATATTTTATGAATTAGATATCCCAATCATTACAACAATATTGAATAAAAAATGTACCATAATTTTTTGGTACACTTTTTGTTATAGTTAATATTTTTAGCGAGTGATAGCTATCAATTACTTCTGATAGACAATCCTGCCGCACTGCTCACAAGTGCACATATGTGTTTCCTTCAATTTGTCAATTGATTTGCTTGGCAGTTCCATTCTGCATCCACCACACATTTTGCCGGTCAGTGGCACATATACTGGGAAGATATTATCGTGTTTCTTTTCCTTGTATTTTGCAAGGAGAGTTTTATCAATAGTCTTCTCTAAGGCTGCTTGCTCTTTCCTATACTCCTCTAGCATTGGTGCGTACTTTGCATTAAGTTCGTCATACTTTGCCTTAGCGTTTTTGTACAAGTTCCTAGCTTTTACTGCACTATTTCTGGTATTCTCGAAGTCTTTTAGGGTGCTCTTTATCTTATCATTTAGTGCGGACAATTCTTTGTCGTTATTGAATAATTGGCTTGTGAGACTATTTATCTCATTCATTATGCTATTGATCTCGCCCGCGGAGAGATTGGCTGCATCTTTCTCCACCAATTTCTGCACCTTTGCATAGGTGTTGTCGTAGGAATTCTTCAGTGCATGATATTTATTTAGCAAATCCTTTGCGTTATTCTCTAGTGCGATACTGCGATTTTGCGCATCCTTTACTAGTTGTGACATTTTGGAGATAACTTTCCTCTCTTCGCCATTCTCGCAGTCTCTATTTATCTTGCGGATAGCCTTGTCTATCTCCTGATATTTTAGCATATTTTCCATTATTTCCTCCTAGAAACTTTCTTTAAATATTTTATTTTGCGCTTTAGTTCTTTTTTGCTTTCTCTACTAGTGGTTTTCTTTAGTGAATCCTTATACTTCTTGATATGAATATTCGCATATTCCACAAAGTCGGCGTTATCCCTACTATTTAGTCCACACATTATATCGTACTTGCTGTATTTCGTGACCCCATCACCATCATCATATGCAAGGATTATATCATAGAATTGACCACGCTCGCATATCATATAATCTTTTTGTATGCCATAGCCAAGATCTAGCAGTGTCTGCCTTAGTATATCCACGTCATTCATCGGCTGGATGACTAGATACTTGTATGTCTTCTTTGCCTCACGCAATATCCTATCTATCTCTCTGCCGCCCATGCCTGCCAGGATGATGCAATCGACTTTCCTATCCTCAATGGTGGATAGACCATCCCCCACTATCACCTCTCCGGTAGATATCTTGCACTGCTCGAGAAGTTCGGCTGTCTTTATCGCACACATCTCGGATATATCTGTGCCTATGCCATATCTGCATTTCTTGCTAAGCAATAATGAGCACAATATTTTCCCGTGGTCGCAACCAATATCCGCTACCACGCTACATTCAGGCACAGTATCTATGATCGCTTGCATTCGTTTGGAAAGTGAAAATTTCCTCATAATCCCTCTCCTTAAATATAATCTTGTAATTTCTTACTACGATTTGGATTACGCAATTTCCTTAGCGCTTTTGCTTCAATCTGACGGATACGTTCACGAGTGACGTTAAAGTCACGGCCAACTTCCTCGAGCGTCCTTGGATGATTGTCATCGAGACCATGCCTCAGTCTAATAACCTTTTGCTCACGAGGAGTTAGAGTCTCGATCACTGCCATGAGTTGTTCACGGAGCAAGTCATGTGCAGCGCTATCACTTGGCTGTGCCACAGTGTCATCTTGGATGAAATCTTGCATCTTGCTCTCTTCTTCCTCACCCACTGGGCTCTCTAAGCTCACAGGGTCTTGAGCAATCTTTTGGATCTCACATACCTTAGCCTCGGATATGCCCATGCGCTCAGCAATCTCGTCATTGCGTGGCTCACGGCCTAGTTCCTGTGTCAATTGTTTCACAACACGAGTGTGTTTATTGATAGTCTCCACCATATGCACTGGCACGCGGATTGTCCTGCCCTGGTCAGCGATGGCACGAGTGATAGATTGGCGAATCCACCAAGTTGCATATGTCGAAAATCTATAGCCCTTGGTATAGTCGAATTTGTCCACAGCCTTTAGCAGTCCTAGATTGCCTTCCTGAATCAGGTCAAGGAATTGCATATTGCGATTTAGATACTTCTTTGCGATACTCACGACGAGCTTTAGATTCCTCTCACAAAGTTCGCTCTTTGCAGCCTCATCACCTTGTGCCACACGCTTTGCCACTTCTAGCTCCTGCTCAGGAGTTAGCAACTGCACTTGTCCAATGTCTTTTAGATACATTTTCACTGGGTCGTCGACACGGACGTTATTCATAATCTCTTTTAGATCCTCATCCTTTATCTCGACCTCAGGTGTTAACTCCACAGTAATGCCCTGGTCCATCAGGCGATTGACCAAGTCTTTCTCATCATCCATGCCGATATCATACTTTGCAAGACGAGAAGTGATCTCCTCCTCGGTTATGAAATTTTCCTTCTTAGCATCGGCAATAATGCTCTCTATCTCTTCTTCTAATTTCTTCATAATTCACCCTCTATTTCTGAATCTTTGCGAGTTTATTTAACTCACTAAGTAATTCTCTCTTCCTTGCAGCGTCCCTGCATACCCTAAGCTCGTCAAGTATTCTCTGTCTGTGCCTATCGGTAGCAAGTGATTTTAGTGTCCTGATACATCCATTAAAATACTCCTCAGTATCGATGCTAGGATCAATATTGTAATTTAGTACATCCGCTATCTCTGGACTATTCTCTACATCAAAGTTTGTATAGATATTACCTATTATTACCCTACCAGATTTATCGTACTCACCAAGGATATAATCGAATAATTTTAGCTTAGTGCTATCAAGTATGCAATCCCTGATATCAGCTGGAATATTCGTCCTATAAGGCTTGTCCGCTATCATGCAGGCAAGGATGTGATTGACAGCCTTGACATATCCATTTGGCAGGATATCGGAATTAACTTCATCATTTTTGTCACTATCCTCTGCTTTTTTGTCAAAAGTATTAGTTTTCGTGTTTGTCCTATATAGGTCATCACGAAGCACACTGATCGATATATTAGTCAAATTTTTGATCGTATCGAGGTAGATAAATTGTTCACTCTCGGTAGGCAATTTCCTCACAACGCTAAGTGCGTTTGACACAAATTTTGCTATGCTATTTGGATTAGTTTTATCAAGGTTTGCTGCATAGTGATCTATTAAAAACTGTGCCCAATATTTCTTGCCATCTAATAACTTCCTAAATTCTTCTACTCCATGCGACTTGATATATTCGTCTGGGTCTTCCCCACCCGGAATCGTGATGACAAAGGTCTCAATGCCTGAATTATATAGTGTGTCAATTGAGTGGAACGTGGCCTTGATGCCGGCCCCATCTCCGTCAAAGCACAGCACCACATGGTTGCATAGTTTCTTTAATTCCTTCACATGATTTGGCGTCATAGCAGTTCCCATGCAGGCAACGACGTTTTTTATCCCTGCTTGCCAGAGAGCTATGACATCCATCTGCCCTTCCACTATTATTATCTCATCTAGGCCATTTGCTTGTTTTTCTTTCTTCAGCAGATTGATACCGAATACGAGCCTTGATTTGTCAAATAGCATAGTTGCAGGAGTATTCTTGTACTTTGCCATATCAGTCTTGCCTAGCACGCGTCCTGAGAAGCCTACTACGTCCCCTCTCACATTGATCACTGGGAATATCAGGCGGCCGCCGTAGAAGTCTATGTACTTGCCATCATGGTTGCTGACAACTCCTGCGGCCTCCATGTCCTCATATGTATAACCTTTTTCTTTCAAAAATTTTACAGACTCAGTCCACCCTGTGCTACAACCAATGCCAAATGCGTTAATTGTCTCAGGTGTGACGCCACGGCCTGATAGATAAGACCTTGCAGCTTGTCCATCTGGTGTCTTTAGATTGTCATAATAGTACCTTGCAAGATCTCGGAGTAGATTGTAGCAAGTATCCATCTGTTTCTTTTGCTTAATGATATTTTGGTCGAGTGTGCCACTTGTCGGCATCTCCATACCACAATCTTTTGCTAGAATCTTGCACGCGTCATAGAAGTCGCATGACTCCATCTTTTGCACAAAAGTGATGACGTCTCCCCCAACACCGCAGCCAAAACATTTGTAAAATTGATTGTATTCGTCCACAGTGAATGACGGTGTTTTCTCGTAATGAAAAGGACAGCACGCCCAGTAATTCCTACCCTTGGCTTGCAGATTGACATATTTTGATACGACCGATACGATATTGCAATTATCCTTTAATCGCTGTATCCATTCGGGAGATAATCCATATGTTTGCATAAAACAATTCCTTCACTACTATAATACAACAAATCCTCGAAATTTCTTTTTTTTTTGTTAAAAATTTGACAAAAAAATTAGGACAACCTATTAGTTGTCCTAAATAATTTATTATTTTACAATTTACACTTTACCTAAATTGATACTAGCTTGTGCAGCTGCAAGAATTGCGATAGGCACTCTGTATGGGCTGCATGACACATAAGTGAGACCTGCTTCGCAGAAGAATTCTACGCTCTTTGGATCTCCACCTTGTTCACCACATACGCCATAGGAGAAGTTTTTCTTCACAGCATTAGTTAGATCAATTGTGTGCTTGATGAGTTTTCCTACACCATTTGCATCTACTCTTACGAATGGATCTACTTCGAGTATTCCATGCTCATAGTATGCTGGCAAGAACTTGCCGATATCGTCACGGCTAAATCCATATGTCATCTGAGTGAGGTCGTTGGTGCCAAATGAATAGAAATCTGCCACCTTTGCTATCTCATCTGCTAACATACATGCACGTGGGATCTCAATCATTGTCCCTACTTCGTATTTTAGATCGACTTTTGCTTTTGCAATTATCTCGTCAGCTGTCGATGTGATGATGTCTTTTACGAATTTTAGTTCTTTCACATCCCCTACTAGTGGCACCATGATATGGATATCGCACTTGATACCACGGCTAATTGCTTTGCATCCAGCATCGATCAGTGCACGGGTCTGCATTCTAGCAAGCTCTGGCATGACGATTGCAAGACGGCATCCGCGATAACCCATCATTGGGTTGAATTCTTTTAGCGATGCGATCACTTCGCGAATCTCACTTACTTTCTTGCCTGTGAGTTTTGCTAATTCATTGATGTCTTTATCCTCTTTTGGCAAGAATTCATGGAGAGGAGGGTCTAGGTATCTGACAGTAAATGGCAGACCTTCCAGTTTCTTTAACATATTGTAGAAGTCACTCTCCTGCATTGTGCGGAGTTTGTTTAGTGCCTTTTCTCTCTCACTAAGAGTGGTTGCTAGGATAAATTGTCTCATGGTCTGAATCCTGTCCTCACCAAAGAACATATGCTCAGTCCTACATAGACCTATTCCCTCAGCACCTAGTTCCACTGCACGCTTTGCGTCTTGTGGAGTATCAGCATTTGCCTTGACACCAAGCACGGTGTATTCCTTTGCCCAAGACATGATAGTAGCGAAATCTCCTGTGATCTTAGCCTCTTCAGTTGGGATCTCCCCTAGATAAATATTACCTGTGTTACCGTCAAAGCTTATCACTGTGCCAGCTTTTAGTGTGTTGCCTGCGAGCTTTGCTACTCCTTTTTCCTCATCAACTACTAGTTCGTTGCAACCTGCTACGCAGCAAGCACCCATTCCACGTGCAACAACTGCAGCGTGAGATGTCATGCCACCACGAGCGGTCAGTATTCCTTGGGATATCTTCATTCCAAGTATATCCTCTGGACTTGTTTCGTTACGCACGAGCACTACCTTCTCGCCCTTGTCAACCAATGCTTTTGCCCCTGCATAGTCGAATACTACTTTACCACAAGCAGCACCTGGGCTTGCTGGCAAACCTTTTGCCACAGCTTTTGCTTGCTTCAATGCTTTCTCACTGAATGTAGGATGCAGTAAACTATCTAAGCTCTTTGGCTCAATCTTAAGTAATGCTTCCTTCTTCGTGAGCAATCCCTCATTCACTAAGTCAATTGCTATCCTTAGAGCGGCCTTTGCTGTGCGCTTGCCATTACGGGTCTGCAACATATATAGTTTGCCATTCTCAATGGTAAATTCCATATCCTGCATATCTTTGTAATGATTCTCTAGTTTGTTGCAAATGCTCACAAACTGTGCGTAAAGTTTCTCATTTTGTTCACGCAAATGAGATATAGGGCTAGGAGTCCTGATTCCTGCCACAACGTCTTCACCCTGTGCATTCATTAGATACTCACCATATAAAGCTTTCTCACCTGTTGCTGGGTTCCTTGTAAATGCCACACCTGTGCCACTAGTCTCACCCATATTACCAAAGACCATCATCTGCACATTGACAGCCGTGCCCCAATCACTTGGAATGTCGTTCATCCTGCGATAAACTTTTGCTCTCTCGTTATTCCAACTACGGAATACGGCCTTAATAGCCTCGATCAATTGGACCTTAGCATCCGTTGGGAAGTTCACTCCCATATTCTTCTTATAAATTTCCTTGAACGTTGCGACAAGTTCCTTTAGATCTTTTGCGGATAATTCAATATCCTTGTCCACCTTTGCCTTTTGCTTAGCACGAGACAAAGCGTTCTCAAACAACTTGCTATCTACCCCGCAGACCACATCGCTGTACATCTGGATGAATCTGCGATAACTATCGTATGCAAATTTTTCGTTGCCGGTTAATTTTGCAAGCGTGGATGCTACTTGGTCGTTGATACCAAGGTTTAGGATAGTATCCATCATTCCAGGCATACTAGCGCGTGCACCACTACGCACGGATATTAGCAATGGATTCTTCGCATCGCCAAATTTCTTACCCGACTTCTTCTCTAGTTTCTTGATAGCGACTTCTAGTTGCTCATCTAGTCCCTTTGGGAGAGTCTCTCCTTCGCTATAATATTGATTGCAAGCCTCAGTAGTGATAGTGAATCCGTATGGGACTGGCAACCCTATGCGCGTCATCTCAGCGAGGTTAGCACCTTTGCCGCCCAGCAGTTCACGCATATCTGCCCTACCTTTGTCAAACATATAAATATAATTCTTTGCCATAAAACACCTCTAATATGGATTATATTACAAGTACCCTAATTCGCCAAATAAAAGTGATATAAAAATATGATTTTTATATAATTCGCATAAAAAATAGCCTAGCAATGCTAGGCTAATCAAAATTTATCTAATCTTCTAGTAAAATATTTTTGCCACCGAAATGCACACTGATTATTTTATTTAATATATCAATTGCGGAGGAAAAACTGCTTGACTTTATAGATGATAACTTATCATATGGAGTATCCGCTATAATCTTTAGCAGCCCTATTGCTTGTGCCTTGATAGGAATGGTGTATTCCCCTGCACAGTTATTGCAAAGTATGGAGCCCGTGGATAGATCCAGATGCACGGATCTAACTAATCTTGCGCCACAGCTAAGGCAATCGCGGAAATTCACTCCATATCCTAGATCCGTTAGTAAGTCTAGTAGGAACTTCGCATGCACTACGGCTGGTCGTGTGTCACTATATGTTAGCTCACGGATGGCATGTATTAGGTGCAAGAATAATTTCTCATTAATCACTCCCTCTACTAGTACACTATCTACAGTCTTTAGTATCTTGCAGGCTACATTATATCTATCTATATCACCTGATAGGTCAAAGAAGCTATCAATTAGGTCGCATCCGCTGACAGTATTTTTCTCGCCAACTAATTCAAATTGGCCGAAGCAAAATGGCTGGCCGGCGTATTTTAGTTTGCTCTTTGGGGACTTCACCCCACGGAGCCTTGCAGTAATCTTGCCGAGTTCCACCGAAAAAAGTGTAAGGATCTTGTCCTTCTCACCATAATCAATAGACTTTAATACAATCGCTGATACTTTATAGTCCATCTTCCCTTTCGTCTTCTTCCTCGTTTTTCTTTAGAGATGAGTACAACATATAATATCGTATCTCTCCCGTTTGTCTGAATAATTTCCAAGCAAGGTCCTTTGTGATATTCCCTTTCATATGACACCTCTATAATTCTATCCTATGCAAAAGAAACCAAAATTAAAATAACCTAGCTAAATATCTTTCTTGTTATATCCGAAATCCTCGACATAATGCGAGTTATCTCGCCAGCCAGACTTCACCTTGACAAATAGTGTGAGGCCGACCTTGCCGCCAACAATTTTCTCTATATCTCGTCTTGAACGAGTGCCTATATCCTTTAGCATCGAGCCGCCTTTGCCGATTATTATCGACTTATGTGAATCCTTCTCACAAATTATATCACAAGATATCTTAGTCACTCCATGCTCTACTTTATATTCCACCACTTGGCACGCAATGCCATGTGGTATCTCATCTTGCAATAGTAATAGAGCCTTCTCCCTAATTGTCTCCTCCACTAGAAACCTAGTGGATTTGTCTGTATATATATCTTCGTCAAAATATCTGACACCTTCAGGCATGAGAGAAATAATCGTATCTAGCAAGTTTTTGACATTATCTCCCTTGATAGCGCTGATTGGATATATATCTTTGACAAAATCAAGGTTATTTAACTTAGCTAATTCTGGATACAATTTGTCCATCTTCACTAGGTCCGTCTTCGTCACAACCACTATTATCTGGCCTCTGCCCTTGAATGATCGGATGAAGTCTAAATCACTATCTGTTATCTTCTTCGTGCCGTCTAGTACTAGCAGGTACACATCCGCAGAATCCTTGGCACTATCGATGCTCTTACTCATATATTCGTCTAGCTTGTTATGGCTAACGTGAATACCTGGGGTGTCAATGAATATTATCTGATAGTCTTTGCCATTAAGTATCCCTAGTATTTTGTTACGAGTGGTCTGTGGCTTTGGCGAGACAATACTCACCTTCTCATTGATTAGTGCATTTAGCAGTGTCGACTTGCCAGCATTTGGCTTGCCAAGTATAGTTACAAATCCTGATCTAAAACTCATACTTCACCTCGCGTGATGTCGCACCTAGATAGTACCTCTTCCTCGACTTTTCGCATCTTGGCTCTATCCGACTCCTCTATATGGTCGTATCCAAGTAGATGTAGTAGTGAGTGAAGTAGGAGGTAACACACTTCACGCTTCACACTATGACCATACTCCTTTGCCTGTTTCTTTGCTTGTCTGAAACATAAATATGTATCCCCTAACATTACAAGGTTTGTCTCGTAGTCGATATCCTCCGCATGATCTGTATATATTGTGTCACATTTTATTAGTCCGTCTGATGCTAGCATTGGGAAGGACAGCACATCGGTCACGCGATCGGTGTTTCGAAACTTCCTATTTAGTGTGCGGATATCCTTCTTTGACACTTCAACGATATTCACTTCTACTCTATCATCTAATCCTAGATACTCCCTAGCACAAGCAAATAACGCCTTTATATCCTCTTCAAACTCTAATATATGCTTAGCCTGTACAAAATTTATTTTCATTCATAAATCCTTTTTTCTACATGTATAGTTGTCTTAATATATTTTACACTACTAAGGTCGATTATATCAAGATTTTCATCCAATATTTCTGCATTTTCTTTATTTTTCCCATAGGCAAGTGCTTTGCTTTGTGCCACCAGGTTGTCATATTCTTCCTCATAATTATGTTGCACAGTAATAGTTTTTTGCTCGATATATGTGGTGCGTTTTAGATAAATTGGCAGGAAGAAGTTTGATAGATACCCTTCCTCTTCCTTGACCCTATAATTTTCAAATTTACAGTTCTTGCTATTGCTACTGATAACTTTGCCAAACATGCTATACTCTACATTTGTCTGAGTATTTCCAGTATCTACAATCTCGGTGCTTTCTTCCTCAAATTTTACAATGCCGCTATACCACACATCAGCTATTATCTCAGCACGTGGACATACACGCATTTTGACGCCATCAGATGCTATGATATATGGCTCTACTAATACATCACCCATACTCACTATATCACCCACGTTTACCGAAGGCGTGCCTTGCAGGACGTGAATACTCTTTATCATCATGGTCTCACTAGCGTATAGTGGTGCAAAATCACTCTCAAGTAGCACTTTTTCTTTCACCGAGATGATGAGTGTAGTGCCGACTTTTGAGGCAGACACCATGCTGATGTCACTGGTATTAGCTAGTATGTAATCCTCAATCTGTCCTGTTGTGGCACGACTAATATCTATATCTCCCTCATTTATCACCCGGATTATCTCGTCACGCAAGTTGCTATCACCTACCACTTCGATGCGAAAAGTAAACCTGGATATCACAAGTATTGCAGCAACGGCCAAAATGGTGGCACAGATAATGCCAAGATTGTATTTTAGGACTTTTGGCAGCCTTGCAAATCCAAAACTATCCACTACTTGGATATCGTAGTTGTAAAGCTTTTGTCTTAGTGACTTAAAATACTTCGACTTTATCTTGCAGGATAATTGATTGTACTTGGGTCTATCTATGTCATAGGCGTGTATTTTTAATAGTTCTGGCAGGACACATCTCTCTATATTTACGCCATGTATCTCTATCTCATACATGCTAGCGGATAGTAACTTATTCACGTTTTGCTCCAAGATTGATATTTTCTAATTTCCCACTAATTGTGATAGTGCCGGAATCAAGCTGACGTATTTTGATATCACTGCCTGTAATATCCACCACTCCGCCCTTGACTGATACTACCAAGTGATCGCTCGTATAGATCAGTATTTTCTTAAAATTGGATATAGCAAGCGCCTTGCCACTAAATACTTCCACTTTGTATCCGCTAAGCACTTCTTCATATGGCAAGTTCACAGTCTTCCCCACTTCTCCTAGATAATCCATATACACTCCTAATCTATTTATGTATATGATAGGTCTTTCATTTTTATTTATAAATAAAAAATGCACCCACTAAGTAAAATTACTTTTTGGATGCATTTACAATTATTATCTTCTCTTTAATATCTCAGCAAGGATCAGTGCGGATTTTATGTCATACTGGGGATGGGGAACATCCTCAGCCTCCTTTGATTCGTGCTTGAATACCTCGAGTTTCTCACTTTCCTGATAATTTCCCTCAAGGTCGTTATCCTCAGTCTCATCCTCTAGTAGGTCATTGCCATAGAATTCGTCTTCCTCGCCTGGGAGTAAATATTTGTCCTCATCGATCTGAATGATGATTGGCTCTTCACTCTTCTCCTCTATTACTTTTGGCAGAGCTTCATCCACGGTGTCTTTTAGATAATTTTCATCACTTATATTTATCTTCACACCAGTCTGTCTAGGCTCGATAGTCTTTTCTACCTTTGGTGCTTGTTTTACACTTGATCGTTTCTTTTTTATATAAAATCTTGTATTGTAGGCAGCAATTACGAGTATTAGTAATGCTACCCCTACAATGACAGCGATTTCATACCACTCCATTATTTCTTCTCCTCATTCTTTGGAGCAATGTATGCATGAGGACCACTGCTTGCACCGATTGCGTTTCGCATATTAGTATCGGCTAGCACGTTCTTCATATTGTAATAATCCATGACGCCAATTTGACCTTTGTCAAAAGCCTTGGCAATAGCAAGAGGCACTTGGGCTTCGTTCTCAACTAACTTTGCACGCATCTCCTGAGTCTTTGCTCTCATCTCCTGCTCAGTTGCAGTAGCCATTGCACGGCGTTCCTCAGCTTTTGCTTGAGCGATCTGCATATCGGCATTTGCACGTTGTGTCTCTAGTTGCGCACCAACATTTCTACCCACATCGATATCTGCTATATCAATGGATAGTATCTGATAAGCTGTGCCAGCATCAAGACCTTGCTCCAAAATTGTCTTTGAGATGAGATCTGGATTCTCCAGCACTATCTGGTGAGTATCTGCACTACCAACAGCTGAGACTATTCCCTGACCAATTCTTGCAATAATCGTGTCGTCCCCTGCTCCACCAATTTGTCTATTGATATCACTACGGACGGTGACACGTGCCTTTACCTTTAACTCAATGCCATCTTTACTCACAGCAGATATACTAGGAGTATGGATGACGACTGGATTGACACTATTTTGCACAGCTTTTAGGATATCTCTATTTGCTAGGTCAATAGCCTTTGCGTTTGCGACAGATAAGTCAATCTTTGCTCCATGTGCGGTGATCAGTGCGTCCACCACGCGGGATACGTTGCCTCCAGCTAGATAATGTGTCTCAAGGTCATCCATTGTGATCTTCACGCCTGCTTTCTTCGCATTGATGTAGTTGTCGATAATCATATTGATATCGATCTTCCTAATCTTCATAGCAAGCAATCTACTCATGGATACGTGTGCACCTGACACCATTGCCCTAAGCCAAGTGCTGACTGGCACTAGCGCAAAGAACACAGCAAGTAGTAGCACAATTGCCCCGATTACGCCAAGGGCAATATACAATCCAACACCAACAAGCATCATGTTCATATATTTACTTCCCCCTAAGTTTTTGTATTATTGTTTTGAATATTGTAACACAAAAATTTTTACTTGAGAATACCCTTTTTAAAAATTGCTTTAAAAATATTTTATTATAAGAAATATACTATCTATATCTATCCTATTTTCTGCAATAAAAAAGACGGCCATATTGACCGTCTATTTGCTTTACTTTTATCCTTAGACTAATGCAGCCTTCATATCTTTTACTAGATCTTCTAGTTCCTCGAATATCTGGCGAACATCTTCATTAGGACTATTGGTGCCCTCACCCTTTGCATATTGGATGGATAGCAAGTGCTCGATGTCACGAATGAGCTTATTCTTCTCGTCCATGTCTTCCTTGTTGGTGAAGTCTAATTCGCTGGTACGTGCGGTGATATCATTTAGGATATCAGATAGCTTGCCATCGAATCCACTGTCTTCCTCTTCCTCGACATATTCATCCTCGATGTAATTCTCGAGTACTTCTGGCTCTTTCTTGACTGGAGCTGCCTTTGCTGGAGCGGCTTTCTTTGGAGCGGCCGTCTTAGCTGGTGCTGCCTTCTTCACAGTCTTTGCCTTAGCTGTCTTTGGCTTGTATGCCTCGACAGGTGCATCAATATTATCTAGAGCAATGTGCTCGTCAAACATATGTGCATTGACCTCTGCATACTCGTGAGTGACGTCGATTAGATACTTGTCATGTGAACGTAGCTCAGCTAACATATAACTTAGGTCTCCATCACCTGCAACCACGCAGTATGTATTGATCTCAGGTTTGGTATAAACCAATTTGATAGCATCGACCACAATACGATTATCGAGTTGACTAAATCTCTTCTTTAATCTCATGAATGGTGCTGTCTCATATCCGTATTTTGCAATGATATCGGATAGATATAGGTGTTTCCTATCGTTGTATCCATAGAATTTGCAGAATACTAGATCTCCCATGCCCTCTAGTTTCTCAAACAATTCGAGCATAGCTTCTTTGCTAATCTTGACATTATCTACGTCAATGAGTAGCGCAATTTTTCTCTTATTCATTTTCTTCCTCCAAAATTTTCTCTTTTACCATAGAAGAGATACTGCTGGGCGTACCCTGATAGATTCCCATACTTTGATACAAAGATGCGAGATATCTTTGGCGCACTAAGGGACGTGTCCCCATATGCATCCGCATACACCTTTTTGATCCAAGTATCAGTCGGGAATACATCTAGTCTGTGCATCCCAAATAGCAAGATACAGTCAGCCACTTTTGGCCCCACTCCTGCAAGGGTCAATAGATTCTGCCTTGCAGATTGCGTATCCATGCTACCAAGTGCCTCTAGATCAAATTCGCCCCCAAGCATCGATATGGTGCGCTCTAGATACTCTGCCCTATACCCACACCCGATAGACCCAAAGTATCCGTGAGGGATTTTCTTTAGCTCATCTAGAGTAGGAAAAGCATGATATCCATCCATACTAGTACCAAAATCTTCGCAAAGCCTACTAATCGTCTTCCTAATTCTTGGAATATTATTATTGGCAGAGATGATGAATGATATTATCACCTCCACTAGGTCTTGCCTAAGAATCCTGATACCTTTGCCATAATAAATGTATGGTCTTAGCATCTCGTCCTGATATAGAACTGATTTTATTTTACCATAGTCTGTCTCAAAATCCAAGTATTTTATAAAATATTTTTCATCATCACAAAATATTTCTACATAGGTTTTCTGTCTCTTCAGTGTGGCTTTGTGGCTACAACTGTACACTTCGTACCAATTATCCCCTAGTTTTTGAAATCTGAAAACTTGCCCACACTCCAGTATATGGCGTATATCAAAGTCGTCTAGATCGAGCACTTTGATATATCCTTTTTTCACCTCATATCTCATAGTTTTGTCCTAAAAATAGAAAATTGTCAAAGACATACTTTGACAATTTCATAATTATTTTGATTGTGCTACGACAGAAACTTTCTTCTTCGAGCGTGATGCATTCTCAAATTTTACCACCCCATCTGCGGTTGCAAATAGCGTGTAATCCTTGCCACAACCGACGTTGTTGCCAGGTAAAATCTTTGTGCCACGTTGTCTTACTAGAATATTGCCAGCGAGCACATATTCGCCATCTGTTCTCTTCACTCCAAGACGCTTTGATTCACTATCGCGGCCGTTCTTGGTACTACTCTGACCTTTCTTATGAGCAAAGAGTTGTATATCAAACTTTCTCATCTATTACCTCCAATTTAATGTAATCCCCGTACTCTTTTGCTAGCTCCTTTACCGATAACCTTGCGGTATCGCAAAGTATGCTAATCTCTCTTGCCTTATCCGTACTTGGGATATCTATTCGAATGTAACCTGCACTAGGTATCATATGCGTCTTCACTCTTATATGCAAGACTTTCCTTAGTCCTACTTCGAGCGAATTGATGATACTAGACAGACTAGCACATACTATGTCAGTGCCACTATCAGCATACCCTGTGTGGCCGATACACTCAATAGTCGTGTACCCTGACTGTGCTACATAAAATTTTACAATTGTCATATTCTTCCTATTTGATAGAAATTATTTCGACTGCGGTGAATGGTTGTCTATGACCTTGTCTCTTGCGCTCATTCTTCTTTGCCTTATACTTGAAGACAACTATCTTATCACCTTTTCCATGGCTCGTGATCTTGGCATGAGCCTTTGCTTTGCACTCTTTGCCAGCTAATACTTTCTCGCCATTTACTAGCATTACAACGTCAAATGTGACCTCGTCACCAACATTGCCATCCAATTTCTCTACCTTGATGGTATCGCCTTCGGATACTTTGTATTGCTTGCCTCCTGTTACTATTACAGCGTACATATATTTACCTCCTCTCTCCAGACTCACTGGTGTGGGTGATGGATCTATAATCCATACTTGCTCGACCCTTCCCATGTGGCTCGATTGTATAGTAACATAAATTCACCCAATTGTCAATTATAAATTCGCTTTTAACTAGATTATTATTACTTTACAAAAGAAATATAAGATTATATAATAAAACTAATAATTTCTTTGGTGGTGTAGTATGGCACAAACGATAAGACAAAAGACCGATGTCAGTCAAACTAGGAAGTATTCAGTGATCATGAGATATCACATCCTAGGCAATGTATATTTTGCACTTGGGATGAATGTGGAACTGGCACTACTCCTCTACTTCCTTGTGCCAAATAGGCTGATTAATCCTACTTTTACGTACTTTGCAGCAATGATGATGCCACTAATACTCTTAACATCGCTATTTATCCTAAAGATGGCACTAAAATCTCTGCCATGCTCGATGCTAGGAATCCCAAAGTGGTACATCCCTCGTTGCATTACGATAAAGAACGCTGATTGTGCAAACATATACGATATAGTTCTGCAGATGATAATCGCTCTATCCTTTGGACTAATCAATTTCATCTTCTCTAATAGGATACTAATCTTATTGTGTCTCACGCTTGAGACCTGCCTATTTGTAGCACTTATCATCAAACTAATCCTACTAAATACTAGTGAGCGATATAGAGCATTCCTCTCTCGTGCAATAATTAGGACTATGCAAGTGGTATCTGATTATCCAATATGTGCAAAGGAAGTAGTGGACAATATCTGCAAGGAGCTTGACTGCTATGCTAGTAGCAAATGCAAGACCAATGTGGACTTTGACATATCCACCCTGCTAAATATATCTACAAGTCTAGACGATATAGCAAGATATGATATAGCAAATGCCCTATCGGTCTGCATAAATTCCCTTGCCTGCAACAACAATTTTGAAGTCTTAAAAACTAAAATATTAGAGCCAATTGCAAAGGGCGATATCGAGCTATATCACTCGATCCTTCCATATTCCCTTGGAATGATCAATGATTGTGCATCGGGCTACAATATGAGCCAGACTATTACACTAAAGCCCTTCAACCTGATGAGCCAATTATCTCAGAGGATTGAAGACCATGCAGTTATCCCTGATGTCAGTGTGAAGATTGCCGAATATCTGCATATTATAGACAATAACAAATCATTTACTGCGGAACAAAAGAAGTATCTAAAGCAATCGTATTTTGGCAAACTGTGCACATTCGCATATGTGCCTGAGGTCGTTAAAGACCAAAATGTATTTAGCATACTCACTGTGCTAAAAGATATAGTAGATAGCGAGGACAAAGAAAATTTCGTGCACCTATTAGACTCCCTATATCTCAAATTTGCTAGTGACAAAAATAGCGCATATCTAGCGCTCGTTGCAATCCAAATATATCTATACTACCTATACTCTAATGGCAACAAATTTGCAAAAACTCTGCTTGGTTGCACTTCATCAAATACTTATGGCTACACTGAGTCACTGCAGTCTCATTGTAATGGCAGCGAAGGAAAATACATGCAATACTTCTGGAGAGTGATAGCATTCTTCACAAGTATTGATACTAGCATCCTTAATCTGTCTCAGAGTGAGGCTATGGATATAGCAGTCGCGTACTACATCAGTTACTTCAAACAATTTGCTCTATCAGGCAACATCATTTCTCTCGATAGAGAAAATTATCCGGAATACTACAACGAAGTGATCACCTGTATGCTAAAGTTTGACCAAGCAAATAGTGGCATTAGCGGCAAAATGCTGGATAACTACACTGCCCTATATGATGTGAAGTTTGAAAAATCCAACGCCGATTTGATGGCAAATATCTCAAAGATTGACTCATACATCCAGAGCCGCTATGTGGATACATCATTTGAGCAAATTGACCTTGCTGCATCTAGGCTAAAGGCTGTAGCTATCGACCGCTTGCCAAATAGAATACTGGATAATATCAAGAAAAATATCTATCTAGTGCCACTACAAATGGCAAGTGACAATGACGCTGAGCCAAATCTAAAGATTACACGCAATGTCACGACATTTGATCTAACTAATAGCGAGGCTGTAGAGAATATCATCCAGTCTATCACAAAGGAATATGTGAGTGTGATACAAGATAATTTCCTTGCAGCACTAAACAAATTTAACATGAAGGAAATCCCATATATTGAGGGAGCGGAAAATCTATCAAAAGTGATGGAAGCTATCTCAAAATACGACTGTGACACAACATCGGGCAATCTATCTAGCAACCTAAATATCGCAAGCAATATGGCTGAAATTAACTTGCAAAATTACTTGCCTTGCGAATACAAACTAAATAGTCTTAATATCGATAGCCCAAAATATTATTTCCTAAATAGCAAAGTCGTGCATGTCTTTAACTACCCTACTTCCTGCAAACTAAGGACCCTTAGTGATAGCGAAATTGCAGAGCTTGTAAAATCCGCAAATATTGGCACAAACAAATACAAAGTCTCTGACATGATATGCACCGAGGATGAGGCAAAGAGATATTACTCATCAACAAGGCGAATAATTGAACTAGATTATCACGCAAAAGTGGAGATCGGTGAAAATCCTGGATTCAGAGTAAAATTCAACTAAAATAAATAATTTTTAGCATTATTTTAATAAAAAAGAAAAAGTATTTGGACCTATTCAAATACTTTTTTTATCCTAAATTCATTGTTGCTTTTATCCCCATGCACTAAGCTAAGTAACAAACACCGATTGGCATCTAAATGCCCTTGTAATGCAACTAATTAATATCTTTGGATATTTTTAGGATAAAAATATGAATAAGTGAGAGATTTTTTGCCATAATTTAGTTATACGGAGAAGATTATGGATATTCAAAATTCGAAACAACACACTATGCTACAGGACGTCTACAAGACTTGTACCATGGGCACACACGCTATAGAGGTGCTACTACCCTATATTGCAGACAAAAAATTCAAAGACTTAGTGAACAAGCAAAACGATATATATGAGGCCTACTGCACTCGCTGCGAGGAGATAGCAAAGAGCATGGGCATGGAGATAAAAGGCATCGGCGCTATGATAAAATTTAACTCCATGATGTCCATCAAGGCTAGTATGCTCATGGATAACTCAAAGACTAATATTGCGACAAAATTGGTCCAAGGCACTACTATGGGCATCACCACAGTGATAAAAAATATTCACAAATACCCTAATATCCACCAGGATATTAGGACAGTGTCTGAGGAAATACTAAAGGACATGGAAGCCTTCGTAGAGAGCCTAAAAGAATATATCTAAGTAAACCCGCGCAAAAAAATAAGTCCCGAAATATTCGGGACTATTTTTTATTAGTATACTTTACAACAAAACTATTAGAACTACAATTTCTTAGACTATTTTTTGTAGATTTCCACTTATGGAACCATTTTTAATATAAAACCCATTTAATGGATTATTTTTTAGAAATCACAATTCTTTGGAGTGCGTGGGAACGGCAGCACATCGCGGATATTCTCTACTCCAGTTAGATACATGACGAATCTCTCAAAGCCTATACCAAAGCCAGAGTGTGGACATCCACCAAACTTCCTAAGATTGAGATACCACTCGATAGGTTCACGGTTGACGTGCATTTCCTCCATACGGGATACTAGGACGTCATATCTTGTCTCCCTCTCGCTAGCACCTACTATCTCCCCTACTTCTGGGAGCAACAAGTCTACTCCTGCCACCGTCTTGCCATCATCATTCACCTTCATATAATATGCCTTAATGTCCTTTGGCCAATCAGTGACAAATACCGGACCGCCAAAATATTCGGTGATGAATTTCTCATGTTCCTTTGCTATATCTCCGTCATATGTTGGAGCGAACTCCCATTTCTTGCCGGATTTTCGTAGCAAATCTACTAGCTCGTGATGAGTCTTTCGCTGGAACGTAGAGCCTAGCATCCCCTTTAGCCTTGCAATCAGGCCTGGGTAGATGAATTTGTCGCAGAATGCTATCTCGTCTGGACATCTATCCATCACGTATTTTACGACAAACTTGGTCATCTCCTCTATGATATCCATTAGTCCATTTACGTCGCAGAATGCTATCTCAGGCTCAATCATCCAGAATTCGTTAGCGTGGACCTTGGTGTTGCTATTCTCTGTCCTTAGAGTTGGGCCGAAAGTGTATATCTTGCTAAATGCCAAGGCAAAGGCCTCACCTTGGAGTTGGCCCGAGCCTGTGATAAACGCAGGTTTGCCAAATAGATCTTCGCTAAAGTCCACTTTGCCATTCTCATCCTTTGGCAAGTTATTGAAGTCAAAGGTCGTTACTTTGAACATCTGGTCGCTGCCTTCGCAGTCAGCTGATGTGATAATTGGAGTGTGGACATAGACATATCCATTTTCTTGGAAATATGTGTGGAAAGCCATAGCCGTCACACTTCTAATCCTAAATATTGCTTGGAACGTATTGGTCCTAGGCCTAAGGTATGCCACTTGCCTTAGATATTCCATAGTGTGGCCTTTCTTTTGCAAAGGATATTTGTCGTCGGTTGCCTGTATTATCTCCACACTCTTTGCGTGCAATTCAAATGGTTGCTTTGCGTTTGGCGTTAACACAAACTGCCCTACAATGGATAGGGAACTGCCAGCATTAAGCTTCTCCACTTTGTCAAAATTGGACAACTTGTCATCAAAGACTATTTGTAACCCTCGAAAACTCGTGCCGTCACTAAGGTCAATGAACCCAAAACGACCGTTGCTACGCACGGATTTTACCCATCCGCAGACTAGAATCTCTTTATCTTTGAAATCATCTGCACTTTTGTGCAAACAGCGTATTTCTACTCTTTTCATATCTATCTCCTACAATTTATCTGGCCAGCCTAACTATGGTGATTCCCGAATTTGGCAATCTCAAATTTTCACTTACTATACACTCGGGCACGCTTTTTGTCAACTCTTTTACCCGAGGCGAAGTCTCATCCCATGCATCTCCGGGGAAATAATCTATTATCTTGCCCTCTTTCTTCATCGATGCTAGATACTCATGTACGCGCGACCTGATCACTCCACCCACGCCGTGCGAGCCATAGCCATGTATCACAGCAAGTGCCTTCACTTCGGGCGAAAAGCGCGATATCGCTATCTCATGGTCGAGCAGATATATGGCATAATCACTGTCGGGATAACCTTCCTTGATATTCAATATTTTTAACAATTTCCACCATCCCTATATATGTATTCCACACATACTCGGCCCATTTTACGAGTCTTCTTCGCACCATATGGGAATACTTTGTCATCGTGTTCATACACTACTACTCCGCCATCATTCAAGTGCAAAATAATCTTCGGAATATCGGATCGAATATCCATAGCGTATGGTGGGTCAAGGAATATAACATCAAATTTCTTATCATTTTTTGCTAAAAAGTCCCTGTAATCCGCCTGAATTATATCTATATTTGCTCGCAGTTTCTTAGCATTTTGCTTAGCTATATTTATTGCCTCTAGGCTAATATCCACCGCAGTCACGCTATTTGCACCCCGACTGTAAGCCTCAAGTGCGAGATTTCCCGTTCCAGTGAATAGATCTAGCACACTAGATCCCGGAATGTCGAATTGAAGGCTATCGAATATACTTGCCTTCACTCGGTCCAGAGTCGGGCGCATCCCTTCAGCTTCTATTTGGAATCCTTGTAGTGTTGCTGCACGATTTTTCCCCGCGATTATACGCATTATTTCACTCCTGATGAGCCAAAGCCCGCTTGTCCCCTATCGGATGATGATAGGCTGCCAGTCTCAACCAACCTTACGTGTTGATATTTAGCGAAGATAATCTGAGCAATCCTCATACCCCGCTCTATCTTAAAATCACTCTCTCCCATATTGTACAGGGCGACCTTTATCTCACCTTTGTAGCCACTATCGATAGTGCCCACACCATTTACAAGGCCTATGCCATATTTAGCAGCAAGGCCGCTTCTTGCACGCAACTGCACCTCATAACCCTTTGGGATATCTAGGCCAATTCCTGTGCTAACCAGCCTATATGAGCCCTTTGGGATCACTATATCCACTGTGCTACAAATATCAAGCCCTGCGTCGCCACTATGCTGATATTTTGGAATAATGGCGTCAGGTGAAAACTTCATCACTTTTACTCTCATATTTTACCTTATAAATTATATTAACATAATTTGCTGATAAACAAAAATAAATTGCATATAAATATGCAATTTAAAGTCCAAATTTATACATTTACATCCATAGTGACTTACAATTCTCTAGCTCAATATCATTTCACTATATAGTTCATTCGCCGATATCGGAATTTTAGCATGACGTCATAGTTTGACGTGCTAAGTGCCTTTGCATAATCGCTGTAAGTAATGTGACTGCCTAGTATCTCCACTGTATCCCCTAGTCCAATTTTAGTATCCGTCAAGTCAACTAGTGTGCAATCCATACACACGTTGCCCACAACACGAATAAACTGTCCACATGAGTACAACTTAAAATTATTCGACAGCCTCCTATCAAATCCGTCACCATAGCCAATAGGTATCACACCGATACGTGAATTCCTATCCGCAGTAAATGTACGGTCATAGCCAATGGACTGCCCGGGGTCCACATCTATCACCTCCACCACTTTTGAATCAATGGATAGGATATTCTCCTTGCCATCATATAAGCTATAGCCACATCTTGTCATATCAAGGGTCATTGATGGGATATTATTTGCTACATAGGAGCTAGCTATATGGCGAATCACTCCACGTGGCAGATCAGCAGTAAACTCCATGAATTTGTCAAATTGTGCATGAATAAAGTCCACATCAGTCGATTTTGTGGCAAAATGTGAGAATACTCCCACTAGCTTAATATTAGCCTGATGCGATGATATATAGTCTAACATTTGCCTAAATGCTGCTATGTCCGACACACCATATCTATTCATGCCAGTATTCACTGCTATATGTACGCGCAGTTTTAGACGCCTAAGCACACTGGATATGTCCTCCAATTCATGAAGGCTCGATACAGCGATGTCTATATTATTTTTTGAGCAATAGAAGTAATCGCGCTTTGCCGTCTTGCCTAACACTAATATGTGTGTGTCGGGGGCGCTTATTCTTACTGCTCGCGCTTCCATCACACTGGATACACCGAAGTAATCGACAACGTCTTTTAGGATATCGCATACTACCGCACTTTTGTGGCCATAGGCATCAGCCTTTACTATAGCGCAGAGCTTTGCATCCCCGATGTTACTCTTGATCTGTGCCACATTTTCGAGTAGTTTTGCAGAATCAATAATGAAATTGTTATAATACACCATACCATTATTTATATGACAAAATTTTCATTTCGGTCACAAAAAAATAGTAGGTGCTACCCTACTATAATGCTGCCCACGCTTGTGGCATGGTCCTATTATCCTTGAACCAGTCTGTGTCCTTTAGGAGTGTGCTATTATTCGTGCCCACCATATAGGCTATGTCATCCTTGGAATAAACTATAACATTGCCATTTAGACTATATGCATCAGTATTTTTTAGATTTCCGCCCACCATTCCCACATTCATAGCCATTGGCACGAAGACCATACTAGTATAAATGCTGATCCTATCGATGAAATCTTGTGACGGGAATGTGCGGGATGCATCTACGGTATATTCAATAGACCCTGCAATGCAACTGACTGCACACAGCTTTGGCTTGATAACTTTTAGCAAATCGTTAGTAGATGATGTGTATGACCCGTGATGACCAGCTTTGAAGAAAACACACTCAGGTAACTCGTTACGCATCACAAGGTGATGTTCGCCATCTTTCTCTAGGTCTCCAGTGAATAAATAGTTATTGTATTTATTACTAGACGTCTTCTCACTAATATAGAAACACACCGACATATTATTCTCATCATTATTACCCGGCTCTCCAGAATGATTCTCATAGAAGTAATTGTAGAGAAAATGTAACTGGATAGTATCAGATAGAGTGATCACACGCTTTGCATCCCCTATGTTGTTATAACACTCTAGTGCAGTATAGTGAGTAGTGCCCTTTGCTACCATTTTGTCTCTATTGGCAAAATAGTTTTTAACCACATTAGTATCTTTTGTCGTTCTAGGAAAGTCTATTATAGTTCCAACTTTGAATTTATCAAATATTGAGCGCGACTGTCTTGCAAATCCTGCTATATGATCTTGGTCACCATGAGTTGCTATCACATATTCTAGTTTGTTATCTTTTACATAATTATTCATATATGTAGTAATAGTATCTACGCTATTTGCACGAGAGCCGGCATCCACTAAGATATCATTATTCCCAGCTTTGATATAGATAGCGTCTCCTACGAAATTATTGCCAAGTTCCATAATATGTATAGATAGATCCGAATTATTTATATCCTGTATATTGCCAATGGATAAATTATTATTGATACTATCTCGCCTGTTTTTGTCATAAACATAGTACATATATGCGCCGATAGCAAGACCTATCACTATGATTATAACTAGTGTGATACACACCCACATGCGGGCTTTCTTTGGCAGTGACTTGTACACACCTTTTATCGAATAATCCTGATTCTTCTTTTGTTGCTTTGCCATATTTACTCCTCTGTAATATTCTATATTTATGCTAATTTTCAAATATTTATCAATATACAGTCTGTTTCTATTTTTACAAAAAATTTAACAATTTAGTCTATCATTGTTGACAAATGTAAAAATCTTTAATATACTATCATTGCATTTTGATAATGCGTATGGGTCATTAGCTCAGTTGGTAGAGCACCTGACTCTTAATCAGGGTGTCCGGGGTTCGAGTCCCCGATGACCCACCATGCTGCACTCACGGGTTACTTGTGAGTGCTTTTTTGTTGTCTCTTAGATAACGCCTCATATAGGATGATCGATCCTGCCACCCCTACGTTTAGGCTAGTCATATCCCCTACCATTGGTATGTAAATATTTTGGTCGGACGAATCTATCAATTCCTTTGTTATGCCATATCTTTCACTACCCACGATGATAGCTACTCTGCCACCATATTCTGCTTCATCATAAGATATGCCGTCCAGTGTCTCACACGTGTATATTTTATACTCATTGTCCTTTAGGAACTCTACTGCATCCTTAGGTGCAAGTATTGTGTGAGGTATCTTTAAGACCATGCCACGGCTAGAGTGTATCACCTTTGGGTTATTGGGTTTAGTCACGACATTGGTACATAGTATTGCATCACATCCTACAGCATCAGCACTCCTAAATAAGGTGCCCATATTCCCTGCTATCTCTATCCCGTCACATACGAGAATGAGACTATCGTGTTTTGCCTTAAAATTCTTAATATCCAGCGGCTCGCATTTTGCTACTACTATTATGCCTTGAGCGTTGTCCTTTTCTGCCATAGATAGGAATACCTTTTTGCTAGCCGAATACACTCTCTCTGCCATACTACACAATTTATCAAGGAATGTAATAGTTTTAGGCTCGGTCACTAATTCTGGGCAATAACAGACGTATTCTATCCCAACTCTTTCCATGCACTTTTGCATAAGAATGCCTAAGTCGTCTATCACGTAATATCCTTGTTTGGTATATACTCCTCGCCTGATTGACTTGACGAATTCATGCGACGAGGAAATTGCTATTTCGTTTCTCATACATCAATTATAGCGTAGTTTTTAATGTAAACAAATTGATTTACCCAGGGTTTAGAAAATATTTTCGTTGTAGCGCCTGCTGGTCTCATAGGTCATATGATGAGTTGCCATATTGATAGAATTGCCCACGATTCGCGAAATTTTATTGCTTAGGATATCTATATCTTTTGGGGTCATTATCATATCAGGATAATCTTTTACTCCAAATGCGCTCGCATACACCACCATAGGCACGCCTATCACAATAACTGGCACTCCTATAGTGCGGCTACAAATTGTCTTTTGGTCATTATCCACCCCACCACCAGGCACAATGCCCTCATCGTGTATCTGATAGGACGCGCACAGTCTATTAGGATTATTAGCGCACAGCGAGTCCACCATTATAACTAGGTCGATATCTAGCCTATCTACTAATGCGTGCACGAAGTCATACGCAGCAACACCCGTCAGAGCCCGCACCGAAGTTGTAATCGCCGCAACGCCTCGCCTGCCATGTTTTGGCACAATATATTTTACTGCATTACTCCCTAGACTATCGCTAGATATATGGCGGTTGCCAAGACCTACAACGAGTATATTCTTTGCACATCCAATGAATGAAACAAGGTGTGATGCAATTTTCTCACACAAATATTTTTCGTGAGATTCAATAATAGGTACCTTGCTATCAATTATGCAGTAGTGATATCCGCTATCTTCATAGCAAGATACTTTTAGGCCAAATTTCCTACATTTATCGGCACTTGTTGTGCATTCTTTCATAGATCTGCCCGATTCTTGCAGCCTCTCATCAAATAATTCACTACTTCGTCCCATATGCCAATTATTGACCAAAATATTTAAAAACAATTTTAATTTAATAAAGTTTGCAAATATTGCTTGCAAATGTGCCATTCTTATGGTAGAATATCAACGAAAAATAGATATATTTTCATATAAGGAGTACATAAACGTGGCAAACATAAAGTCAGCAAAGAAGAGAATCAACGTCATAAATAGGAGAACAGCAGAGAATAGACTCATTAAGACTGCCCTTTCGACTGAGATAAAGAAGTATCACAAGGAGCTAGATGCTAAGGAGTTTGAGAAGGCTTATGCTCATATCCCTGCCCTAGTGACCCAGATCAACGAAGCTTGCAGCCGTGGTGTCATTCATCAGAATAACGCTAGCAGGAAAGTTGCAAAATTGTATCTATCATACAACCGTGCAGCAAAGGGTGTTGATTATGCCCCAGAGGTAAAGGTTGAGCCAAAGGCAGAAGTTGAAGTCAAGGCCGAGCCAAAGAGTGAGAAAGAGACTGCCAAGAAACCTGCAAAGAAAGCTACCAAGGAAGTAGAGGCAAAGACAGAAGAAACCAAGAAAGCACCTGCTAAGAAGGCTGCAAAAGCTGCCCCAAAGAAGGAAGCAAAGGCAGAGGAAAAGAAAGCAGCAAAGTCCGCTCCAAAAGCTAAGGCTGCTCCAAAGAAGGAAGCTGCTCCAAAAGCTAAAGCAGAGACCAAGACTGCCCCAAAGGCAAAAGCTGAAACCAAAGCAAAAGCTGAGCCAAAAGCAACACCTAAGGCAAAGACCGCAAAGACAACCGCAAAGAAAGCAAGCAAATAAGATTGTACAAACAACTTTTGATAAAAAAACACGAGCAAATTTTGCCCGTGTTTTTTGTTATATAAATAAAATTTATAATGGATACAAAGCACGAACCTAAGTGGGTCCGTAAGCCGGCTCAATCCCCTCAGTCTGCACATTCGTGCATCCAGCTCCCCTTACTAAAAGGGAGCCTTTATGCGGTCGTGATTAAGTGCAAAAATACCAAACTAAAAACATAAAGATATTATATTTAAAGATTTTTTATTATTAATAAATAGAATGAACAAATCGGTTGTAATTATATTTTTTTATTTAATAATTAATTTTTTTCTATTTATTTTCAACCTTATTTAGGCGCCCCGTAGTAGGGGGAGCTGATTGCGTATGCAATCTGAGGGGATTGAGCAAACTTTTTTGCCTACTTTAATTCCAACTCCTCTGCCCCTCTTTGTTTAATTCATTATCCACATAAAAAAGAACTCTCATATTTTGAGAGTTCTTTTTTATATTTATTATTCTTATTTATTGTTTGTTGTTTTAAGTTATTTATTATCTACTGTTATATTTATTATCTGTTATTTTATATTAGCTATTATCTATTGTTTTATTTATATTGTTTTATTTTTTCCTACTACTCTAGCCTTATTTCTTCCCGTTACATTCGCCCAGTTTGTCAAACTCCTCAGCTATTCTCATAATCTCTTTCTGGTCAGTTAGGAAGTGGACTTTGTTATTTTCGACGTACGCCATCTCTAGGTCCATTGTTTTAATATCATAGAGTACTAGATATTCTAGATTCTTTGGGCCTAACTTTGCTGTGCGCTGCACAGTATAGTAGTTACCTTCTTTTGTCTTAATTACATCATTTATTTCCATTTTTATTCTCTCCTCTATTCTCTCTCCGATTCTTCCTCAACCTCAAGTCTTGATATCTCTGCTATGATTTCATCAAAGCAATGAGCATAAGCGGATTCTATCTCGCCTCTGCGCTCAGCTTTTCTTTCCTTATTAATATTTATAGTAGGAATCACACCTTGTGCAACAGTAAATATTATTGCAATCAATTCAGCAATTCCTGCAAGCCCCAATAGTCCAAAAGCTGATTCACGGCTTAGCAGTGTATCCCCTAATACTAATGTAGGAAGGGACATCATGAAGAATACAGCTGCGAGTGCTTGTGGCAATACGATATTGTCTTTGTTAAAATATGTCTGCATCTTTTCTTTGGACAATGCGTTTAATTGTGCCAGCCCGCTATCTGCATTCCTAAGCAAGTTGTCTATTGCGCGTCTCACGATAATACTATCGTGACAGCTTAGCACTTGCTCAATTTCCTCAGTTGCTTCCCTATGGCGGTCCTTGCCAATATTCTTAGCACTAAACGCACCTTTCACGCTCCTAAGTGCGAGCTCCCTTGACAGGCGATTTAAATAGTATATTTCTTTAGCAATCATAATTAATATTATACTATTAGCACTATCCTCAATATCCTCGTTCCTATATTGGCCACGATTTATGCAATCCTCTATTTCCTCAGCTAGCAGACTTACTGGGTCGCGGTCCTTTATGCTATCAAAAACTTTCCAGACCTCGGCACTTTTCTCATTCTCTTTGAAATCATCTTTTTGCATGGATCTAGCCTGTTCACTGATAAGTCCACACCTTGCGTCCTTAAATTTCCCAGCTAGTTTAACACCAAGTGGCAGACCCTTGATAATTTCCTCAATACGCTCTCTATTCATAATCCCCTCATGTTTTAATAATTATATCATAACTATACTAAAAGTCAATACCTAGTAATACTCGGATCTATCCCCTATTATTTAGGATAAATAGCGTGATATAATCGAGGGCATTATCTTGTGAAATCATGCTAAGCTTCACTTGTTCGTCAAGTCTTGCGCACTCCTCTAACACGGCCTTTAGAGTGCTAGTCTTAAACAATTTTGCCTGTTCCAGTGACTTCTTTACCGCAAATTCCTTCACCTGCAACATATCGGCAAGAGTTTGCGTGCTAGATTTTGATATTTTCGCATAAAATAGTCGTCTAAAATGATTGTAAATTAGGTACATGAGGTTATTATTTTTCTTCGACCTAAATGATTCTAGCACGCTATATGCTTTCATAGCATCACCTTTGGCTAGGGCCTCAGTGAACTCGAATATACTATACTCCTCGCATTTTGTTACAATCTCGTCGATATCACTCTCATTAATCTCTACCCTGCTTCCTACTAGGGCTATAACCTTCTTTAACTCAATAGTGATCTTGGACATATCATACAGGCAATACTCTTGCACCTTCCTTAGTGCAGAAGATGATATTGTCTTGCCACAAGCATTTAGGTCATGGATGATGAACCTAGATATGATGTCGCTCGAGAGTTTGTTGCAATCGACTACTTCAAAATATTTTAAAATTTTGTCATAACCACTCTTGTCCATGCCAGCGTCTATCACAAATATTGTCTCGCGGGCGTCTACCTCGAGCGCTGGGATAATCTCTTTTTGGATAGAATCTTTTATAGTGCCGGACAATTTGAATATGCGCTTTGGTGAGAAAAATGGTGCGAGCATCAAATTTTCGTTAATCTTCTTAGCATCAGCGTCATTTGCGTCCATCTTAGTCTCATTCATGCTAGGCTCGACCATTCCGCTAGCCCGAAGTATTAGAGTGTACGCATAGTCTAGTAGATAACTATCGTTGCCAAAGAGTATGTAGTTTTGCGCTAACTTGCTACTTAGACTGCGCTTTAGTTCCTCAAATTTCATTTAATGCCACCTCCAAATAATCTACTGCCTCACTCCTTATCTCTAGCGGGACAAACACTTTGTTATTGTACTTGATCTCCATAGTACTAAGGCAGATCACACAATCACTGCTATCCCCTGCAAAACTAGATGTGGAAAGTGATACAATAACATAATTATAATGAGTTTTTGCGACCTCGTCCAGTTTTAGAGCACTAATACTATCAGATACTATCAAATATTTCTCTCCACGGAATGTCAACTCTACACCTTTGTCGTTAAACTTCAAGTAGTCGGACTCGCTACTCACATTCGCATTCGCTATATGGTCAAAGTCAATTGGTCCAGCTATATAACAATTTTCTGCGAAGAAATATTTGGCAAGGCTATATAGTTTGCCGCTATCTCCGTCATAATCTAGCACTATTATGTCGTCCACATCATTTATCCTAAAGTGCCTTGATATAAGCTCGGTGTCAACGCCACTCATATCAGTCACAACCATTGTATACCGATAGTTTTGCTCCATAATTATGGCATCAGGTGTTATCACCAGTCTATCTATCCCACTAAATTTTGTGGAATAACTGAGCGTGACCTCGACGGTAAATACCGCAATAAGTATGGTGATTAGTACAGTTTTGATAGACACATCTACCATGAGATATTTTGCAATTATCATCACAAACAGTATGGATATATAGGATAATGCCGTCATTTTCTTTGCTGGAATGATTAGGAATTCTAATTTTGAGAGTGGATATATCATCCAATTTATGCCACACATGATGTAATATGGCAGATATAATACATACTCAAAGAATGGCACTACCAAGGCTATGAGTAATGTAATAAGCAGTACAACATAGAAGAATGTAAATAGCGGGATAGCGAATATATTAGCAAACACTGATACAAAACTGATACTGTCGAATGTGAGCGTCATTCCTGGGAATAATCCCACTGTCACACCAATGCTAAGGGAGAGGGAACTAGCAAGCCACTTAGGACATTTTGCCCAAAGTAAAGCCCTCTCAATATATCCACTCAGTGTCACAATCGATATGACGCACATGAAACTTAGCTGGAAACCTAGGTCAAATAATCTGAATGGATTAAATAGCAATATTATTAGTCCTGCCAGGCTAAATGAAGATAATATATCGCTCATACGCCCAAATAAGTCCGTGCCAGCCATGAGTATCATAGACATTAACCCTGCACGCACACATGATGGCTCAAAGTTACATAGCGTGCAATATAGTATTAGTACCACTCCAACCGCAGCAAAGCGGATGTATTTATTGCAACGAATTTTCTTCAGAATATAATTTATAGCAAGCACAAAGACCGAGGTATTAAGACCCGAGACCGCAAGGATATGCACTAATCCCGTTGCAGTGTACACGTCAAAGTATTCTTGCCTAATATTATCCTGGTCACCAAATATGAGTGCCATCTCCACCGACACTACATCCCTATCGTCTATCACGCTAGATAGTTTGTCATAGACCAATTTGTAAGTCATGTGGCTGAAGCTATCTTTAGTGCCAATGGCCTCTACCGCTCCAAGCGGTGTAGCGTAGTAACCTATCCTATCTGCAATAGACCCAAAGAATCTATCACTGATCCCAATTTTTGATAACATTCCACGAAACTGCACAATAGTGCCAAGAGTGCGATTATCCCCTATCAGCATACTGCCGTCATCATATACTCGTGCGTGATAAGACAAGTTCTTTGTCTCATCACCATCACTTACCACTATCTCGTCTAATTCAAAATACTCACCTGATTGCTTGGTAACTCGACCCACGATAGTGGTGTCTTCATAGTCAGTGCAAGCAGCATTGTACATGTATATCCTAAGGCTCATATAACCGCCACCAAGAAGTAGTGATATTATAAATAATATGGCAAAAAGCATATACTTTTTGGCATGAGTATTCCTACATATGGCACAAACTATGATTATTATTGAGTATGCTGTAAGCATTCCCACACCTACCATTATCGCTATATCGTTGAAGCTATAGTCGCTGTAGAGGCGGGTGACAAAAAGTATTCCTAGCATGAGACCTAGGAATAACACAAATATGTATCTGATATTAATTATCCTCTTTTGTACATCAGTATCCATATATACATATGATACCAAAATTATAATAATATGTCATTTCATTTTGTGAATTTTGATAACAACTCATCCGTACTTTTTATCTTTACCACTTTGCCGCTGCTATCTAGAAATTTAAAGACAGTGTACACACTGCTATCGATATATTTGTAGAGTGTATACTCAGGCGTATCGTATGGCACAATTATTGTGCGCTCCTCGCGTGGGATATTGCCTCTTTCAGTTAGTCTATTAGCACGGCTATAATATTTCTCATTCCCCTCACTTAAGATCGATGAGGCAAGGAAACAGGCTACGAATAGATAAGTAGGATTGGCTGTGCGTGTCAGCGAATATAGGAATAATCCTGCAAAGAGGATGACGAGGATTATGCATATGATATTCATCACACGCTTTACCTTAGCACTTGAATTAAAGAATACATTAACTAATGCTCTGCCACCGTCTAGTGGAAGGATTGGCAGTAGATTGAAAAGTGCAAGGACTATATTCACATCGACGAAATTTTTCGTATAGGCATACATACTAGGATACATCCACCATATGCACACACTTATCATCACGATTAGGATATTGCACACTGGGCCAGCCAGAGCGATTGCCACCTCATGTGATGGGCTGATATACTCCCCTCTAGCATCAATGCTCACCCCGTACGGCATGAATAATACGTTAGTTAGATTGTGATGCAGGAGCCGCGCAACAAGCAGGTGGGATAGTTCGTGCAAAATTAGTGCTAGAATGTATGTGAGATATATCTGCCACATCCCAAAGTATATCATGCAGAATGAGAATATGATAAATATCGGGTGGAAGTAAAATTTTATGATACCCATTCTACCCCGGAATTTGTAAGCGTTAGTTTCTGGAGATTGTCATCTAGATATATTGATAGCGTCACCACACTCTTTTGCTTAGCAGTACCTATATCTTTGCCACGTGCGACTGTTTGGCCAACTACCACACCTAGTATATCCAAGTTTTTTATCTCACTATATACATTCTCAGCATGACGAATTCTTAGGATTTTAACGCCCGACACAGTGTATATATCCTCGACTATGCCGTCCTCGGGGCTTTTTACCATGATTGACGTATCCACGATCATGTCAATCCCCTCCGCAGTTTCTTCGGCATACAGGCTGTGAATTGGCAGGACAAATTTTAGATCTTGTGCACGCTTTAAGTTATCTAAAGCGCCTGATGTAAACACTATGGATGATTCGTCTTTGTAAAGTGGAGAAAAAGGCCGTGCAACGCTAGGGACAATCTCGATAAATTCATCTGTGTACATGCTAAAAATTAGGCTATGCACAGCAATTATATTGCATATGAAAAATACCATGACGAAACACTGCAAAATAGCAATTTTCCTCAAGTGTTTGCCAATGGACAATTTGTAATTATTGGTGTGAACTTTGCATATTTTAAATTCCCGCATATTCCCTCTACTTTAGGAATATGCACAAAGTATTTATTTTAGAATAAATCAGAAGTATGTTTGCAAGGTTTTTACACGCCTCACAACGCTCTTTATTTCTAGGTCATATGTGCCATTTTTGTTCACAACTATATTCACGTCCACATCCTCGTAGTCGATCTCCATATAGTTTGACAACACTTTTAGGATATCAGCCTTTAAAACGCCCAATATTTTTAGCGGATTTTGCTCCTTATCCTGTACAAGGACACTCTTTAGACGAGTTATGCTCCTATTTGCATTCATATCCTACACCGCCCGCTTTAATTTTCGCTTGATAGTGCCGATTAGCCCTTTGTACTTTCGCGTGCAATCATATATCACCTCTGAGCCCTGGTCGACAGCGCGTGCTACAAGACCCATTGCATCATAGGCCTCACCTTGCTTTATCACCCCACCTAGCAGCAAATTGCGATTAATTTGGTCATCATCTGGCACGACACCAAGCAGCCTTGTGTGGAGGAAGTCGCTGATCGTGGCGATATCTATCATATCTCCGGATATCATGAGGTCTCCCCTCGCACGATTGATCACCACACCCACGCTATCCAGTCTATAATTGGACAAAACGGATAATATCTTGTCTGCATCACGGATAGCTGATATATGCGGAGTCGTGACCACTATAGCTTCACGTGCAAGCCTGCATGCCCTATTAAAGCCCGCATCCATGCCCGCCGGACAATCTATTAGACAGTAGTCAAACATATACTCTATCTCGCGCAACACTTTGTCTATTTGCTCATAATCCACTTGGTCGATATTGAATGTGTGGAATGTCGGCAGGATATACAGTTTGTCATTGTTTTCATCAGGAATTAAGGCCTGTTTTGTCCTACATTTGCCCATAATCACGTCTAAAATGTCGTAGATAATTTTGTTTTCCACACCCATCACTACATCCAAGTTGTTTAGTCCAAAGTCTAGGTCTATTAGCAACACTCTAGCCCCTAGACTCGTTAGCGCGCTGCCGAGGTTTGCAAGGAGCGTGGTCTTGCCGACTCCACCCTTCCCACTAGTTATCACAATTCTTCTGGACATATTCCTACCACCTTTTCCTCATGATAATCGCAAAAAAAATAAATGTAAAGCAAAGGTTAATCGTAAAAACTCACTCTACATTTACTTTCGACAAAATACTGATAATTGCAGCATTTTGCTACATTTATATATCTTCTTGAACGATTGTATCTATCAGCCTAGCATTATTTAATAATATGCCCGCGCCCGAGATGATAGTAACCTCTGGTTCAATATCGGTGTAAATATTGTATCCTAGTTTCTCGGTCAAATATTTGTCAATTCCGGTAATCTTGCTAAGTCCGCCACAAAGATATATACCATTTTTGTGGATATCCGCAATAACGTCGGAGGAACACATACTAAGAACGACCTCAATAGAATCCGCTACTTTATCAATACACCTACTAACTATTGGGAAAATCTCTGCCGAGAAAATCATACCAGTTTTGTATCTCTTAGTCTCAATATCTAACCCCTCAAAGTCAAAATGCCTGATATCGTTAGGCAAAAGTGTGCCAATACTGGATAATATCATCTCACATGATTGAATAGACACAGATATGCCAAATTTTGAGCCAATATAATCAGCGATTGCTGTAGATAACACTTGCGCTCCAATATTTATGGTGCCACCCTTAATGATATTTAGTCCATGAATGACAGCGATGTCGCACAGACTATACCCTACAGATACCAACATATGCGCCCTAGGATCGTTCTCCGATATCCCCATATTGAGGAGAGCAGGAACAAGTCCAGTAACTAATCCCACACAAGATATCCCTGCATCGTAACCTAGAGTAAAGTAATCTTTCTTCTCAGCATCGGTAAGCCCTGACGGAATCACAAAGATAGCACGGTTCTTCTTAGGCAATACTCCTGATGAGACTAATGATGACAAAAACTTGGTGAGCATGATGCTAGCATACTTTAGGTCATTGATCACTCCACCATTGATAGGAGCAAACACATTCACCTGATAATTGGTCTTACCGATAAGATTGTATGCAGCAGTGCCAACTACAGGTGCCGCCTTTGACATAGAGTCCACTGCAACAAGTGCTGGCTCTTTTAACACTACTCCTACATTCTGTTTATAAATTGTTACATATCTACTGCCAAGGTCGATTGCTATATTAAATGAATTCCTCATACTACACGCTCCAATGTGTATAACTATAATTTATTTTATCAAATATATAGCGAGTATGTAAAATTAAAACAATTCCATTTAGCAAAAATTTTGTCTAGAAAGTGAAAATCGAAGTGCTTTAATTATGTATATTTATCCATTTTAAAAATTTATAAAAAAGTGCACTTTTGCGACATACCCCCATTTTGGAGGGCTTATTTGCAATTTTGAAACAATTCATTATTTTATTAAAATTAGCCATATTTGGGGATATAATTATTATAATATAAAAGTTTAATACATTATTTATATATTTTTTGTCATAAACTATGCATTAATTATAATAATTAAAATCTACAAAATTTTGAAGTAAAAATTGTTACTTGAATTATCGTTTTATACATTTTATATTATAATTATAGAAATTTCAAAATATTGATTTTTGCATCTATCAAGTATTATATTAGACACCAAATTTCAATCTATGATATAATCAAACTATGGATAAGATAACACTAGATAAAGACTATATTGATTCTATGAATAATCTATTAGGCGACGAAGCTCGGTCATTCTTTGCTGAGTACAGCAAGCCTGCATACTCTGCCCTACGACTAAACACAAAGTATGTTCTAAGTGAGGCGATGGATGAAATCCGCAAGTACACGATAGATGCTGTCCCTTGGTCTTATGATGGTTATTACACTTCAGGCACACCCGGTCATAATGTTTTGCATGAAGCAGGAGCATACTATATACAGGAACCTAGTGCTATGGCGGTAGTTGGACAGATAAGAGTGAGTCCAGATGATGTAGTGCTAGACTTATGCGCCGCTCCAGGTGGCAAAACTACTACTCTATCAACGTTGCTTACAGGTGGAGTGCTAGTATCTAATGAGATTGTCCCTAATAGAGCTCGTGTGTTATCTGATAACGTGATTAGACTTGGCCTAGATAACGTGATAGTCCTAAATGAATCTTCACATAATCTAGCGAGTAAGTTACCTAGTGCTTTTAATAAAGTATTAGTCGATGCTCCATGCTCGGGCGAGGGAATGTTTAGGAAAGATCCAGACGCTATCAGCGAGTGGTCAAGTGATATTGTTAGCTCCTGTGCTGAGCGCTCATATGATATACTGTGTGACGCATATACTCTCACACGCGCAGGTGGCACTATTACATACTCTACCTGTACATTTGAGTTGGATGAGAATGAGCGGAATATTGCAAAGTTCCTAGATACCCACCCTGACTGCACCCTGCTTGATCCTATAATGTATGATGGATTTACACAAGGTGTAGATGTGGATAATACTGGCAGATGCACCAAGTGCATTAGGCTCTATCCAAATAGAATTAAGGGTGAAGGACATTTCATTGCAACTATTCTAAAGTCCGGTAATGATGATAGATATATCCCGCGAAGTAAGACTAGATGTGATCGCCGTGCAATTGATGCTTTCTATAAGTTTTGTAGCGTTTATGACATAAAATATCATTTTTATGACAATTATACTACGTTTGGTGATGAATTGTACAGCGTCCCACTAAATATTAATTTGGAAAAAGTAAAGGTAGTTAGTCCCGGAATAGATCTTGGCACATACTCTAAAGGCGTCTTTACACCTAGTCATCATTTAGCTAAAATTTTATCACGAGATACTTTCCCACATATTATTGATTTAGACCATAGTGATACAATTAGATACTTATCAGGCGAAGTGTTAAAGTGTGACGAGGATAATATCTCGGGTTGGGTACTACTATCTTATCTTGGTCTTCCTCTTGGCTTTGGCAAGGCTTCAGGTGGTGTTATCAAGAACCATTATCCTAAGCATTTGCGCCTACGTAATCCGGAGATCTTTAGGCAATAAGATTTCAAGTAAAATATTTATCCACACCTATCTCCTTTTTGATAAAATAATTGTTGACACTCACACTTTTTATGTGATATCATAATATTGCCTTGTAGATAGGTGTATGTGCAGGTGTAGCTCAATGGTAGAGTCCCAGCCTTCCAAGCTGGTCGCGTGGGTCCGATTCCCATCACCTGCTCCATTTGTGCCAATAGCTCAGCTGGATAGAGCATCGCCCTTCTAAGGCGAGGGTCGGGGGTTCGAATCCCTCTTGGCACACCAGATTGGTCAGCATCCCCTGTTTGGTGGATATAGCGCAGCTGGTAGAGCGTCAGATTGTGGCTCTGAAGGCCGTGGGTTCAAGTCCCACTATTCACCCCATTTCGGGGATTTGACTAATCTATATTGGGGTGTAGCCAAGTGGTAAGGCACAAGACTTTGACTCTTGCATTGCGTAGGTTCAAATCCTGCCACCCCAGCCAATGGTCCATTAGCTCAGTTGGTAGAGCACATGACTTTTAATCATGGTGTCCCGAGTTCAAATCTCGGATGGGCCACCAATAATATGCAGATGTGGCGAAACTGGCAGACGCGCTAGACTTAGGATCTAGTGGGTAACACCATGGAGGTTCGAGTCCTCTCATCTGCACCAAATAAAAAAAAACGGGTAAATATAGCCATATTTTGATTAGAACAGATTTTCGAGATTCACTAAAAATTACATCCGATAATCACCGTACCCCCAATCGTACCCCCAAAATATACCCCCAAACCATACCCCCAAAAATGAAAAAACCGACAGCAGAGAAATACCCTGCTGTCTTCTTTTTACTTATCCACAGAATGTTAACAATTTGAATTTTTATGTATTACAATTAAAAAAGGTAGCATGCGCTACCTTTTATTTTTTCTTTGATAATTTACAATAGGATGCAGATAACTCCACCCTTTCCTTCGTTTACAATACGAGTGAGAGTCTTCTTCATTTTCTTCATTGCTTCTTTTGGCATATTGTACAATTTCTGTGATAAGTCATCAGTCACCATTTCGTGTAAAGTCTTGCCAAACATTTTGATTTCCCAGAATGCAGCAGGGTCACTTGCATAGGTATCCATGAGGTACTTTGTCATATCCTGACTCTGTTGTTCGGAGCCAAGGAATGGACTCACCTCAGTTGTTAGGTCTACCCTCATGATATGTAGAGATGGCGCAGTTGCGGTCAGTTTTACACCTTGTTTACCACCCATTTTGACAACTTCTGGCTCGTTCATGACAATTTCCTCGTCAGATGGATATACTACGCCATATCCCATGTCGTTCACATTATTTAGTGCATCGACGAATTTGTCATACTGTTTCTTTGCCTTTGATAGATCACGCACTAGGTTTGCTAGAGCGAAGTCATCAGCAATCTCCTGCCCACTCCACTCACTAAGTATTTGATAGAATAATCCTTCCTTTGGTTGCACTTTGACTATTACACTACCTTGACCCATCTCCACTTGATAGTCATTTGAGGTTTCAAAGTTTTCGCTATTTTCGAATAACATAGTATCGCGTTTTAGGTCACCAATCTTTTGCATGTCACTTGCAAATTTCATGACCTCTTCCCTAATCTCCATGATAAGTGGATGGGTCTCATCTAGTGTGCCTAGCCACTTTGGCATATCTACATCGATTGACACGATTGGGAATTCCTCAAGGATGCTAGCAAATATCTTATCTAGATCCTCGCTCTTTGCCTCTTTTACATTCATAGGCAGCACTCGTCTATTGTATGTCTCGCTAAGGGAATTAGCAAGCGCTACAGTCTCTGGGCTATCTGGATGTGTGGTGTTTAGCACTATAACATATGGTTTTCCTGTGCTATTGAGCTGATTGACCACACGCTCCTCAGCTTTTGCATAATCCTCTCTTGCAATGCCGGTAATTGAACCATCGGTCGTGACTAGTACCCCAATTGTACTATGCTTGGTTATTACCTTGTCAGTCCCAAGTTCGGCTGCTTCCTCGAATGGCAAGTTTTCCTCAGTCCAAGGAGTAGCCACTAGTCTTGGCTTATCGTTTTCCTTGTCCCCTAGTGCGCCATCCACCATGTAGCCCACGCAATCGACTAGACGCACATTCATATTGACGTTGTCTGCCACGCACACTTTGATAGCTTCGTTTGGCACAAAATGTGGTTGGGTCGTCATGATACTTTTCCCGTCCCCGCTTTGAGGCAATTCATCGCGAGCGCGTTCCTTGTCATGAGCATCCAAAATGTTTGGCATAACTAGCAGGTTCATCACACGGCTAATAAACGTACTTTTACCCGTGCGGACCGGTCCGACTACGCCAATATAAATATCACCCTTGGTGCGAGTGGCAATGTCGTTGTAAATTTCAAAATTGTTCATTTTGTCCTCCATTGATATGAAAATATATGCGCGAAAATTTTGAAATATAACACACCGCAAAAATATTTAGCACAATTATTTGCTTGTTTTTGCCACAAGAGCAAACAAAATAGTCAATAATATTGCAAAAATCTCAAAATTTTGATAATATAGGGGCAAGAGGAAATATTTATGAAATGTATTCATTGTAAAAATACTACTAGCAAAGTGATTGACAGCCGCTTCAATCCAGCAACCAATAGCATCAGGCGTAGACGTGAGTGCCTAAAGTGCGGCAAACGCTTCACCACGTATGAGACAGTGGAATTAGTGCCCCTATTCGTCGTAAAATCCGACGGAAGACGCGAACCGTATGATATCAATAAGATTCGCACTGGGGTCGTAAAATCCTTCGTAAAACGCCCTATCAGCATGAGCCAAATTGACGAATTGGTCGCCCGTATTGATAATGATATCACAAAATCCGTTATCTCCGAGATCCGCAGCAGCGACATTGGCGAAAAGGTCATGGACGAATTAAAGAAACTAGACGAGATCGCCTACATCCGTTATGCGTGCGTTTATAGGAATTTTAAGGACGTGACCAACCTGCTAAGATACCTAAAAGACGACCTAGATACAACAATTGATGATGATTCACAATCAAAGAGCACAGCAATAGTTGCTAAAAAGTCCACTCCTACTAAGAAAGAATCTGCTAAAAAGCCTACAAAGACCACTACAAAAGCTGTCAAAAAATCATCCAAATCCACTAATAATAAGCGTAAAAAGTAATAAAAGTTAATTAGAAATGCATTATAAAAATTAACATTATAATATATAATAAAAATAAAAATTTAATAAAAACATTATTAATCATTATAAAAACTATCAAAAATGCATTCTATTATAGAAATAAAGTTATAGATCTACATAGAATTAAAAATAATAGGTTTTGATATTAAAATTGATTAAAGAGACACAAAAAAGATGTGAGGGTTTACTCACATCTTTTTTGTTTGTTTGTATTGTACTACTCTAGTGTTTAGTTGTAAC
>CANREZ010000006.1 GCA_947629745.1 uncultured Clostridia bacterium
CACGCAAAATGCGTACGCACATGGAGTGGAATGTGCTAATCCAGATACGTGGCGCAATATCTACTCCTAGCATATTTGTGATACGCTCGCGCATCTCGTTAGTTGCTTTGTTAGTAAAAGTAATAGCAAGGATCCTCGATGGGTCGCACTCAAGGTCCCCAATAATATGACAGATCCTATATGTGAGTAATCTCGTCTTGCCACTACCAGCGCCGGCAGTAACAAGCACAGCACCATTAGTATCCAGTGTTGGAGATAATTGTTCGGCATTTAGCATGGATAGATCTATCATACATTCTCCTAAAATTCTAGCACCTTCATGTGCCATAATTAATCACTATAATTATATCACAAAGGCATCTCTAACTCATAGCACAAATATCAATAATTTGAAAGTTTGTGATACTAACAATATCCGTCTTGTTGATCACAACATTATCATGACTTTGCTCTGAATACAGCCGCATTTGCTAAGCATAAAATCTATTGAATAACCCATTTTGCAATAAAAAAAGTACCAATGATTGGTACTTTGTCTTACTTTTGTTTGCGGCTACGCTTGATAGCATTCTTCTGCTTCTTCTTGCGCTTCACACTTGGCTTCTCATACTCTTCATGCTTACGAAGGTCACCAATAATGCCGTCTTTCTGGCACTTACGCTTGAAACGCTTTATAGCACTCTCGATTGGCTCGGTCTCGCCAACTTTGATTGTAGACATCTTTTCTCACCCACTTATCTAAAAATTTCTGTTTATATTATATTTATATTATTTTATATGTCAAGTATTTTTACAAAAATTCCTAAAAATCAAGTTTTTTGCCGCCAAGGAAATGAATATGTATGTGAGGCACAGTTTGTCCGGCGTTCTCTCCTTGGTTGATAATCACCCTGTATCCTGCATCCAATTTGAAGTCCTTTGCATGCTTACTCATATAACTTAGAATATGCGCAATATCCTGCATGCCAGCTTCATCTAGTTCAGATAAATACTTGTGATGATCCTTTACAATCGCAAGCAGATGAATTGGTGCTTGTGGATTTAGGTCACGGATTACGAAAAACACGTCATCTTCGTACAATTTCTCACTATTTATCACTCCATCTCTTATCTTACAAAATATACAATTATCCATTTATTATCTCTCCTTTTACTCCACCGTTAAATATTTTGCCTAATTTTACCTTGCCTGTCCCTGTATGACTACCTAGCACATACACCTTGATATAATTTGGCGTATAACCTGTAGTGTACTCGCCTTCCATATCCTCGAAGACTACACTATATGTCTTGCCACGTTTGGATTTTAAATATTTCCTTTGTAATTTATCTCGGACTACTTCCAATCTCTTCACTCTATCATGCTTTATGTTATTTGGAAGATCCTGCAACTTAGCTGCCACCGTTCCAGATTTTTTGCTATACGGGAATATATGTATGTAGCCAAATTTTGCACGCTTACACACTCTAATAGTATCACGGAATTCTTTCTCAGTCTCCATATTGTATCCCACTATCACATCAGTAGTTATGTTACAATCTGGGAAATACTTGCGGATTAGCTTCACTTTATCTAGATATTCACCTGACGTATAGTGCCTATTCATGCGGGCAAGCACGCTATCTGAGCCACTCTGCATGGATAGGTGGAAGTGTGGGCAGAAATTAGTAGCACTCGCTACTTTTGCTAAATTTTCCTCCGTAATAACGCCTACTTCTAGGCTGCTGATGCGAATTCTACATGGCAAATCACGCAGTGCATATATTAGGTCAAATAAGTTCCTATCCCCGTCCTTAAAGCTCGATGTATCAATGCCGGTGATAACAATCTCTGGAAACGACCTAGATAAATTCGCTGCCTCTAGTATGCATTTTTCAAAATTCCTACTCCTGCTCCTACCCCTTACATATGGGATGATACAGTAATTGCAAAAATTGTTGCACCCATCCTGAATCTTCATATAGGCACGAGTTTTCTCTATCAATGGATTTTCTAGATCCTCATACACAGTAGGTGTAGTCATATCTGGGCTGATGCCATCTAGCATGGACACGATAGTGTCTTTGTGCGCAGCACCGCCAACTGCTATGACATTTGGTTTAGCCCTAAATTGCTCAGGATCATGCCCACTAGCGCATCCTACAACTACTATCTTTGCATTAGGATTTAGGGATAATACCTTGGATATCTCCTGTCTACTCTTCTTCTCACTCTCATTAGTTACGGCACAGGAATTGATCACGAAGTAGTCAGGTTTCTCATCTTTCCCAACTATCCTATATCCAGCATCTTTGCATAGGGATGCCATACACTCATTCTCGTATTTATTTACCTTGCAACCAAGGTTTATGAAACACACACTCTTACTCATCCTACACCTGCCCATATGCAATCAGTATTTTTGTTGCCATCACTATGCTAGCAGTATCTGCTCGGAGGATTCTTTTGCCCAGTGTGACACTGGTGGCACTACCCATTATAAGTGCATCTTCATGGCTATCAAATCCACCCTCTGGCCCTATGACAAAAGCTATATTTGGGTTATCTATATTTACCACATTTATGCCTAAATTCTGAGATTCTTTCGTGTTTGCAAAGTACACCGCGTCATAACCGCTAAATTCCTCTACTGCTGACTCTAGGCTCATCACATCATGCACAATCATTGCACGAGACCTGCCACACTGTTTGGTCGCCTGATCAGATATTGCCTGCAATCTATCCCGCTTCGTGCCTTTGTCCTTCACAACAGTGCGAGTGGTAGTGATTGGCACAAAATCGCTGACGCCTAGTTCAGTCAATTTCTGTATAAGATAATTCATATGGTCGCCCTTAATAAGTGCGCAGTATGCAGTAAGTCTCATAGGAAGATCGGCTGAATTAGTAATCTGCTCTAATACGCGCAGTGTGCAACTGTCAGGTGTGATACTAGCTACTTCGCTAATATAGTCATATCCGTCACGTGCATTTAGAATTACCCTATCACCTACGTGCAATCTAAGCACTCTCGATAAGTGGGCAAATTCCTGACCTTTAAGGGTTACGACGCTATCTATCTTGTCAACTAAAAATCTCTTCATACAAGGATTATATCACATAGATACAAAATAAAAAAGCAGATAATTCTGCTTTTTTATACAATTATTTATCTAGGTTTGACATATCCTTTTTGTAAGACTTGTACCTTGCAAAATTGTTCTCACCCATGGTGTCACGCAATTTCTTGAGTAGATCTTTGTCAGAACGCGTGAGTGACTTTGGTGCCTCAGATATGAGAGTGACTATCAGATTGCCATAAGTGTCACGATTTAGGTATTTCACACCCTTGCCCTTAAGCTTCACTGTGGTATTAGACTGAGTGTTCTCTGGGATATCTATTGTCGTCTTGCCACGGGCTAGTGGGATCTCCACTTTGCCACCAAGCAGCAGTGTGTAGAATGGTACATACAGTCGCATCACAAGGTCATATCCATCACGAGTGAGGATCTTGTGTGGAGCGACTTTCACACTAATCTGCAAGTCTCCGTTTGCCCCACCTCGCACACCAGCGTTGCCATTGCCACGCATTGTGATTGTCTGGCCATCGTCAATACCAGCTGGCACATCGAGATTGATAGTAGCAGTCACTTTCTTGTAACCATTGCCATTACAATGTTCGCACTTGGTCTTAATCTTCTTGCCCGTGCCGTTACAAGACTTGCATATACCGGTCCTAGTGAGCCTACCAAATATAGTACTCTCGGTGTATCTCACCTGTCCTTGGCCGTTGCACTCAGGACAAGTAGTATATGCAGTCCCGTCCTTTGCCCCCGTGCCTTTGCAGTGCGAGCAATTTTCAACCCTATTGATATTAAAAGTCTTTTTGCAACCAAATACTGCTTCCTCGAACGATAGATTGAGTGTCACTGCGATGTCTTCACCACGATAACCGCGGCTAGCAGTGTTGCCACCAAATCCTCCTCCGAAGAAATTGCTCATGATGTCTCCGAAGTCAAATCCTCCGAATCCATCACCAAATCCTGCACCTCCGCCGAAGCCTTGTGGTCCCGAAGCATTGCCGAATTGGTCGTAATTGGAACGCTTCGTATTATCGGATAACACCTCATATGCTTCGTTAACTTCCTTGAATTTTTCTGCAGCCTCGGCGTTATTAGGATTTAGGTCTGGGTGATATTTCTTGGCTAATTTGCGATATGCACTTTTGATCTCATCGCTAGTGGCATTACGCTCAACACCTAGTATCTCATAATAATCCTTATTAGCCATATCTACTCCCTATTATTTATTGTCTTTCTTGTCTTTGTCCTCGTCGATGATGATCTCATCGTCTTTCTTTTCCTCAGCCTTTTCGTTTTGCTTTGCTTGAGCCTCAGCTTGTGCTTGAGCATATAGCTTGGTCACAACGTCGTTGCTATCTTTTTGTAGAGTGTCGATTGCTGCATTGATCTTGTCGGCATCTGCACCCTCAGCGTTTATCTCTTCCTTTGCCTTAGCTAGTGCTTTCTCTAGCTTATCTTTATCAGCTTGCTCTAGCTTATCTCCGGAATCTTTTAACATCTTCTCTAGTGATAGGATGATATTCTCGGCGTTATTCTTAGCATCAACTGTTGCCTTCCTCTTCTTGTCTTCCTCAGCATGTGCCTCAGCTTCCTTGATAGCTTTATTGATATCCTCTTCCTTTAAGTTGCTACTTGCAGTGATTGTGATATTCTGAGACTTGTTCGTGCCAAGATCTTTTGCAGAAACTGTCACAATACCGTTTGCGTCAATATCGAATGTAACCTCAATTTGTGGCACGCCACGTGGAGCCATAGGAATGTCATTTAGTTGGAATCTACCAAGAGTCTTATTATCCTTAGCAAATTCGCGCTCACCTTGCAGCACATGGATATCCACACCTGGCTGATTGTCTACAGCAGTTGAGAATACTTGGGATTTCTTAGTAGGAATAGTTGTATTCCTCTCGATTAACTTGGTGAATACTCCACCAAGGGTCTCAATACCTAGTGATAGTGGGGTGACGTCTAGTAGTAACACGTCTTTTACGTCTCCAGCAAGGACTCCACCCTGGATTGCAGCACCTACAGCCACGCACTCATCAGGATTGATGCCACGGAATGGCTCTTTACCGACTGTAGCACGCACTCTGTCGATGACTGCTGGGATTCTGGTAGAACCACCCACCATGAGGATTTTTGCCACATCGTTGTAGGTCACTTTGCCGTCTTTTAGCACTTGCTCCATCTTCTCAATAGTCCTATCCACTAAGTGTGATGTGATGGAGTCAAATTTTGCACGGGACAGTTCATATTCTAGGTGCTTTGGCCCAGTCTCATTGGATGTAATGAACGGCAAGGATATAGTAGTAGTTGTGCTTGCAGAAAGCTCAATTTTTGCCTTCTCTGCGGCTTCTTTTAGCCTTTGCATAGCAAGTTTATCACCGGATAGGTCGATATCATTTTCCTTCTTAAATTCTGCTACAAGCAAGTCGATGATTGCATTATCAAAGTCGTCACCACCAAGCAGTGTGTCACCACCGGTTGCGAGCACTTCAAACACACCGTCGCCGATCTCAAGCAATGACACATCGAATGTACCACCACCAAGGTCGTAGACTAATATCTTTTGATTCTTATTCTCACCCTTGTCTAGACCATATGCTAGTGCGGCTGCGGTTGGCTCGTTTATTATACGCTTGACGTTTAGTCCTGCGATCTTTCCTGCGTCCTTGGTTGCTTGCCTCTGACTATCAGAGAAGTATGCAGGCACGGTGATGACAGCCTCAGTCACTTTCTCCCCTAGATATGCCTCAGCACTCTCCTTTAACTTGGATAGAATCATAGCGCTGATCTCTTGTGGAGTATATTCCTTGTCATCGATCTTTACCTTGTAATCACTACCCATCTTACGTTTGATGGACTGCACTGTGTGCTCAGGATTTGCCACTGCTTGGCGCTTTGCCACCTTGCCGACTAATCGCTCGCCTTTTCTGAAACCAACTACACTAGGTGTGGTCCTGTCTCCGTCTGCATTTGGGATGACGACAGCTTCGCCGCCCTCCATAACTGCTACGCAACTATTCGTTGTTCCTAAGTCAATACCAATAATTTTACTCATAAATTTCTCTCCTATAATTAAAATATATTTTGATGGAATTATCTACTTACCTTGACGACACTATGTCTTAGTACTCGCCCGTCCAGAATGTAACCCGCTTGCAGTTCCTCTAAGATTATATTTTCCCTGCCATCAGTGCTATCCTCTGCCATCACAGCATTGTGATAGTTTGGGTCAAATTCCTTCCCTACGCAGTCAATCTTCTCGACGCCTAGGTCACGCAAAATTTTCTCCATATTGTCATATATCATATCTATTCCGCGTGCACTATTCTCGTCGGTGACAACCCTCTTTGCCTGCACGATGCTATCAAGCACTGGAATTATCTTTAGGATAGCATATGCTTTGCCATCGTTAAATTTGCTCTCCATCTCGATAGATGTGCGCTTCTTGTAATTGTCAAATTCCGCTTTTAGCCTCTGTGACAGTAACAAATATTCGTTGTCAGATGACTTTTGCTGGGTTCTGCTACCGGACGGTTTGTGTCTAGGTGTAGCAGATGATTTTCCATTTCTATTTGGACTGGTCTTTGTCGTGTTCGCTGCCATAATACCTCCTTACTTATCCATTGATTTTAACTCATCTACGATGAATTTTAGAGCGCCGGCAATCTTTGGATAATCCATGCGCTCCGGACCTAGTACTCCAATGGATGTGACTACGCCCGAGCCAAGTGTGTAATTGGCCTTGACTATCGAGTATGACTGCAGATCTTCACTGGTATTCTCCTCACCAATTGTGATCACTACATCGTTTGTAGAGTTCTCATCAATTGAGCGGACAATCTCCTTGATATTATCTGCATTATCCACGATATCTAGGAATTTCTTTGCCTCGTCATAATCCTGATACATAGGTGATTTTAGCAACTTTTGCGTGCTGACTGACTTTGCTACATCATCTGCTCCATCGACAAACTTTCGCAAAACATCAGTCACGGCCATGAATAATTCCTCATAGTACTGGATCCTGCTCGATGCTACCTTCACAAACTCGTCAAAGTGGTCGAGTATGTCTCCAATCTTCCTATTACATAGGCTATTGGTTAGAAACTTGCTAGCGTCCTTGCAATTATCCTCACTGATATTCTTTGGCAAATCAAACGTGTTATTGAGGATGCCTGCACTGGTCTGTATCAGTAGTAACCCTTGCCCAGTAATTAGTGGAATGATATTCACCGCCTGCACAACCAATTCGTGAAGTCCCTCCATCTTGACGAATGTAGGTAGCTCCAACACATCAGATATCTTATCGGCTAGGTCATGTAGTATATCCTTTAGATAAGCACTACGTGTGGAGAATTTATCACGAATTGTAGCAATCGTGCGGCTATCAAGTTTAGTCCCATCCATCAGCGAATTGACATAATATCTATACGCCTTAGCTGTAGGAATTCTGCCACCGGATGTGTGAAGTTGCTTTAGATATCCCATCTCCTCTAGCGCTGCTAGCTCGTTCCTAAGCGTGGCACTAGAAAGTTTCGAGAAAGCATTCTCCTGCACCCCTCCACTAGTTATAGGACAAGCCTTGTCTATATAACTAGATACGGCGGACAGTAGTATCTCTCTCTTCCTCGGGCTGATATTAAACTCCTCTTCCCGCATCAAGCGTCCTCCCATTTTAGCACTAAACTTTTTAGTCTGTTAGCACTCTCACTCCAAGACTGCTAACACTATTATAGTATCTATTATGAACATTATCAAGCGTTTGATGCCAAAATTTTAAAAATTTTTAAAAATATTTTATAAATCCAAATTCTTCCCTAAATATAGGAATAATTCTCTCTATGCATAACACTATACCTGCTACAATAACTAAAATTTTTGCAACAAAAAAGGACACTTATTTAGTGTCCTAATTTATTTTAAAGTATAGACTATCTATATAATTAACCTATATATCTGCTAATTATTTATGAATCAAAGTATTCATATCTATAAATCTAATTATTTATTGTTAATCAATCTAATTTATGTTCATAGTCTATTGATTATTGTAGATCTAATCTATATTATTATCTTGCCTAGATTATCTCTCTAAGATGATTGGCATGATAACTGGCTTTCTCTTTATCTTCTTCATAAAGTATGAGGATAGAGCCTTCCTAATATTTTGCTTGATTAGACCCCAATCCTGAGTCTTAAAGTTTGCCTGGGATATTGCGGCAATAACTACGTCGCGTGCTTCCTCCACCTTTTCGTTATCGTCTTTTGCAAAAGTGAATCCGCGGCAGACCATGTCAGGTTTTGCTGCAAGTGCACCGGTTAACTTATTGATGGAGACAATGACTACGCATATACCCTCTTCGGATAACTGTATTCTATCCCTTATCACCATGTCGGATACATCGCCAACGCCCAGTCCGTCAACTAGTTTTGCCCCAAATGGTATCTGGCGAGCGACTTTCATAGAATTCTTAGTTAGCTCTACCTGGTCACCTAGTTCTGGTATTATTATATTCCTCTCTTCCATTCCGAGGCTCATTGCAAGATTGGCATGTGCCCTAAGGTGTCTATACTCTCCGTGCACTGGCATGAAGAATTTAGGACGAAGGAGACTGTGGACGACTTTTAGCTCATCGCGATATGCGTGACCTGATACGTGCACGCGTGCGAGTGACTCATATATCACCTCAGCTCCTCTACGATATAGCATATTGATCACGTCATTTATCATCTTCTCATTACCAGGTATTGAGGAACTGGAGAATATGATTAGGTCGTTCTTGCCTATCTCCACTTTCTTAAATTCCCCTACTGCCATACGAGCAAGTGCGCTCGCTGGCTGACCTTGGCTACCGGTTGTGAGAATACATAGCTCACTATCTGGATATTTGTCAATATTATCTATATCTATTAGATTGGACTTGTTGTAGACTAGCTCTCCTGCCTTGACTGCAGCGTCACAGATATTTAGCATGGAACGGCCCGTAAACGCTACTTTCCTGCCATATTTCTCGCTAATATCAAGGATTTGTTGCACACGGTAGACGTTGGATGCAAAAGTTGTCACGATTATTCTCTTATTCCTATTCTGGCTGAATATTCCATCGAGAGTCACTCCGACATCACGCTCACCCATGGAGAACCCAAGACGCTCAGCATTCGTGCTATCAGCTGTTAGTAGCAGCACTCCGTCACGAGCAAGTTCCCCCATACGCACGAGGTCCATTGCCTGTCCGTCAATTGGAGATAAGTCTAGCTTGAAGTCCCCTGTGTGGAAATACACACCAGCAGGAGTGGTGACAGCAAATGCCATTGATCCCGGCATGGAGTGAGTCACATTGAGGAATTCTACTTTGAAGCATCCAGCACGCACTACTTGGTGAGGTTTCACTATCACGGACTTCATCTTGACTCCGCGATGTTCCCTTAGTTTGCTCTCAATGAGTGCGATAGTAAATTTGCTACCATACACTGGAGCGTTGATATCAGCCAGAACATATGGCAGTGCACCTATATGATCCTCATGACCGTGAGTGATGAATATTCCTCGAATCTTATCTTTATTCTCAATAAGGTATGTGATATCTGGTATGACCACATCAACTCCTGGCATATCCTCATCTGGGAATGCTAGACCGCTATCTATCACTATCATGTCATTGCCATATTCGAGAGTTAGCATATTCTTGCCAATCTCACCGATTCCGCCTAGGAAAGATAGTTTCACAGCACCACGATTTACTCTGACATGCGCCTTCCTACTCTCCTCACTTGATACCTTTTGCGCCACATCAGTGTGCTTTGACTTTTTCCTAGCATCACCTTGTGCTGCATTTGGTTGTTTCTTGTGATTAAACTTTGCCTTTCTTGGTTTCTTTGCCACTTCTTGTGTGGCATTATCTATATTTGTTTCTTTCATAAAAAATATTTACTCCTTATCTTACAATAGGGGGTAAATATGCAATCTTTGCTAAAATTATAATGTATATCTTGACTTTCGTGCAGAATCCGACGCTTCCTTGCGCTTTGGACTTATCACAAAACTATCTTCCACATAGAATCTCATTCCGTGGCTAGAAAAGTACATGACACTACCAAAAATAGTATTTAGTAGGAGTGTACTAGGTATAGTGATAACAAGACACGATCCGGCGGTAAACAAGCACGCGAATACGTTCACTGCAATGAGTGTGAGATTGAGGGCAAATGCACAGGATAGTGTGCGCCAAAATCTCCTGCCTACCGCGACCAATCCATACTTTAACGCCTTGAATACGCCACAATCGTGCACGCACATAGCAGGCTCCCAACCACAAAGGATAGTTAGCCTAATCGACCAAAGTACAGATATTGTCAAAAATATTATAAAAGGTGCAAATATTGCATATAAGTCACCTAATGTAAACAACTTGATGCATAATGATAACACATAAACGGTGAGAATGTCAATCGGAAATGCAATTATAATCTTAACAAGTCCAAGGATTATCCCCCGTGGGAACATCTTAGCAAGAGATACTCTGTACTTTGACTTATATCCACTTGACATATAATTGTATAGATTGTCCGACATGGATAGCACATATATTGCACCCAGTATGTATCTAGCAAGTACTATGATTATAGCGAATACTACAAGGTACCAAATAAGTGTCGGGTCAGTTGCAATTGCGATTGTGTCATGGAAAATTTTCACAAGTGATGTGCCAAGAGTGCCATTCTCCCACATGACAAATAGACTAGTTGCGATGCTGATAAGGGATGAGAATATCCCATAATCATTCATGCGCCTGATAATCGGCAGCACTATTAGCGCGGATAGGCCAAATATCAGAATTGACACTATCATATATAGTAAAGTCTTCCAAATATTATTCGCGTTCGAGAAAAATAGTCGGAAAGTATTCTTGTACATCATATATATTTCTCCAAAATATATACAATTATAATAGAAATTATACACTTTGACAATCAATTTAGGAAAATTAGTGTGGATAAATAAAAAAGGTTGGGGTCTCCCCCAACCATATATTTTGTAGCACACGGCAAAATTTTGCATCCTAAATGCTCAAAAATTGTGATTAACTAATTAGAAAAATGTCAATCTAATTTTACACTAAGATATTGCCCTCGGTGCTATCTATATCTTCTTTTGGCTCTTCGGTCTTAATGAGTACACCTAGCACCACTAGTATGCCGCAGAATGCTGTGACAATGCTTCGTGCTATGTCACTCTCAAACCTAATGCCAAAACTCTCACAAATTGTCTGGATGAATAGTATAATCGCGCCAGCAAGACTGATCCAGAATCCATACTGTCTAATCTTCTTCACTTGTCATCCTCCCATCAAATATTGTATCTTTGATATCTTCCACATCGGCCTTGATGGATTCAACTACCTTTAGCGAATCACCTAGGCTCGATATGGTCATCTGATATTTCTTCTCACGAGTACGGCTATCGCGTAACACGTATATGAGTAGCACGCAGAATAATACCGCCCAAAGTCCGTTATTTAGTGCTAAATTGAATATATCTTGCCACATTAGTCTAAATACTTTGCCCTAAGAGTAGATATATAAGACTCAGGCAGACTATCCTGCACCTTCTTGCTATTTAGCACATAGTCTATAGTCTCAGGGTCTAGTCCCTTTAGGTAATTGTCTACTGCAAAGTACACTGCTTCGCGCTTGAATAACTCTAAATTGGTATAACCATTCTTTGTGGCATATTCTAATAATTCCTGCGTCTTCTTGTCATCGGCCTCGGCAAACTGACGGGCGAGTTTTGCTACATCAGCCTCGTATTCCTTTTCCTTCTCTCTTATCTCGTTATTGTACTTAGTCACCTCATCACGGCGTTTGTCTAGCTCACTCTTTAGTGAGGAAATTTTTTGATTTAACTTGTCAGCATATTCTAACTCAAAGTCACTAAGAGCTTGCTTTCGCTTGCCCTCCAGTGCGTTTAGCTCAAAATTGATTGCATCCATCTCACCGGTTAGTTGCTTGTCTAGTTCTGCGTATTTATCCAGTTTGTCGCGGTCAAAGGCCTCCATCTTGTTGATCACTATGCTACTACGCGCAAGGCCTCGTTTTAGTGCCTCATCGCTTAGGCTCTGCTTGGCAGATTCCGTGTACTGATCGATATTCTTCTTTGACTCTTCATTGCTTGATATCAATTGATTTGCCTTAGCATTGTAGTTATCTGCCTCATCCTTGATATCCTGCTCGATATCTGCTATACCTGATCTATAATACTGCCCTAGGCTACTTTCGGCCTCACTCTTTATCTCATCATCAGTTTTGTCCTTGAATTCCAGTTCTTCTAAGTCAAGATTAGAATCCGGCAAATTTCCGCCTGTAGCATCGCTGGATAGGTCAAATCTATCCTGAATGCTCTTTATCTTATCTTCTAGTTCTTTCTTCTTGTCATCTTTTGCACTTATCACCGACACTGCTTTGTCTGTGACGTCGTTTGACACATTATATTGATACACCTTATCTTTCCTCCTACTCTAAAATTCTCGATATATAATCTCCGACTACACTCACACATGCGCCTTGGCATACGCCAAAGTTGCAATTCCTTGGAAATCTAAATGCATATACTAGGTCATTATCACTCACCCTATATATGTACTCGCTAGTGCCATCCACTACGGACAGATATTCTTCACTGCTGATCACTAAATACATCTCGCTGCACATAATTTTTGGCAATAATGTGGACTTGATATTATCATTGCTATCAATAGTGACCCTCATGCACCTGCCACTAAATGTCTGGCAGATGAATGCGAATTTATAATTTTCCGAAACAAGCGGATATGCACGCAAGATATCTTTTAGATTAGCAGATATAGTCCTACTCGTGCCATCAGCGAGAGTCGTTATGCTTATCCCACTGTGGGATAGAATGGCATATTCATCAGAACCTATGGCAAGTGAAATTGCATCACTTCCGACTACTATGCTATCCACATTTTCTCCCACAACTTTGGTCGTTTTATCGTCTTTGCATAGCACGAAGAAATTATCTCCATTTGTCCCATATGAAATGATCTTGCCACATGGAGTAAACGTGCCATCTATCCGATATGGCAGAGAATCTACACTGCATTTACTGTAGCCTCCACGTATGTAGTCCACTATATAGCAAGTATCATTGATATCGCAGATGACACTTCGCGACTGTGGGACGTTTATTCCCCCACTGATAGATAGACTGACATTGCCGGATAGTGGTGCATTGCTAAATGCAGCAAGCTTCACTTTATCGCTACTTGTCTTGTAGGATATTAGCATACTACTCTTGCTATCAATTACTGCCACACAAATGCTGCCGTCATATAACATGATCTGTCCTTCGGTGGAATTGAAGAAATGTACTACAATAGTGCCACCCTTTAGGGCATCTGCCTCAAATAGAACTACTGGGTTATCTGTGATATTAATAGACTGCGACACAAATTTCCAATTAGCAAAGATATTAGTACTCATACTGTGCAGCCGTCTTTCCAATTCATCGACTCTCTCGTAGGATATCTGCCCTTTACTTAATTTGCTCATAACTCTCCATAATGCAATCCAAATGGCTCTACGCTCATAGGACCATTGGTGCTAAATTCTAACCTTAGTGATTGGAATTTTTGATTAACGCGGACTGATTGGATTAAATCCCCTGCCTTCACATTGTATGTATATACATCCTTGTCGCAAGTGACTGTGATAGTGACATCGTATTTTGTGATAAGCCGAATCTCATATAACACTTTTTCCATGCCATAGTGACCGGGGCAAATGAGTCCTGTCCTAAAATATTTTGGCAGGCCCTCACCACTATCCTCGCCGTCCCTAGTAAGCTCCATCAACCTATAATGCCCATTGTACTTTGCAATGACCACCAATTTATTTGCATTGTAATGCTCGAGTGACATGAGGTTTTGGATGAACTTGCCACGCATGATATCCACCTGCTTTGTCCTAATATCGACCGCAAGTAACACATTATTTTTCTTTGGGAAAAACACTTGTCTCTCGTCTCCGATGATCTTGCCATCACCGAAGTCCATGCACGTTGCAAGGTAATACTTCCCGTCATTAAAACAAGCAGTGGCCGATGCTTGGAACATAGGAAGAAGACTCTCTAACCCGCAGTCGATATGAAGGTAACTTGCTCCATTGTAGGAGTAGAGTCTATTTGCAACCATGAGATACATATCATCCCCGCAAATACACGCAGTGTTGGCATTGATTAAGCTATCTGAGTGGAATAATTCCTGTGTGTAAAAATTTTCTTCTCCTCCGCTAGCATATATCCTGCTTATTCCATAATCACGGAAGACATAGACGTAGTTGTTGAACGACATTACCCTATTAATTCTTCCCATAGTGGATGGCATAGTGATGAATCCTGCCTCAGTGGAGGATACCTGCCAATTAGTAGGGTCTAAGTCATCTGAGTACCAAACTGTATTTGGGTCTTCCTTTACTGTCACAAATAATCTCTCATTGTGAATGCAAAGACTGGTGATGCTAGGCACGTTGTCAAACTTCGTCACTTTATTTGGACTCCATGTGTACATCACGCCATCTGAGCATATCAGTAACACATCCTCTCCGTTTAGCCTATATTGCACGACTAGTGGGATATCGTCTAAGTGAATATTTAACTTCACTGCAGAAAGGCCCGAGTGAAGGAAACTATAGTACATATCCCCTGTGCTTGTGTAGTAGACAATGCAACTTCTATCCGTGCCATCCCCTTCAACACTCGTGTAGAGGAACCAAGAGGCGAGGATATCAAAGTTGTCTTCATCCCCTGCTTGGCCGAATATGACCTCAGGCTCAGGTTGACTTGTCATATATGGTGCGTGAAGTATTTTTAGCCCCATGCCGGTATCTAGCCTACCTTTGCTAAAATCTATGTTGTAGGCCATACTGCCATAACCCATTGGCAGCTCATGGTCACGCACATCAGCATTCATGCCAACGAATTTGCCGAGTTTCACTAGCGCGTGCGACACTGTAGGTAAATTGCCATATCTAGAATACATACTATATCCATCTCCTATATTTTATCATTCGGCTCTTCCTGTTGTTTGCGCCTGACATGACAGAATTTTTGAATTTCACATCGTAAATGCTAGCTTCATCTAGTCTGCCACACATGAGGCAATATTCGTAGCAGGCAGCATATATGATGGACCTAGTAGTAATCGTGATAGGCAAGTAAAATTCGTCGCCGTACTTTAGTTTGTCCGAGATCGTGTAGGTATAGTGTAGTCGCACAGTGCCCGAGAAATTCACTGCGACATACTTGTCATACAATTCGTATGTTAACGAGTTTCCAGCAAGGTCGTGAATGCTAGTGACCGATAATATCCTATCAGTCGTTATGCTATCATATGGGATCTTTCCATCTGTCACCTTTAGCACCACATCACTCTTCATCGGGCAATACTGCTCGGTGATTCGCTCTATTGCGTAATATATGGACTTAGATAGTTTGCAAAGCACTTTTGCGTCATCTGCGCTATACCTTAGCACTACTTCATCTGGGAATCTATTGGTGATTAGTTCGTCAATGCCTAGCATTTGAGCGCAGGCTATGACTAAATCGCTAATTTTCATACTCCCTCCTTAGTACCACACACAGTCATAGTACCTGCTTGCAGTCTTCGTAGTATTACTCTCATACTCCACTACTTCCCGAGCCCGATAGTCTATTAGGTCGTGTAATTCGTTGTCATGGAATCGGTCGCGCATAGAATTATTCTTCTCAATAGATTTAAATATCTTCTCTGCGTTCCTACTGCGTGTCTTATATAATAGTTTAATTGTCCTACTATCTAGCATATGATATGGGATATGTAGTGCAAGAGATCCACCGCGTTGCTTTGAGTGATGAATCTCATAAGTTTTTCGCCTAGTATCATAGACTACGAAGTAACTTGGGTCTATATGGCGTACTCTGATAGATATGTGATACAAATCATTCTTTACTTTCTTTTTCATAATAAATATACAAGGTGGGTTGCCCCACCTTGTATCCTTTCCTATTCACTGATGCCAGTGAGTTTTGCTTGACCTGCTGGTCTATCGCAAATCAAGTCAGCATATTTGACTAAAGTTGCGGTGTAGACAGGATATCCTACAGTTTGACGGATAATCTTGCCATCCTCACCCTCAAGCCATTGCCAATCGCATAGCTGATGAAGTGTGAAGTCCTTGGTATTTAGCAAATACATTGTGTCGTCATCGACGAATCTATCGGAAATTACTGGAATGCCATTGTAACTCATTGCCTTGTATCCACCCTCAAGGTCCATGACATCTATATTGCGTCTAAATGATGCTAGATATCCTTGATACAATCTCTTTACCTTGGATGAACAAGTAATGAAGTCGACTGTGCTTCCGGTCTGCTCCTCTAGAGTATCTATTGCCTCTTGGATCACCATATCCGTGATAGCCCCTACTGCACTCTTGGTGTATGGGGTCATCCAAGTATTCTGTGACTTAGTTAGGCCATAGAGTTTAGTTACCTTAGGGTCAAATATTGCACCTAGTCCGGTTATCTCGTTGTTTAGAGAATTTTGGATCACAAGAGAGTCAACTAATTTCTCCACATCTGGGACAAACTTTGACTCTAGGGTCACCACTTTCTTTGCTCTGTCGATATTCTTGATCCTCTGTGAATTGTCACTCTTGATGGAATCACCATTATACAGGTCTACTACCATGCCTTCCATGAGATTCTTTGTGCTATCCACTGTGAGTTTCTCTGCAGTATAGTCTGTGATATTAGCAAGTATTCCCTTGCCATTGCCATATAGCATACGACCGAGGTTGAAGGCACTAGCCTTGATGAGTCCTTCCATCTCAGCATTTAGCAGATTGACAAATGCCCCTGCGTTGTTTTCGCTAGCTCTAATTGCCTTGTCACTAATCTCGATAGTGCCATAAAGATTTTTTAGAGTGCTTGTGAATTGCACATAATTGTTGCCGGCAGCACGTGGCAATGCACCATCTTCAGTGCCTGCACCGATACCACCATTTAGGCCGATTGGAGCCACTTTCCTAATCTCTTTGCCCCAAACGTCCTTTGACGATTGATTGATCTTTGCAAGGAGCGGATTTGCATTCACATTAAGTTGGTTTGCCACCACTCCTAGATAAACGGTTTTTAGCGCGTTTTCTGCTGTTTGAATTGTTACCATTTTCTCTCCTAATTCTTGAATAAGCGCATCACATAATCCTTTGCCTCATCCATGGACTTTAGATTAACCCTTGATGCGACCGAACTACCCCTGCTCGACATCAGTGGCGGCGTGCGATTTTGCTTTACGCTATCCAAATATTCATTTATAATTTTTTCTTTGATATCTTCATGCGAGGAAAGATATTTATCTATTAGGTCCGAATGAGCGTCAAGACTATCCGGACTAATATATTTATCTGACATAACCCTTAGCCAAGCAAGCTCGAGGGAGTTGTCACTATTTGCGACATCTTTGTCCTCTAGGATTACGCTAGATATCTCATCTGCGTATTTCCTTGCATCACTATGACTATCTAGGAATGCCGATAATTTTTCGTGCCAATCAGCTCTCGTGTAACTCGGGGAAGACGTGTCTTTTGTCCCAAGTTTTTCGAGTTCGGCGAGCCTCTGACTCTTCCTAGTGAATTCACTTTGAAGATTATTGTATGCGTCAAGTAGGCTCTTCGCATCACGAAATTTTCCAAATGTAGAGGCAGATTGTGTGGCGTCCTGACCTAAATCCTTTGGTGTATCCGCACCCGTGTCTACGCTAGTGGTCTCTGCTTGTTCTACAATATTTTCTTCATTTTCCATATTTCCTCCAAATATTATGCTATCTATATTTTTACCCTACATATAGGGAAATTATTGTTCTTGCATAGTAGCGTTTATCATGCTTAGTGTTTGCTTCATTCTCTCGTGCTCGTGGATGTGTTCTAGCACGCGATCATAGAGAGATTTATTATGAATGCTATCTAAATTGTTTGACACAATATAGGCTGTGTGACGACGAATATGTCTATCGTGGTCATCCACCTCACTCACTGCTACTGCAACGTTATTTTGCATATTCAGATTTTCGCTATCTGCCCTGCTATCATGGAGATTGTCTATATCCTGTGTAGTATCCCACATTCCATATCCTAGGCTATCTAATATCTTGCTCTTCATACCAGGTGCTAGCGTGCCATCGCGCTCACTAAGTAGGCCGCTAGATAATAATTCTAGTATGTATGACCTCTTTTGCGCTAACGTCTGATTGATCTCGTTCTCGGTCTCAAAGATGATATCCTCATAGGATATATCCGAGCCGTTCCAGTAAAACATCTCAAGGTCGCCTGATTTTGATAGCACTTTAGATGACTGCTTCACCACGCAATAGTGCTTGTATAGGGATAAAATTTGCTTCGATATCTCCTTGGTTGCGTTCCTAATCTCATCGGCTGTGACAATTAGTCTAGTCTCATCTTGCTCGATAAGTAATTGGAGGGCAACACCTGACACATTCCTAAATGTGGAGATATTGGACAGCAAGTCGCTAATTCCCGATATATCCTTCATCTCGTCTTCAAGCAATTGTTCCTCACGAGTGAAGTCAAATGGCGCGTTCTCTACCCCTAGCATTCTAGGAGGTGTGCTACCTTGTCTATAGATTAGCACTTTGCCTGGGCTCATGCCCTCTTCCTCTAGGTTATCTGTATCAATTGACCCGTCCTCGACTGTGAGTACACCCATTGCCATGCGGTTCATGTATTCGTGCTTCCTATTCTTCACCGCATTGTAGGCGCGTTGTAGTGGCACGCATCTATCGATGATGCTAAGACCAAAGAATGAATTTGGCACACACAGTGCGCATTGGCGGACGAATGGATAACCGCGTTTGCCGTCAATGTTATTTTTAAGTGGCAATATGCCGTCATAGACCAAGGTCTTGCCTGCTACGATCTGAAGTCTGCCATCCGGATAATCCTTGGTTGGCAGAGAATATTTCTCGAGAACCAGCACTTGGTCAGATTTTTTCGTTGCTGCGGCATTTAGCGAAGATGCGCTATAACCTAGTCCGCCAATAGAGGTGATAGTATCTAGTGAGTACACATCTATATCCTCACCCTTGGCATCAACACCCCATTTGTCCTTCACATAATCTCTATGATATGCACGTGCGTGGATTATGCTCTTGCAATCCTCCAATTTCTGATAAGTCGTGCTATCTGGGAATATCTCAAATGGACTAACCACGCTGATGCTGACATCCCCTGCATGGATAGCGTCCCCTGCACCTATCACGTCCCCTAGGTCACTATCCCATATCACTTTATAAAAGGACGTGCCGCACATTTCACTCCAGACAGTTGCCTCGGCAATAATATTTGATAAATTTAGTCTACGGGAGACAACGTCAAGTATTTTCCTCGACATATCGGCTTTATACACATCACTCTCGCTATCCGAGAATGGCACAACTGTCATAGTAGGCCTCACGCGAGATAGCCTACTAAGCCTCACATCAATTAGCGGTGCAATATGATTGAATACTTCCCTCTCCTGCCAGTAATATTGCTTAGCAAAATCCCGCACTACGCCAAATTCATCCACGTTGTAATATTGATTTCCTATGTAAAAATTGATATTCGTTATCCAGTTATTCTCATAACTTCGGCGTTCCTTTTGGCGCCTCCTAAAATCATTTAGGATATCACTTACTATATTCTCTTCCTCTATCTTCATAGTCTACTTCGTTCCTCCCAAAAGATTTTTCTTTATCATATTCACCGGACTCTTTGGGACGAATAGTTTGCCCAAATCCTCATACATATCCTTTGCACACTTAGTGCATACATACACACCTGTAGATAGACTAATCTTTGGCTTTAGGATTATCTTGTAGGTTGCATAATTCTTGCAGCCAGCTGTATCGCACTTGATACGATATGCACTATTTAGTTCCTTTATCATCATTTTCCTCCAATAATTTATTTAATTTTTCTCTCTCTTGCATTAATTCCTCTATGTTCATTCCGTCATATTCGCTAAACTCAGTCTTCATATCTCCTAGTATCATCTTGATTGCTGTCATGTCAGGGCGGGACAGACTTCTTTGTCACCTTTTTCTTGCTAAGCACGAGGTCGGATTCGTCCTTGCTATACTCCTCTATCACCTCCACACTGTCGTATCCAAGAGCCCTTCTGTATAGAGCAGACACCACGTCATTTTGTTCCATATCTTAGCCTCCTTGCCTTGCGCTCCTTGTCCCGTGCAATTATTGAGACACACTCCCGCTTCTTCGGCGCATCAGGTCTTGACATAATGTAGTACCTTAGCTCGTCCAGTGCGTGGTCATCGCGCTTGAATGGCACATCCTTGTCACTCCAAAAGTATGACTTGAATTCGCGAATTAGATTGGTGCAGGAGGAGAATATGTATAGCCTCACCCTGCCACTCAGATCTTTTAGATAGGACTTCACACGCGAAATGCCGGAGAATAAATCCTTGTCCACTTTTGGATTACAAAGTATCTTGTAGTCATAGAATAATTCGGTGACCGATTTGCTTGATGCAAGAGTGCGCTGATTGGCTGCACTATCTATCAGTGCCTCCACCATACCTGCCCTATTTGGCCAGCCTAGTCTATCGCATATATCATGTATTGCTCGTGCGTGTTCCTCCACACTACAATTTGCCTTGAACCACTCAGCTATCACATAGATATTTCCGTCGTAATCCACAGCGTACCAGTGGGCAGATAATGGATTGTGGAGTCCCGGGTCGATAGATATCATATCATACCATTCGTGTGGCACATTGAATGGCTCTATTACGTGGATATTTTCATCAAAATCACTGTAGACCATACCACCAAAATTGCTAAACCTACCATATTTCCTTGCCTCCAATTCGTCACTACTTAGAGTCTGTGACAGACTATTTATCTCGTCCGCTGATAGATACGGATTGTCCTCCCACTGCATATTCTCATGCCAAACCTCGGGATCATTTGCACTATTTAGATATATTTGGTCATACACCCATGTGAGCCCCTTTAGCGGGGTCATAGTGCCAAATATATGTCCACACCTATCTATCACTCGCATTTTTGCCTCTAGATATATCTCATATGGAGGTTCCTCATCAAACCACACGAAGTCAAGCGAAGTGCCTTGGAATTTTTCTCTACCCTGGTCACAACTCTTGAATCCGATCTTGCTCGTGCCGCCAAATACATTCCTAATATACAGTGTGTCTATCACCCCTGCTGCCATATTGGATTTGCTACCCACATTCATCACCACATCTTCTATCCAAAGAGGATTTAGATATGAGAGTATCTTTTCTTGACTGACATCACGCTGTACTTGCGTCGATAGCGACACCACCCAGCAGGATATATTTGGCTTATTTTCTCTAAATGGATGTATCCCGCGGGCTAGCCAGACTACCTCTACTGCTCCGCACTCGGTCTTGCCTGACCTATTGCCACCGAATACCCAGCGATTTTTCTTTAGACACTTGTGGAATAACATTTGCTTCTCATGCACGACATCTTTGTTGTACGCAAGGAGTTTGGGGCAAGGTTGCATGGAGGCAGCAAGTCTATCAATATACGCTATTCGCTGTTTTATCTCTAAAATTTCCATTTTTCTCCTTATCTTGCCGGATTTCTAAAATTGTTAGATTTTGAGTACAATCTACACATTGGGTACAATATAATCATGAAGTATATACTTAGCATTTTTGCTATACTTATCTCACTGATGCATGTCCCTGATACTTACTGTGCCACACGCTACGCCCAAGTGATGGATGAGACTTATCTATATCGGTCGAGTAGCACCGAGCATTCCGCCACAAACATCGTGTGTATCATGGAGAGAAGTTACTTTTGCACGATCCTTGTGGACTATGACGCAAATTTATTTAAAGTGTCCTATGCAGGCTTTGAGGGTTATGCGAAGAAAGCGGACTTAAAAGAAGTTACTACCCATCCCAAGGTAGCAACTCCGCTAGGTATAACTATTGATGTGAATCTTAGTTGTTTCCTCCGCTCAAGTCCGGTTGTCGCCAGTGACAACATCCTATGCAAAGTGTATGAGAATGCGCCAAACGTCGTATTCGTAGCACGAGCATATGGTGATGTGGCGATGGATATGTATGGACCAGTATGGTATTTAGTGAGCTATGGTAATGCAACAGGCTATATTTACTCAGGCTATACCAAGGGTCTTGGCCCTATCATGCCCTCTAGTGAGAAAGTCTCTTACCTTGAGCCAATCATAGATGATAGGATATTGCCCCTGCCTGCTACCTACTGCATAATACTCCTTGTGATAATACTGCTGCCAATGTCCGTCATATTCTTCTTCCTATACAAACCTTATAAGAAACATAAGTTAAAATAATCTACGCCACACCTTTTAATTCACGTGAGACAAATTTTAGTGTCTTGTAGGATGCAAGATCCGCATCCATTGATGGATCGTTATTGTACTCCAGTGCATTCTTTAGCCACAATTCGTCTCTAAAGATGCTAGATAATTTCTTGTCGTCATAGCCCAAGCATTTTAACACTCTGCCAAACGCAAGGCTTGTCCTATCCTTTAGTCTATAAAATGTCCTGATGGACACATTCATAAGATTAGCCACCTCCATAGGCTTGAATCCCTCTATGTAGAAGTAGTCAATGAATCTCTGATACTTATCCGCTAATTTACCTTTCACTTCACATATTAATACTTTTAGATTGATTAAGGTTGCCTTCCTTGAATTCAACTTTATCACCCTATTTAGTGCATCAAGTGTATTGGATATCCCATAGATATTATTCGACCCTACAGTCTCGCGTCTGACAAGCGAATCTATTGTGTCGGATATGACATCAATGTACTTGTACATGCTAAGCATAGTTTTAGCCCAAATTTTTTCTTCCATAAAAGTTCTCCTTTCCCAAAAATCACTTTTTCACATTTTACTTTACAAAAAATTGTCTTGTCAAAGTTTAATGACATATTTTTGTAAAATTTATGATTTTTGTACAAAAATATTTTTATGTCCGAAATTGCCGCGTTTTTATTTAATTTTCGAACATATGTTTGATTGTATATCACATAATGGGACACTAGTATGTCGCATTTGGACAAATATGAAAAACTTTTCCAAAATTTGGTTAATTTGCCTATATCAAAATATGACAAGTTATGCTAAATGCTTTAACAAAATAAAAAATTTTAGTATAATATAGTATATTTTAAATATTTATACTATGAAGAAGAGATTATTTTGGACTATCATCACCCTATCGGCTTGCCTTGTAGTTTGCGGGTTTATCAACCCAGTGCAGACTAGTCCTCTTTTTGCAAATGCCACATACTGGCACGAAGTGGTAACAGATAGTGATGATATATCCGATGGACTGAATATTGATATTTCGGGTGCAACCTCCGCGTGTGTGACTGAGGACTACATCTATTATGTGAAGGATGGTTTGCACGCAATCAGTCGTGCGACAGGTAATACTACCCTACTTGATGCGAACGTCACACGTGTCGATAGCGCAGGAAATCTAGTATTCGCTCTATCAAATGGCGCAATCTATTCCCTAAGTGGTACGAATATGACGCAAGTATCTAGTATTGCTACAAATAGTAGTGTGACGTACTTTGATGCCTATGCTGATGATGATTACTCGTATATCGCAAGAGTAAGTGAAAATACATTCTACTTCACTAAGCTAAACTTTGATAATCAGGCAGTGATAAATAAGGAGATTACACTAAGTAATGCAATTGGAGACTACGAGATCAGTGAAGTGCTAACCACTGTGTCCTCGGGCGATACATCCTATGTCACATTTAAAGATTTAGAGAGTAATTGCCGCACAATTAAGTTCACAAATAGTGGTGAGGCACTGACACATGATATCGTGACAGACTCACAATTTGGGAATAATATCCTACTAAATTACTTGAATATAGGTGATGGGTACTTCGCACTAATCAGTGCGGATAAGAATAAACTCAATATTTTATCAAGGGACTACTCTACTTCCTACTCACTTACTAAGTCAAGTGATAAGATATATACTCTAGGTGATATATATGCACCTGTTAGTGTGACAAGTGATAGTGAATTTATCTACATCACCGATAGTGACTACGGTGCTATATCTGCATTTAGCTTAACTGATACTCTCACACAAGCATCAACCATTGTAGCAAGCCGGGGTGACAGCATTGATAGATACAACGATATCTCCTCAGTCTACTTCGAAGATGAGGATAATTACTACGTAATCGACCGCGGGAATAATAGAGTAAAGAATATTACTGGTGGCAGAGCAAATACTGTAGTTGACACAAGTATTGAGATGGAAAAGATCGTCCGCTCCTCAGTTGGACAATATACCATTCTTAGGAAGAATCAATCTAAAGATACAGCTTATCTACTAACTCTTACTAATCAAAGTGGGCAGATAGAGAGTAATACGACTCAAATTGATATAGTTGCAAATAGCATCACTATCGACGAGTCAGACCAAATTTATTTAGTGGGTGAAAATGGCCTATATAGTTACTCAAACAACTCCTCTACCCTAATTGATGGGAACTTCAAAGTATCCGGCAATTTTGTCAAAATGTTTGGCCAAGAGACATTCGTTGGATTTAATGGTAAGAATGTGTTAGTATCAAGGCTAGTGGATGATGTTCGCACTACTTCCACTTATAGCATAGATGCAGATATCATAGATATTGGCCGCGATATGTATTCTAATATATACATCCTAACACAAGACAAATTCAGCAAATATAGCCTGAATGATGATGGAATAACACTAGTTACTAGCATTAGCTTAGATAGACCTCTAGCTCATTTTGACATAGGCATTATGACAGGAGAAGTGTTATTTGCCGACAACGTCAATTCTACAATACTCATATACAGTAATAGTGAATTCCTATCCGCACCAGTGATCGACGATTCCTATGCAAATAGTGATGTACTATCTGCCCTAGTCGATGCATATAGTCTAAATAGTACAAGTGGTGTGTGCCGCTTGCCATACAATCTAGGCTCATCCTCTACCCTTGCTGAGGACACAATAGTGTATGTGCTGGATAACACTAGTTACAATAACTATAGCGAAATACTCTACTATGAAGGATCTATAAAAGTGGGGTTTGTAAAGACCTCTACTCTAACCCCTGCAAATATCGAGACTGTTGGTGAAGATAGATATATATCCAATAATCTCACCTATATCTACAAATATCCTGTAACGGGCGCAGCAAAACTATCTACACTTGCTCGTGACTACGAGATAAATACTCTAAGTACTGTGCAGGGAATTGACGGAAAATTGTACTACAAAGTAGCATTCAATGATGGATATGGATATATTTGGGAGAAAGATTTTAGGAAAGTGCATGACACACTCCACCCTATGCCAATCACTAATGCTCGCATACTCGGTGCAAATAGTCAGGAGATAGCAGTATACGGTTCCGACCAAGATACATCAGATATACTTCGCACACTGCATGATGGTGACCGCGTGTATGTAGCATCATTCGATAAGACCAAGCCATACACCAAGGTAATTATTAGCCACGGCAATGACCAGATCGAGGGATATATCTTAACTCAGTATCTAAAGATGGATAGCTTAACCTCATATGAATGGTTTGGATTATTCGAAATACTAGTCGGCACAATTGGTCTAATACTTATTGGACTATACATCTACAAACATAGTGCAATTGGCAAACTCAATAAGAAAAAATAATGACACCCTAGTGCCATTATTTTTTTTTGTTTATAGATAATATTTTATTATGTTTATAACATAGCTAATTTTTGTGCTTAACACAGTTATTTGTGTTATACATAATTATTGTTTGTATTTAATATAAATAGTGTACATATCGTAGTAATAGTTTGTGTATAACTAGTTAATTTGCGTGTTTAACATCGTTATTTTTGTTGGGTCTATTATAAGAGAATATTGTTCATTATTGTATATGAAAAATATAATTTTTGTAATAATTATGCAGCATGAGGGAGTGCGGATTTGCATGGGTCGGAACTAAGACCCTCGCTAGCGCCCGAAGTGATAGAAGTGATGGATAATTCGTAGGCAATCTTACTTTGCATAGTACCGTCATCGAGGCGTTTGGAATACTCGCGGGACTGAATCCTGCCGGATATTTCCACCTTTGCTCCCACATTGAGTTCGCGGGCAAGTTTTGCATTCCTACCCCATGCGATACATGGGATGTAATCTGATTTGTTGTACCCACGATTTACTGCAACTAATATGTCACATATCTCGCGCCTAAATGGTGTGGTGCGATAAACTGGCGCTTTGCAAATATATCCTACAAGGTCAATCTCATTCCTATCCATAGGGCTAGTTGGCGCATTTATGCTGCTTGCAAAAATTGTGAGCATCAGTCTATTTTTCGCTCCATCTAGTTTGTTGTACGACCTATATTGTCCCACAACCTCCACTCTATCCCCCACAGCGATGCTAAAATCTGCTAGCATATTCTCATTCACTGTGATTGGCAGGATATCGGCGTTGTCAGATAATCTATTGCACTTAATCATAAATTCATAAAATCTGTCTTTGTATATCTCGTGGCTATATCTTGGCGCACTAATCACTGTGCCGGATATGGTCACTTTATTGTTTTGTAATTCGTTCATTTTTCTCCTTTAATTCTTATGTTGTATTCCTAGGTGATCGATAGTGTAATTATCATGATAAATTAAGTCACTCACGGTAGTTATGGTATATCCCTGCATCTTTAGGCTATCCAGTACTAGTGGTAGTGCGTCTAGCACGTGATCAGCGTTATTATGATTTAGGATAATTGAGCCATTACCTACCTTGCTTGTAATCCTAGCCACTATCTCACTTGCTTCTTTTCCCTGCCAATCGAGGCTATCTACATCCCACTGGATTGGCACTAAATTTAGTTCCCCGCATAGGTCAATCATAGTGTTGTTGTATGCCCCGTATGGCGCTCTAAATAAGGTCGGTGTGACACCACAAGTGGATCTAATGATATCCATGGATGTGACTAGTTCCTGCTGCATCTGAGCCCGAGATAGTGTGGTAAAATCTGGATGAGTATTGCTGTGCGTGCCTATCTCATTGCCGCTATCCGCAATAGCCTTGGCCATCTCAGGATAATCCTCTACCCAGAATCCTACTAGGAAGAATGTTGCCTTAGCGTCAAATTTCTCTAAGGTATCTAGTATGCCTTGGGTCTTATCCGCTCCCCATGCACTATCGAATGTGATGGCTACTTTCTTCTCCTCAGTATCTACGCTATAAATTGGCACTTTTCGGGTAGTGAGTCCAAAGAACACGCTAGCACTATCTTTCCCCTCAAATGATATAGCAAGGAGTACCGCAACAATTATTAGTGCAAGTGCGATCTTTATCACTCGTTTTTTGATAATTACAAACTTCATCTATACCCTCTTCTATGATAATAAATTTTAATAGATTAAACATAATTTTTCGTGCAAGAATTTTTGAAAGTGCTCGTGCGTTTTGTCGAAATTTGTTACTTTTTGATGTAAAATGTTAATCTATTACAGGTTACGCAATATTTTATGCGGCAAACACCATCGGATAGAACAAAAAATTTGTAACTATTTAATTGTAATTGATAAAAAAAGAAAAATGACATACTTTGTGCCATTTTTCTCTTACTTAATATTAAAATATTAATTAGTAATAACTAAATTTTACTTAGCAAAAACTAAATTTTTATTGTTATCTTTTAATAGCAAAATCTAAATTTACTTTTACTATATTTTAATAATAATTTTCACTATTTAGTGTCAGCTATTACAGCCCTAATATAAAAAAGATTTATTATTACTAAAATATTTTTCACTAGATAATAGTGTAATTGAATACTTGGTCAACTGGAAGACCACTCTTGCCACCCTTCACATTCTGAGTGATGGATGTCCTAGATTCTAGCTTCATATCGCGGGTTGTCACATAAATTAATGTATCATGAGATTTTGCTACAAAGTTTGACTTCTCATCAATCTTTGACACAAGCACGATATGACCAGTCTTTGTCTTAGTGGCAGTTATCTTTAGACCCTTTCTATTCCTTGGTCCATATGGGATATCTCCTGTCTTCATCAGCTTGCAATATCCGTCATCGCCGAATACAGCAATTATGTCGCTCCTAGTTGACTGGAGTGCTGAGACCACATAGTCGCGGTCGGCTAGTTGTATACCCTTCACACCAATAGATGTCCTGCTAGATGGCGTGATATCCGTCGTATCAATGAGTGCTGACATACACTCATGTGTGACAAGGGCTAGCTTGCACTCTGGGCTCTGCAATGCGACGTAGATTACGCTGTCACCTTCCTTTAACTTGATAGCGCCAATGCTCTGCTTGCTAGTAATATACTCAGTAGCTGGGGTCATCTTCACCATGCCAAATTTTGTGACAAACACTATCATGTCATCATGATTGGTCCTCTCGTCCAACTCAAACATAGCTACTGCGTGCTCGTCTGCATCAAATGCCTTTAGCTGGCTCTTTAGTGCAAAACCTTTGTCCTTTAGTTTGCCTTGTGGGATGGAGTCGAGTTTCACTGCATGGCAATTACCTTTGTCGCTAAATACATACACGGTCCTATCACTAGTTGCCTGCAACATCAGTTGTGGGATCTCGGATAGTGTAGGATTTGCGGATAATTCCTTGCTAGAGAGATTGTAATTCTTTACACCAACCACCTTGATATTATCGTCTGGGCTTATCACCGCATACACATCAGATACTATGGTTGCGCTATCTATAGTCTCCTCAATATCCTCAGCATCTTCATCGATGAAATTGGTGAGCCTTGGGGTCGGATAAGTTTCCTTTATCTTTAGAATCTCTTCTTTCACTATCTGCATCTGGAGGCTTGGGCTTGCGATAATTGCCTTGTACTTCTTGATAAGCATATGCATACGCTCCAAGTCTTCTTTTAGCCTAGATACCTCGAGATTTGTGAGTTTTGCTAGTCTCATATCCAGTATTGCCTGGGTCTGGACATCGTCGAGCGCAAAAGTCTTCATGAGAGTTAATTTTGCTTCATTGGTACTAGCACTAGTCTTGATGATGCGAATGACTTCGTCGATATTATTTATAGCAACGAGCAATCCCTCGAGTATGTGCGCACGCTTTTCGCATAATGCTAAGTCGTACTTCGTCCTATTGAGTATTATCTGTTGCTGATAATCGACGTAGTACTCTAGTATTTCACGCAAACTAAGTTGCATAGGCTTCTTGCCTGCAATTGCCACTATATTTGCATTGAATGTGGATTGAAGTGGCGTATTCTTGAATAACAATGCGACAATGGCGTGGACGTTAGCGTCTTTCTTTAACTTCACGACTATCCTAATGCCATTTCGGTCACTCTCATCCACTATGTCTGACACGAATTGCATATGACCTGATGTATCTGCCTCGCGGAACTTGTCAATACGTTGCTCCAGTGTGGACTTATTTATCTGATAAGGAATTTCGGTGAAAACTATATTTTTCTTGCCGTTATCTGCATTTTCTATATGATATTTTGACCTGATTATCACCTTGCCCTTGCCGGTCTCATACATCGACTTGATCTCGGATGATGACAGAATGCTTGCCCCGGTTGGGAAGTCTGGACCTGGCATAATCTTTAGCATATCATCTATTGTCATGTGTCTATTGTCTATATAGGCTACAACTAAGTCTATCACCTCGGATAGATTGTGAGTAGGGATATTGGTGGATAGTCCAACAGCAATACCCTGACTGCCATTGACAAGGAGATTTGGGAATCTACTAGGCAACATATCTGGCTCTTTATTCGCATCGTCAAATGTGAATGACCAGTGCACAGTGTCTTTCTCAATGTCCTTTAGTAGTTCCAGTGCTAGAGGTGCTAACTTTGCCTCAGTGTAACGCATAGCAGCCGCGCTATCTCCATCGATACTACCGAAATTACCATGCCCGTCGATCAGCACTTCTCTCATATTGAATGGCTGAGCGAGACGCACCAGTGTCTCATATATGGAGCTATCCCCGTGTGGGTGATATTTTCCCATACAATAACCCACTTGTCTTGCACTCTTCTGATATGGCCTATCTGGGAGCACACCATTTTCGTACATTGAGTATAACACCCTTCTTTGCACAGGTTTTAGACCATCCTCTACTCTTGGCAATGCACGGTCCATGATGACGAATTCCGAATATGGGATCATGCTCTCATGGAGTATTTGCTCGACAGGTTTTGATATAATTCCTTTCTCACGCTCACGATTTCGGTCGAGGCGTTCCTGTAATTCTTCTTTCTTCATTATCTCTTCTTGCCTCCCAAATTCTTTGCTTCAAACAAATCTTGTCTGCCAAAATCTGCGTTGTCTATGATATATTGCTTCCTAGCCTCGATGTTGTCGCCCATAAGGGTCGTTATCATCCTCTCAGCCTCTGCAGCGTCATCTAGTGACACACGGACGAGTAGGCGCTTGTCTGGGTCCATAGTGGTGTCCCACAATTGGTCACCATTCATCTCACCTAGTCCCTTGTATCTTTGCACTTGATATCCTGCTCCTACTTCAGCCACAGCTTTGTCATATTCCTTGTCATCGTAGACGTATTTTATCACATTTCCACGCTGAATCTTGTATAGCGGTGCCACACCTACATATAGATGCCCATCAGCTATCAAATCCCTCATGTATCTATAGAAGAATGTGATAAGAATGGATCTAATGTGCGCGCCGTCTTGGTCAGCATCAGCTAATATTATCACTTTGTCGTACTTGATATCATCTACTCTAAAATCATTGCCAATACCCGCACCAATGGCTGTGATTATCGTCCTAATCTCTTCGTTTTCTAGTATCTGATTTAGCCTCTTCTTCTCCACATTTAGAGGTTTGCCTCTAAGGGCTAATATTGATTGGAAGGATTTGTCACGAGCGTTCTTTGCAGACCCGCCTGCACTATCTCCCTCCACTATGAATACTTCGTTTAGTTGAGGGTTCTTGCCCGTGCAACTAGCGAGTTTTCCTACTAAGCTAAAGTTATCTAGGGAATTTATTTTCCTCACAGCATCTTTTGCGTGCTTTGCAGCTTCCCTTGCCTTTGCAGCGCCCTTTGCCTTGTTGATAATATCCGTGAATACTGATTTATTGGACTTGGCACTAGCAAGGTCCATAAGCTTCTCATACACGATGTTTTCCACATCAGTCTTTGCCTCAGGATTGCCTAGTTTTGCCTTGGTCTGGCCCTCAAACTGCACGGTCTTCATCTTGACTGCAAGTATTACACACATACCTTCCTTGAAGTCATCACCAAGAAGATTTGCGTCTTTATCCTTTAGTAAGCCAAAATTCCTAGCCACTTCGTTCATGACCCTAGTAATTGCCGACCTCATGCCGGTCTCGTGCGTGCCGCCCTCAGTTGTTGGGATATTGTTGACGAAACTGTACACTGTGTCGATGTAACTAGTATTGTACTGCAAGGCCATGGATAACTCCACTTTATCTCCCTTGCCCTCGATATAAATTGGCGTGCGATTTAGCACCTCACTGCCCTCATGAATGTATTTCATGAAGTCTATTAGACCATTCTCGTAGTGATAAGTCACGGTCTTTGGCTTGCCATCAGTCACCTGATTTTGGTCAATTAAAATGATCTTGATACCCTTATTTAGGAACGCTAATTCACGCAAACGCTTTGAGATAGTGTTGTAGTCGAATCTCTCATTCTCAAATACTCTATCATCTGGCAGGAATGTGACGAGCGTGCCACGTTTCTTAGTCTTACCCACGACTTCTAGCGGCTTTGTCACAACGCCCGATGCGATCTTGCCATTGGATTTTTCTATACTTTGGAATTCCATGAAATAGTCTTGTCCACCCTGGAAGACATGAACGTTAAGGTATCTAGATAGTGCATTTGCAACGCTCGCACCCACACCGTGCAAACCACCGGAATAGGCGTAGTTTTTGTTATCAAACTTGCCACCTGCATGGAGTTGGGTGAAGACCACTTGCACACCTGGCACCTTTAGCTGTGGATGTTTATCTACCGGAATGCCACGGCCGTTATCCTCGACAGATACGGAATTGTCCTCATACATAGTGACCGTGATAGTATCCCCGTAGCCATTGGCTACCTCATCCATACTATTATCCACTATTTCCCATAATAGGTGGTGCATACCTTTGCTACCGGTAGTGCCTATATACATACCTGGTCTCAATCTGACAGCATCTAGTCCCTCTAACACCACTATATCTTTGCTGTTGTACTCTTTTGCCAAAATAACCCCCAAAAATTGCACGAATGAACTTAAAACTTAATATAAACAATTATATAAAAATTAATCTATATACTTGCCTACTTGCTTTTGACATTATAGCACAAATTTTTAAAAACTCCAAAAATTATAAGAAGTAAATTATTTTAATATTTATACATAAAAATTTATATATATTCTATGATTTTAGCCAAGTTTTTTGGCATATAATACTAGTAGGAGAAACTGATGAAAAATATTATCCTTACCGGCGGTGGCAGCGCAGGTCATGTGACGGGCGCACTAGCCCTAGTAGACGAGCTAAAGAAGAATAAGTACGATATTCACTACATAGGTGGCAGTGGCATTGAGCGCGATATGGCATCAAAGATACCGGGTGTCACCTATCACGAGATATCTTGTGAGAAGCTGAGGCGCAGCATGTCGCTAAAGAATCTAGCAATACCCTACAAGGTGCTAAAAGGGATAGTGCAGACTATAAAGATTATAGATGAAATACACCCAAAAATAATATTTGCAAAAGGTGGATTTGTGTCCTTGCCTGTGTGCATTGCAGGGCGCATAAAAGGCATCCCAATCATAGGTCACGAGAGCGATATCACTATGGGACTAGCGAATAAAATAATATATAGGATGTGCACGAAGATGGGCTTTGCGTTCGAAGTGACAGCAAAGAAATACGCAAAGCGCGGCATTTATTGTGGTACACCTATCAGGTCTCAGATATATAAAGGGGAGGCTAACAAAATTCATAACATACTCTGCCCGGGACTCCCAAACTTACTAGTATTCGGTGGCAGCCTTGGAGCAAAGGCAATAAATGAGGCGCTAATATCTGCCCTGCCAAAACTAAAAAATTACAACGTCATCCACATCACAGGCAAAGGCAATGTGGATCACAGTGTGCGGGCAAGGAATTATCACGCAGTACCATTCGTGGATAACATCGAGGATTACTTCGCAGCGGCCGATATCATTGTGAGCCGTGCGGGGTCAAACTCAATATTTGAAATGCTAGCACTGACTAAGCCCATGATACTCATCCCCCTGCCAAAGGACTCCTCTCGTGGTGACCAAATATTAAACGCAAAGGAATTCGAAGATAAAGGATATGCTCTATGCCTGATGCAAGAGGACCTATCAGCGGACACCCTTGTGGAAAAAATTAATTACATGAATAAATATAAGCAAAAATATATCCAAACTATGAAAGGTGCACAAAGTTTGAACGCCACAAAAGTTTTGATTGAACTCATAAAAAATTATAGTTTATAGAACAAATGTTTGACAAATGTTAACTAATGTTCTATAATAGAAGCATGAAAATTGAGATATGCATTCAGCTGATTTTAATACTTCTAGAAAAGAAAAAAGTAAGTGCCAAATATCTGGCAAATACCTTTTTAGTCTCTACGAAAACTATATATAGATACCTGTCATATCTAGATATGTGCAATATCCCTATTATGACCAAACGAGGCCGTGACGGCGGGATATATCTGCTAAACACCATCGATATGCCATCGATATATCTCACCAATGCGGAAAAATTTGTTTTGCAAGACAAGATTGACTCAATCGACTCAGACGAGATCCGTGATTCACTAAAATTGAAATTAGGACTATAACTTATCTAAATACACATGATTGAACTAGGGAAATAACTAAACTTCCCTAGTTTTTATTTGCTAAGTTTCTTCCCATCGCTGTATTTGGATAGAATGTATGTAGGGAAGCACTTGACTAGTCTCTTATCCTTTTCCTCCTGCACTTTGCTATTGTGGATCAATTTCTCAAGCAACGTGCAATAATCCATCTCGAATAGGTAATTTGCAAGGCTGCCGGGGATGGTATTTACTTCGTTAAAGTACACTTTGCCACAAGATACGATATAGTCTATCCTACAGACACCGTCGAGGTGCAGTATATTATATATTTTTAGCGTGAGTTTCCGTATGGTCTCAATCTGTGTGCTATAATCCCGCGGGTTAATCACTCTACTAAGACTATCCATGCTGTGAGTATCTCCTAGATATTTATCCGAAAACGATAGTATATCCTCACTCTTTGACACCTGCTCTACATTGGATGTGACTATTTGATCGCCGTCACGGAACGCCGCCATATTGAGCTCTACAATGTCCTCTAAATATTTCTCTGCTATGACGTAGTCGGAGAAAGTAAATACTTGGGCGAGGCCCTCCTCAAGGTCATCCTCGCTATGAATAGTAGTGATGCCTATGGAGCTACCACCATTTGTTGGCTTTAGGATAATAGGATATCCTAGTCGAGCTAACTTGGATAGATAGTTTGACTTATTCTCATAGTAGTCGTCAAGATGGATAGTCACATATGGCACAACGGGAATTTTGTGAGATAGTAACACATCCTTGCATATAGCCTTATCCATAGCAAGAGCGCTGCCTAATACACCACTACTTGTGTATGGAATGCCGCACATGGATAGCAATCCTTGCACTCCACCACCCTCGCCTAAGCCACCATGGAGGGCTAGAACAGCACTATCTATATCACAAATTTTCTTAAATACTTTACCCCACAACTTATATAGCGCACGACCAATTATTGCTACACGCGTTGCCTTGCAACCATTTGCAAAAGTACTAATATTAGCATACTCCGAGCTATACCACATAGTGTTATCCTTATCTATGTAGATCGGATAGACCTTGCCGTCTATATCCCGCATGTTATTTATGGCCTGCACACCCGAAATTATGCTCACATCATGCTCTGTGCTAAGACCGCCAAATATCACTAAAATATTTCTCATACTCTACTCCTCATATTTATCTGGGAAATCACTATGTAGCAAAATTACATAACTATTGTCAAAAACTGATAAGTTTATGTCACTAAACCTCTCATAGTAGTACTTAACCGTGTGTTTGATGTTAGAGCTAAGAATGTGCCTATTGCGATAACCTAAGATGATAACTGCGTCGCAGACACTATCGATCTTATCTGCCAAACGCACATTATCCACATCGGCGTTTTCTATCACACCCGATGTGATCAACACTTTCTTCCTCCCCTCAAATGCATCTAGTACGTCAAGCGAGGATAGTGCTCCCTCGATATTAATATTATAACTATCGTCAATTAGCATCGCCCCACCGGATAATATCTTTGGCTCCAATCTATGTGGATAGGCACTGATACTAGACAAGGATTTGGCAATTGTGGCCATGCTAAGTTTTAGTTTCCGTGCAACGATTATAGCAAGCATAATATTTGTCGCATTGTGCGAGCCTAGTAATTTTGACCTAAGCACGTAGTCACGCCTATCGGTGTGAAGCACAAGTGTCATGCCGCATCTATCGATAGTTATATCGCGGCACTTGATATCCGAGCCTATTAGCAGTCGCTCTTTTCCTGCTGATGCGTCAAATAACTTATCCCTATATGGGCTATCTTGGTCGAATACACAACTGGTCTTGGCATAAGATAGTATCTTTGATTTCTCCTCCACTATTGCATCAATTGAGCCAAAGGTAGATAAGTGTTGGCTGCCAATCTTAGTTATAATGGATATATCTGGCTGGATCATGTCGCATAGCACATCTATATCCCCTATATGGTCTGCCCCGTACTCAAATATAGCTATGTCGTAGTCAGAGTCCATTTTGTTTATTGCAAGGCACAGCCCCATAGGTGTGTTGTAGTTTTCTATAGGTGTATACACTCTATATTTTTCTTTTAGTAGATTATAGAGAATATTTCGCGTAGTAGTTTTACCATAGCTCCCGGTGATGGCGATCACTATCATATTGCCTCGTATCTGACTAAAACGTTTCTTTGCGCGCTTTATATACCCCCGCTTTATAGCCTCCTCAATTGGAGATAAGATTAGGCATGTGAGTAATAATATTAGTGGGTCAAAGGCAAGGCATAGTCCTAGTGCGGAATACGACATCTCAGGCATTAGAAATCCAAGATATGCGGTGGCAGCTGTGATGATAAGATATATTAGACAAAACGTAGCGAAAATTCTCTTCACGCGCTTAGTGTACTTTAGTGGCACTACACTGCCTCGCCTATCACGCAAAATAAATGGCGATAACAGTATCATAATTAGTCCTAGATACTCTATGTATAGATTAAATGGTGATACTATGTAGCATATGACATAAGTTATTAGCCACAGCATCCCGCCAACTATAAAGATATTGTATGTAAATAGTTCATGTGAGTTTGCGCGAAAATACTCTATTGTAGGCCTTATCTCATAACCATTTTGCTGGAATATTTGGATATACTTTTTATTTAATATACATGTGCCAATAGTAAGGATTACACACGCTATGGCAAGAATAATAATCTTTGCTATCATAATTGCCCGACCTCTTGATTACTAGATAATATCTCTCTACCATTTGGTGGCAGATTAGTGCCATCAATCTTGCCAAATTCTAGTAAACTGCCTATTGCATCAATTATCATATACTTGTGACTAAGGAATGCAAAGTGCCCACCGTGGAATGTATCAAGCTTTGATCCCGCAATCATCTTGTGAAAAATTTGCCCATCACGCAGTGGCGTGGATTCATCCTCCATTCCCCAAAATATGCGAGTATTAGCGTGAATCCTAGGCAGTAAATATCTTAGGTCCTCATTCACAACGCGGATGAATACTGACCGCATGGATATTGGAAGTGTGGTGTAATCATTTAACGCTATTTTGTCCACTAAGTTGTGCCTAGATAAGTACTTGTACTTTAGCACACTCAGCTTGTATTTTAGGCCGTGTTTAGGTCTAATCCCTGCGCTATCTATTAGCACCAATCCTGCAACATCTAGGTCAAATAACGCAGCAAGAATTGTAGCAATCCTCCCACCAAAGGAGTGACCCACGAGAATCACTCTATCTACCCCAATAGCTTTTAGCGTCATATACACGTCGAGCGCATAAGTATAGACATCATAGAATGTGTCTACGTCTCCAAATTGTAGTGCAATGCAGCGCGCATCAATAGCGTTAAGGAATGCATCAAAAGTGTGTGCACTTTGGTCCCAACCGTGCAAAAACACTACCGCTAAACCTGAGATTTTCCCGTTATCCAAATATTCTAATCTCATAATGCTCCTAGTCTTAATTATGAGTATTAGTCCATATTTGACACTAAAAAATGCGGCCCAGTCGCACAATATATAATTATAAAAAAATAGTAATAATATAAAAAATAATAAAAGTAATATTTTGATTTAAATAATATTTCAATATAAAAAATAATTTTATTTAATAAAAAATAAGTTAATTTGTTATTATAAGATACTGTCACACTAAATTAATACTTGCTCATTGTACACTAAAAAATGCGACCAAATTTTAGTCGCATTAGTTTTCATTTCCAATTATTTTAACAATTTTTCCATAATTAGGGCGTCTACATCGCCGTAGTATTTTTCACGCCTGGATATCACTCTGTATTTTAGTTTAGTGTAAAAATCTATCGCCGTATTATCACGTCTCACCTCAAGCATTATCCTATTTACTCCAATATCCAATAGATAATGGACTGCATAGTCGTGCAATAATTTGCCGACACCTTGTTTTTGACTGGCAGGATCTACCGCTATTTGTATCAAATCGCACGAGTCAAATATTGGATAAAGACTAATATATCCTATCACTGTATCCTTAAGCTTTGCCACAAAGTAGACATATTTGCCTGACTCTATATCAGATCGTATCTGCTCTAGGGAATATGGATGCGATATAGTTTTAGCTCCAATATTTGCAATATCGCGTGCCATAGACATATCTGCCTTAACTACCCTCATGTTTTGCATTTGCTTCCCTCTCCGCTTGGGATAATTCTAGATAATATGGCACAAGTAGATTGGAATCCACAAGGTTATATTTGATACTATCTATATTATTTACTAGCGCCTTCGCATAATCAATCACTGTGATATTTAGTCCTCCAAATCTCTCGTCATTGTCTAGCACGTAGACATTTTCGTCTTTGAATTTTTCCTTAGCCGCTACATCGGATATAACACCACACTCATCTTTATCCCAGTAATACATGCTAGTGTGTGTGCATGGAATGAGTATTACGCCATCCCCCTCCATACAAGTGCGGATGATATCAAAATTGGTGATAGAAAAAGAAGGTTTCCTATGTGCTATGCAAAATGCTTTTATGCTGCTCATTCCTACTCTAATGCCAGTGAATGACCCTGGGCCGGATATGACGCCAAATGCATCCATATCAGATAACTTTACCTTTGCCCTTCTTAGTGCGTCCTCTACTGCAAATAGTAGATTCTCGTTGTGCTTCACATTCTTGTCAAGCACGGATAGAGTCTTTGCCCCATCCACGTTCACTAGCACATAAGCCTCAGCCTTAGTCGTATCTATTAGCAAATATTTCATTTTTCCTCCAACGTGACATATCTAGCATTGTCATCCACTTTCTCTATAGTAATATTTGTGGTCTTAACACCTTGGTAATAATCCTCGCCCACATTATCTGGCCACTCGACAAAAACTACTCTATCCTTTGGAGTATTGAATATGTAATCGTCGAATCCAAATTCCTGCACTTCGCTAGCATTTGTTATCCTGTATAGGTCAAAGTGTGACATATTTAGCACTCGGCCCTCATAATCTTTTAGCAGTGTAAATGTAGGTGATGTGATAGGCTCATCAATCTTTAGTGTCTTTGCTACAAACTGGCAAAATGTCGTCTTGCCCGCACCAAGGTCTCCACGAAGTAGTACTATTTGGCCACCAGATAGAGTCTTTGCGAATTTCTTTGCAAAGGTCTTCATCGAGCGTAAATTTTTGATATAAACTCTCTCCATTATCTAACCACCTTGTAAACTAATTGCTTTACAGTCTTTTTCTTTGAGATAACTACGGCACTATCTAATGCATTTATAATGGCACTTGAGATCTTATCATTAGAATGCAGTGTGCAGATAGTATCTCCCATATTCACTTTGTCTCCAATATTAACATTTAGCCTAAGCCCAACTGAGGCCTTATCTTGGGCGCTATCCGTCATCTCGCGCACGATTTTTGACAAACTGTATGCATCAAGTCTACTGATATATCCAGCAGATTTTGCCTTGTATTCTAGACTGTATTTCGTCTTAGTCAGATTCTCTACTACGCTAATATCCCCGCCGCCAAATTTTACTATATCAAAGAACTTTTCCTTTGCAGCACCGCTACTAATTATTGTGTCAATAGTGGCCTCTATATCTGCCCTCTTAATCTCTTTGCCTTGGTCTTTGTAATACATTCCGGCTATTTCACAAGCAAAGAATTTGGCCAAATTGCCAAGGTCGGACGATTTACCGTCTAGTACATCAAGTACGTCAGCTACTTCGAATTTTGCCCCAATGCTGCTGCCTAGTGGGCTATCCATGTCGGTCACAACGGCCATAACTTGTCTATCATATGATCTTCCTATATCCACCATAGTGCGTGCTAACTTTACAGCATTTTCAGCGCTCTTCATGAATGCTCCTGAGCCGTACTTCACGTCAAGCAAAATGATCTTAGCACCTGTTGCTAATTTCTTGCTCATTATGGATGATGCAATTAGTGGGATGCTATCTACTGTGGCGGTCTTATCCCTAAGGGCGTAAATTTTCTTATCAGCTGGGCACAAGTCCTGTGACTGGCTGACTATCACACCATGATTTTTATGTAAAGCCTCAAGTAATTTCTTTTCGCTCATATCGGCCTGATATCCACTAAAGACCTCGATCTTGTCTATCGTGCCACCGGTGAATCCAAGTGACCTGCCACTCATCTTTAGGATATCTATTCCCATCGAGGCAAGGATTGGCACGAGTATCATAGACGTGCTGTCGCTGACCCCGCCTGTGCTATGTTTGTCGACTACTACTGAGTCAAAATGAAGTGTATCTCCACTCTCCATCATAGCCTTACACATAGCAAAAGTCTCATCCTTATCTGCACCATTGATACACACTGCCATAAGATATGCACTCATCATATAATCAGGGATATCTCCCGCGGTGAAACCTTTTATCACATACTCCACTTCAGCTGCAGTATTGCTCTGCCCGTGGCGTTTCTTCTCTATGATATCATATAGATTCATAATCTACTCCTCTTGTATCTTTCCATCCACTTGCCAGTTAGTGGCACTACAATTGTAATCATCATACTTGCAAAGAATATGGATAACACTTCACGCAGCACACTTTGTGTAATTAATGAAAATAGCGCGTACGTGCCAAATGTGAGAATGAGCCCAATTGCAAGTATTATCCACTTGTTGACACTAGTAGATTTTGGGTCAAAGTGAATGAAATTGCAATTAATCAAGTGCCCTCCAGACAAGGCTATAAATAGCGTGCAATATCTATATACACTAGCGCTCTTGACACCGCAGCACACAAGGACTATGACTGCAATAATTGCAATGCCTATTCCAATTAGTAACACATTTTGTAGACCAAAATTTTTAACCCCTTTTGGCATATAGTAATACACTGCCTCACATATGATGGCAACAAGTATTCCCGTAGCCATTCCGGTGATCACATCAGTTAGGAAATGTTGGCCAAAGTACATACGGGATAGCATCACGCCTGCCCCAAGTATAAATGCAAGCGTAACGTATGAATATCTAATCCATTTGTCGCGTGTGGTGCGAAATAGTGTAATTCCAAAAGTCGTAGCAAGCACTCCATAGGACTGACTATGTCCACTAGGGAAACTGTATCCTGTAGCTGTGTGAATATTCCTAAGCGTTGGGTCCACTAGATATGGTCTTGGCCTTTTCACCAAAAACTTCACACCGTTATTGAAGAGAGCACTGATGCAGTATATTAGGCCAATTTTTATAGCTTCATTTGTACTGATACACCAGTATGTGATAGCAAAAATGCCTAGGAAGAATACTACCTGCCCGCACTGGGTAAATAGATAATATAATCCGTCTAAAAACTCGCTAGACACACTCTGGATAGATCTAATAATCTCTACTTCCATTAATACTCCAATTATAAAAATTATACTAATATAAATATTTATTGTAAAGCAAAAGCAGGCAGTATATACTAGAGGATTCCCTGTCCATAATATTGTATAAAAGGCAGGTTTATATCAATTATGAACAAAAAAATTGCACTTATATCCAATAGTTTATTTTTACTAGGCGCTACATTCATATTTTCTATGATATGGACTAGATACTTCCTAAGAGATCTAGTAGTATCTCTCATCCTATCGGTGGCAGCTAGTATTGTGACACTCTATATCTTCTTATATTTCTCACTAAGACGCGATAAATTTTACAAAATATCTAAGGCAGAGAATAATAGGTACGACGACTTCTTTAATTTCGTCCTATTATCTAATCCAAGTGTAGTGTGGGATATATTATCTCGTGCGCTCGATCATTGCAAAAAAGTTAATGACTTTGTGATAGAAGTAACTAACATGGATAGTCCTTTTTATCTATACAATTTGACTGGTACTGCAGTAGTATGCAAAGATAATATTATTGGCTATATCAAGGCGAATTTGATAAGCCCCTCTGCCACCGGTGCAATAGTTGTAATAGATATTGATAGTGATGCAAAAACGTTTATTCTAGACTACTTGCCAAATATAGACATCCTAGACTGCAAGGATCTCTACACTATATTTACTACTCTCAATATTATGCCAAAAGATATGCCAAAATGTGAGAAGAAACATAGCACAATGCGGTCTATCTTGCGCCTAGCTATATCCCATCATTTATTTAAAAATTATATTCTATCTAGCATAGTTGTAGCCCTTAGCAGCATATTTGTTAGATTCAAAATATATTATCTAATATTCTCCACTATCCTGCTTGCCCTAGCCTTTGCCTCATACTTTAATAAGCCAAAGACCAAATCTAGTAAGACTATAGACTATTTGCTAAAATAAAAAGTGTGGCTGGATATATTTATATACCCCCACGCCACACGCATTTTACAATTCTAAATGTTTTACACCCTTCCTAGTGCTTATCTTATACAAAATTATCTTATTGCCTATGACACGCACGACTTCACACTTGCACTCACTAGATAGTATCTCTGCCACCTTATCTGGCGTTAGGTCACAACCCTTTTGCACTTTTACCTTAGCTAATTCATGGGCAGATAGATAGTCCTTGGTGTTCTTCACAATAAGTGGTGTCACGCCCGCTATCCCCACATCTACCACATCAGGGATATCTACGCTATATTTTAATAATTTCGCTCTTTGCTTTGAATTAATCATAATCTACTCCATATATACGAATTCTACATTAGTCACTTTGATAGTATCGCCGTCTACCATACCTTTTGCTTTTAGCGCATCTATTATACCCTCATCTTTCATACGCTTTTGGAAATAGGCAAAACTAGTCATGTCTTTTAGCACCACTCCAAATGCGATCTGGTCAATTAGTTCACCCTCAACATCAAAGTAATGAGGCTTTACCTTCGTGATGGTATAGGTCTTTTTCTTATGAGGATCTACTATCACTTCCTCAGTCTCTAATCTCTCGCGTTTAGGCAGTGTCTCAAGCTTCCTTGCAATCATCAACATCAGTTCATCAAGTCCCTCCCTAGTGTATGTGCTAGTGACCACTACCTGGGCTGATGGATATTTTTTCTTGAACGCATCGATACTACTCATATTATCCAGCAAGTCACATTTGTTTAGAGCTACAATTTGTGGGATCTTGTCGACCCCCGCACCGTACTTTTTAAGTTCGTTATTTATTATCTTGTAGTCATCTATCGGGTCGCGTCCTTCACTGCCCGCTATATCTATCACATGCACCAGTAGCCTCGTGCGCTCGATGTGCCTTAGGAATTCTAGTCCCAGTCCCTCACCTTCGCTTGCTCCCTCGATCAAACCTGGGATGTCGGCCATAACAAAATTTTTGTCATAAGCATGTACCACACCAATGTTTGGAGCAAGGGTCGTGAAATGATAATTTGCTATCTTTGGCTTAGCATTGCTGACAGCTGCAAGTATGCTGGATTTTCCCACATTTGGGAATCCTACCAGGCCCACATCGGCAATAGTCTTTAGCTCCAGTGACACCTGATATTCATCGGTCTTAATGCCCGGCTCGGCGTAATTTGGAGTCTGTCTAGTGGATGTAGCGAATTTTGGGTTGCCAACGCCGCCGCGTCCACCTCTTAGCATGACAAATTCCTCGTTTGCGTCAAACATATCCTTTAGCACATATCCAGTCTTCACATTCCTAATGACAGTGCCTTGTGGGACGAATATCACAATATCTTTGCCGGCTTTTCCGGTCATCTTTTTCTTACTGCCATCTGCGCCATTTGGAGCACGGAAAACTTTTGTGTAACGGAAATTTTGGAGGTTTGTGAGGGATCTATCTACCTTAAAGATAATATCCCCGCCTTTGCCACCATCGCCGCCATCCGGGCCTCCACGCATATTCATCTTGTCACGAAAAAAGCTGACACAGCCGTTGCCGCCGTTGCCCGCCTTGCACGTGATGATTACTTTATCTAAAAACATATCCTCTCCTACTATTTATTCGCCTTATAATACTTGCAGATATCCTTAAATTTGCACTCACTGCACTTAGGATTCCTCGATGTGCAGTAGTATCTGCCAAATAACAAAATTCGTGTATGTACATCGCCCCAAATACTCTTTTCATAGAGTGATTTTAGGGCCTCTTCCGTAACTCTCACATTATTGGATTCAGATAACCCTAGTCTAAAGCTCACTCTCTGCACGTGGGTATCCACTGGGATTGCAGGTAGTTTGTACCCTTCCGCCAGTACTACACTAGCAGTTTTCCTGCCAACCCCGGGCAGAGTCACTAGGTCGTCCAATGTATCTGGCACGATAGAATGGAATCTATCTACAATGCCCTTTGCACACTCCACAATATTCTTTGACTTTGTACTGTAAAATCCAAGTGGTTTTATTATCTTTGCCACATCACTGATATTGGCCTGGGCTAAATCCTCCACCCTTGGATATTTACTAAATAGAATTGGTGTAATCTCGTTGACCCTTGCATCCTTGCACTGAGCACTAAGTATCACTGCAATGATTAATTCATACATATTAGAATAATTTAGCTCACACTTAGCATCAGGTATCAGCTCACATAGATCTTTGTATATATCTTTTGCAACAATTCTATCCATGCATTTATTATATACAAATATAACGTTTTAGTAAAGCAAAAAGTTTTGTAGTCACACTCTCATAATTACACTGCCCATTTTGTAGATAGTGTACTCGTCTATGTGATTTGACCGGAGCAAGCTATTTGCGCTCATGATATATTTCCCCTCAATTCTCATAGACATACTGCATGACAGGCCAATATTCCTTGGCGTCTGCACTACTTTGTATGGAATCTTCCTAGATTTCAAAATTTTTCCCGCACCAATTAGGATATTTCGTCTTTTAAATGATATCAAGTAATAATCCATATTGGCAAATTGCCCTCCTAGTACACACAAGACTAATTATCTTCATAAATAATATAGACATTATATTTTATTAGAAAAAATTTTTTATTGTGACAAGGAGCGACTATGATATATTTCGATAACGCTAGTTCTACTAGGAAAAAGCCTTTTTGCGTGCTACACACTATCCGCCATGCTATCCGCCATGATCTATCAAATCCAGGCAGATCTGGCCACAAATACGCACTGCACACTATGGAGAAAATCTACGATACTAGGTGTGTGGTGGCAGATCACTTAGGCTGCGACCCACTAAATGTCATCTTCACCCCTAGTTGCACTCACGCGCTAAATTTGGCCATTCGCGGAACAATTCGCCATGGTGGACATATCATAGCCACCTGTTTCGAACACAATAGCGTGCTAAGGACGCTAGAATATTTAAGAAACTTGGGAGAAATCACATACGACATAATCTATCCAAAGGATAAACATCATATAGGGGTAGAAGATATAGCGCGCTTTAGGAAGGCAAATACTTACCTAGTCATAGTTAATCAAACTAGCAATGTGACCGGTGATACGCAGGATATCAAATCTATTGCCAATTACTGCAAGGAAGAGGGTCTCTTACTACTAGTGGATATGGCTCAATCTGGCGGTCATGAAGTGATAGACATGGCCGATGGAGTAAACATGGTGGCACTGGCCGGTCACAAAGGATTTTTTGCCCTACAATGCGGAGTGCTGGCCTGCAGAGATATCACACCCGACCCCCTAATATTCGGAGGAACAGGAACAATGAGTGAGAGCCTAGTGCAGCCAAAAGATTTGCCTGAAGGACTAGAGTCTGGCACCCTGCCCGTAGCAAATATCCTAAGCCTAGGCGAGGGAATAAAATATGCAAGTAAACACTCCCGTAGAATTAATAGAAAGATAGAGAAAATGTCAAAAATACTGATTGACACACTATCAAAAACAGATAATGTAAAATTGTATTCAAATAATACCAAAAGCGGAGTAATATTATTTAATATAGCAGATCTTGACTGTGGATTGGTGGCAGATATACTGTCGAATAAATATCATGTGTGTGCTAGAAGTGGCCTGCACTGTGCCCCACTTGCGCACAAAAATATTGGCACCGAGAAGACTGGTGCCGTGCGCTTATCACTATCCGGATTAAATCATATATATGAGGCATATTATGTGGCAAGAGCGATAGAGAATATTGCCTCGGATAGGTCAAAGTATCAGTAGTATGCAAAGATAAATTTCGTGCTACATTTAGGCATAATATAGCAGTTGCATAGCACTAAGTATTTATCCAAAATATATGTATCCCTCGCCCTCACTATTGCGGTCAAAATTTACTTTCTTTGTGCTATTAAGTATTATATATTTCACACGTGCAGGAGTAAGAGTGGTGTTATTAGAGATCAGTCTGCACGCAACTCCTGCTACAATTGGTGTGGCTACACTAGTTCCTGACATTTTGGCATAGTGTCTATGTTCTTTGTGATAACTACATGCAGCAGTTATCTCCACCCCGCTTGCCACGACATCCGGCTTGTATGTATTGCCAGCAGGACCACGACTAGAAAATTGAGGGATACCAATATCCCCAATCCTGCCATCATCCATAGCCCCTACACTGATTATTTTGCGAGATATAGCTGGAGACATTATGGTACTAGGATTAGGCCCAGAATTCCCAACTGCCGACACTACGACTATTCCATTATCCCACAATACTTCCGCACCCATCACTAGTGGGTCATTTTGATCCTGAGGAGTTGAGCCGAAACTCATGCACACCACACGGATATTATATTTATCCTTGTTCTTTAATATCCACTGCATTGCAGATAGGATATCTGCTACTGTCCCCTCACCACGGCCATTTAACGCCTTGACTGCTACGATATTACATTTTGGGTCGACTCCTGCATATTTGCCACCCGATACAACTCCACTGCCCGCCAGTATACTTGCTACGAACGTGCCATGGCCGTTGTCGTCATATGGCTGATCTTTGCCAGAGATTATGTCGTGGAAGGCAATTATCCTATTGTGTGGCACGGTGAGGTCTATGCCTGGGTCAATGCCAGTGTCAATTATGGCACACGAGAAATCATTATCCTTTAACACAATGTTGTCGAATCGTGATACCCTCCTTGCCCTATCCATTAGTGTGTGGACAGACTTGATAGATGTGACATAGTCGACTGAGCTATGATTAGCGATCTTAATGAGCCCACCATTAATATTGCACATTACGGCACGAATGAAAGGAAAATCCTTGACAATTTCACAGTTTTTGTTGCACTTTAATATATCTAGACAGTACTTATTTTTGTAGAATATTAGGCACTTTTTGGGACTGCTATCTTGTATTGTTGCAGAATCACTGATTGTGCGATCAATCTTGTACATCACAACCTGCCAAGGATATCATTTAGCCTTGCTTTTGACTGCGCGTCAAGGTAAGGATCTAGTGTGCGCTCGATGGACTTTAATTTGTCATCATCGAGATTTCCACGCTCCATCTCTTCATGTGATATCCTGTAAAATTCGTTGAGCAGTTCCTCATGGGTATATGTACTGTATTTATCTAAGATGCTATTGATATCCTCCCTAATCTCCTCTTTTTTAGGGCCAGATATCCCGTGATATTGTTTGTCAAAGTCGTTAAAATTCATATTTTTCTCCATTTTATAACTAATTTATTATATGATTGCATATATAATATTGTCATAAATATTATATGAGGTGATTATGAATAATAATTCTTTTGATGAGATAAACCGGATGTATCCTTATGGGCAATTCCCTACCAACTACACCGTGCTCGGCCAAGAAAAAATGCGTGAGGAACTAAAGAAGCGCGGCACTTATGAGGAAGCAAATTCATATATCCACCAAACCGATTCAAATCGTGAAAATGCCCGGATTTCGCAATATAATAATATGCCACAAAATGCGCCCCGAAGCAGTATTATGAATCTAAAAAATCTCCTGCCACTACTTGTCAAAATGCAAAATGGCGGAGTGGACGCGAGGGACCTAGTGAAATTCGTCTCCCCTATGATGTCGTCTGACCTGCCAATGGCGGATATACTCTCCATGATAACCAAGAATGATTCCACCAAAATGCACCTTAGTGAAGATGCTAGCATCAGCAGTATCAAGCGTTGCAGTGACTAATTATGAGATTTTGTCCCTAAACTAAGGGACATTTTTATTGTCTGCGATATGCTATTAGCCTAGGGCAAAAATTTTCAGTCTTGACATTAGCTATATAGTGTTATAAAATATTATAACTAATGAGGACAGTTATGGATAAAAGTAAGAAGATCATGTTTGATAACAATATCACCGTGATTAAAGATTTGAATAAGTTGCTAGAGACTGAGGTTAGCAAAATTTTGAAGGATGACCGCGATTATTACGCGTTGATGGCGAAGTACAATTCACTATCCATTGAGCTTGACGAGAGGATTGACAAAGTGCTAAATACCTCACGTCAAATGTGGTATTATTCCACCCAACTAAATTATAGTACTTGGTTGAGTGATAGGAATCAAGAGTATTATAGGAAATTTTATATGCCTTTTGAGTATCTTTCATCTAGAACATTAGATCTCGAATTGTGCCAAAGGGTGAGAAGATGCTTACCAGAATCAAAAGCTCGTTGTGACTACTATATCCGATCTTTATACAAAATGAAGAAGGAGTACAGGGAAACCAAGCCATGGCATCTGCACGATAGATTTTATCTATATGATGCCATCAAAGTATGTACAGCACTAGTAGAGAACACCAATCGCTTTAGAAATCACCTAAAGTCATTGATATCCTTCATAGAACATAGACATATAGAGCCATTATTAGCAGATATTAATGAGTACAATGCTGCTGCAATTAGGAAAGTAATACAAAAATTTAGCGATAGATATGAGATAACTTATGCCAAAGCACAGGCACACGAAATGTACCGCAAATTTATGAAAACCCACAAATATCCATATCCTGAAATAACTCTAGAATACTCTACCCTTAGCAGACTTGCTCTAAGAGTGTTATTTGATGATTATCTAAAGGAAGGTACAAAAACTGGCCGTTATCACGACAAAATGAGCTCCGAGGAACTCAAAGTGCTGGACCACGAAATGCAGCAAGACAATCCTGATGATATCGATGAACTAGATTATAGCGAAATAGACTACAGCGAACTAGAAAAACAATCCGCCGAAAAGGAAAAGCACAAGAAGTCCCGTTCCGACGAAGACGAGAGATAAAGAAGATATTATTAATAGATATTATTAAGTATATAATTAAAAATATAAAAATTAATTAATTAAAAATAATTATAAACATAAATATTAAATATCTATTATAATAAAAATTTAATAAATATTTATTAATATAAAAAATTATTTAGCAATATTAAAATTTTATTTATTTTTGAAGATTATTTAATACAAAAAATGAAAAATAATAATTATTAAAAAAATAATAATAAAAATACACAAAAAAGATGTGAGGGTTTACTCACATCTTTTTTGTTTGTTTGTATTGTACTACTCTAGTGTTTAGTTGTAAC
>CANREZ010000007.1 GCA_947629745.1 uncultured Clostridia bacterium
GGTAAAACTACCTTTCTCGTGCGGACAAATCTAAGACAATAGTAAGTTATTTAACTATTGAATTTCAAAACTAATCACTTCTTGGGATCAAGACGATATTATATTTTGATACTATATAATACCACACTACCCCCCCCCCAGCAAAACATTTTCGACTAATATTTACAAAAAGTTTAATTTTTTTTATAAGTATATATTATAATATATATAATAAGTATACTTGATATATAAGTAACTAATATATATAAGAGAGATACAAGTGGGTAACAAGAGAGATATAAGAGGAGGGATATAAATAGATAGTGGGATAAATAGTAGGCTAAATAGGATGAGGATATTGATATATATAATAAGAGGGTTCTAAGTTAGCTCTAAATAGGATAAGAAATATATAGAGATAGGGATAAAAGTCGGGACCAAGGCGGGAATATAAGCACGCTCAATCCCCTCAGGCGGTAGTTACCACCAGCTCCCCCTACTACGGGGCGCCTATAAGCGGTCGCTATTAAATATAAAATCATAATAGGTATTATTCAAATGAAGAAGCGAGAATATAAGAAAAATCGGTTGAAGATTGAATGAGTGAGTGGAGAATATAGGCACTAATCGGTTAAATACAATATATGAGGGGAAAAGATGGCTTAAATCGGTCACTTCCTCATAAGGCGCCAAGACAAAAACTAGGTCAAAAGACCTAATTAAGAAAAAAAAATAATTAAGTAGTAAGAATATAATCGAAAATAATGGTGCAATAGATGGTAATAAATCGGTCCTCACAAGGCGCCCCGTAGTAGGGGGAGCTGGATGCGTATGCAGACTGAGGGGATTGAGCAAGCTCCTCCACCCTATTCAGGTTCCAACTATACCCTCTCTATAATATAATCTACAACCTTAATTACCTACCCCCAACATCCAACTATAACGCATCGCCGCCTTATGAGAGAAATAATAAGTAAAAAAGTACAGCCGATAAAAGAGGCGAGCGTGGCGTGATGTGCGAAGTCGTCGTGCCGTGCCCGCTAAATGCAGGTTCCATCTATATTCCCTATCTTCTCTTACCCCTCACATAGTTATCTATATACTCGCAAACTGCTTGAAACTGTGTATTAATCCAATTATTAGGGATGCGGATAACAGTCAGGCCAAATTGTTCAAGAAATTCAGTGCGAATTTGGTCATGTTTTAGGCCTGCTTCCTCATAATGTTGTGATCCATCCAATTCAACCACAAGTTCAGCATTTGCACAATAGAAATCCGCAATATATTTATTGATAACCGCTTGTCTACGGAATTTTACAGGATAATTCTTCAAAAAATCATGCCAAAGATGTCGCTCTTCCTTAGTCATGTTGTGCCTAAGATTTTGGGCGTTATTTATTAAGGATTTATTGTATTTTCGTTCCATTTGTCACCTATACTAGTTTAACATAAAACGTGGAATATATTGTAATAAAATGAGGGTAAAAGTTAGGATAAATGCGGATATATGATATTAATTATTAGAGGATACTAAGTTGGCTTTAGATAGGATGAAGAATATATATAGAGAGGGATAGAAGTCGATACCAAGGCGGGAACGTAAGCACGCTCAATCCCCTCAGGCGGTAGTCACCGCCAGCTCCCCCTACTACGGGGCGCCTTATGAGGTGGAATGCTTATTTGAACTTGTAGAGTCCATTTTATGGGTCTATTTTCCCTAGGAAAGTGGCGTGCCACAAAAAAATTACACCGAAGTGTAATTTTCTTTTTTATTTCTAACCCTTATAATAAGTCTTGTAGTAAGTAATCATATTCCTGAGCACTACGGCGTCGGAAAAGTCGCGGATGTCGAGACCTATTAAGTGCTTTATCTTATCCATCCTATAGATTAGTGTATTGCGGTGCATAAAACCGGCGTTGCTAGCCTCGGTAGTATTGAGGGAACTTGCAAAAAACAACTCGCATGATTCCACTAAATCCCTACTCTCAAGCACGGCAAGGACGTTCTTATTGCCAAGCAATGCCTTGCACCTCGTGCGAATCTCGTCGGCTGTCGTATTAAAAATATTCTTGGTATCAAATAGCGTATAGCATTGATTCCTTAAACTCTCCACTTCACTCATTGATTGCTACTCCATACTCCATTTTAATATATCTATCGCCCAATACCTTGATGAGTGTGTCATCATTTGTCGCAACTATGCTAGTCGCGTTATTTAGTTTCACCAGTCGCATAATCTCGTGAGATACATAATCTCGCTCTTTGGCACTAAGCTCGCCAAACTTGATATCCACCAGCACTATATCTAGTGGTCTTAGGGAAAGCCTAGCTAGGCTCACCACCACTCGGGTGAAATAATCTAGGTCTCTACATGGCTTATCTGCAACTGCTGCTAAATTGTACTCAATAATGGCTTTGTCCACCTTGGCACGGCGCACGTCACGAGATATGTGTCTGATGCGGAGCACGTAGTCGAGATTTTCCCTAACAGTCTTATGCTCAAAAAACGTGCCAGCACTTGAAATATAGCCAAGAGACGCATCGTGCTTTGGGTTAAAGCGCTTTATCTTCCTGCCACGGAGGAAATATGTGCCACTATCGGGCGTCTCAAGACCAGCAATGATACGGAGCAAACTACTCTTGCCACTATCATCCATGCCATAGAGGACGACATGCTCCCCTGCCATGATATGCAATGATACATCAGACAGAGTGTATGCGTCTTTCGTGAAACTGAAATAAATATGCTCTAATTCGATCAAGTGATCACCCTCACACAATAATTTTAGAATATAATATACTATTTGTCAATACCCAAAATAGTCCGTGCAATGAAAAAGGGCAATTAGATCTTGCCCTTACCCATCTAAGTTTAATAATCTAATTCGATTAGTCCGGTCTTGCCATCACGTCTCTTGTAGACTAGATTTACCTCACCGGTCATTTGATTGAGGAACGCATAGAAGTCGTGATCTAGCGCCTCCATGTGGAAGATAGCGTCCTCCACCATCATTGGCTCGAGGGTAAATTTCTTCTTCTTAGCAATCATCGGCACGGTGTTTTCTTCCTCAAATACCTCGAAGCTTGAGAATATAGTCTCATCCGTTCCTGCGCGCTTCCTACTCTTTAGCCTACTGCCAAGTCTTGTCACCTGGCGCTCAAGCTTAGGCAAAACTAGGTCAATATTATTGTACATATTGTCCGACACAGCCTCTGCACGGAAATAGTATGAGCCGCTGGAGATGGTGATCTCGAGCTTTTCCCTACGATCCTGAGCCTCGCAATTTACCTTAGCAGTGACGGATTTGTCAAAATACTTGCTAAATTTATCTAGTTTCTTCTCTAAAATTTCCTTAAACTTAGTAGAAACTTTGTAATTCTTTGAAACATAATTTACTTTCATGCAATACTTCTCCTTGATTTTTAAGATTATATCATAGAGATTATATTTTTGTAAAACATTTTGCTAGGCCAAAACAGGATTATCCACTCGAAGTGACAATTTGTCCCCACGAGCGGATATGACTATCACACTGCCCTCCTGGATATTGCCGGAGAGCATGCCCTCTGCGATCTTGTCCTCAATCTCCTGCTCAATTAATCTCCTAAGTGGTCTTGCGCCAAACTCCGGATCATAGCCCTTGTCTATTAGATATTTTAGTGCGCTTTCGGTCACTTTTAGGCTACATTTTGAGTTGGTCAATCGTTTATTAAGGCCAACGATGAAGATTTTGGCTATCTGCGCCAATTGTTTGTATGAGAGTGGGTGGAACACGGTGACAACGTCGATCCTATTGACAAATTCCGGCTTGAACGAGCGTTTGAACGCGCTAACAAGAGTTTCCCTAATAGTATCATAGTCGAGTGTGCTATTCTCGCCATCCGACATATTGAAGCCAAAACCTTTTGTGGCCTTTGGCAATTCGTTGCAACCGACGTTGCTGGTCATGATGATAATAGTATTTTTGAAGCTAACTGTGCGGCCCTGGCTATCGGTGAGTCTGCCATCGTCAAGTATCTGAAGCAGCATATTGAATACATCCGGATGAGCCTTCTCTATCTCATCGAATAGAACCACGGAATATGGCCTCTTCCTCACAGCCTCAGTGAGTTGGCCTCCCTCGTCAAACCCGACATATCCTGGAGGTGAACCGATGAGCTTTGAGACCGAATGTTTCTCCATATATTCGCTCATATCGAGGCGGATGACAAATTTTTCGCTATCAAACATAGCCTCAGCTAATGCCTTGCACAGCTCAGTCTTTCCCACACCGGTCTGACCTAGGAACATGAATGAGCCGATAGGACGATTGCTATCCTTTAGGCCAATACGATTCCTCCTAATAGCCTTGCACACAGCCTCGATCGCTTCATCCTGACCCACAACACGCCTATGGAGAATCTCCTCTAGGTGCATGAGGCGGTCCTTTTCGTTATCTGATATCTTGGTCACTGGTATTCCCGTCCACTTGGAGATAACGTCACAGATATCTTCCTCGTATATAGCTATTCCATTAGCACTATACTTCTGATCCAACTGCTCGTGGAGGGAATATGCGTATTTTAGTTTATCCCTAATGGTGGAAGCAAGCGCAAAATCCTCGTTCATGAGGGCTTGTTTCTTATCCCTCTCAAGTGCGGCAATCTCGGCATCTAATTTCTCCACCTCGACAGGTTTCTTACTGCCCTTTACCTTTGCCTTGCTACAAGCCTCGTCGATTAGGTCAATAGCTTTGTCCGGCAATGCGCGGTCCATGATGTATTTCTCCGACAAATTAGCTGCCGCATTGATAGCCTCATCGGTGATGGTCACGCCGTGGAATTTCTCATAAGTTGGCTTGATACCATTCAAAATCTTGATAGTATCCTCTATCGATGGAGGATTGACCATGACAGGTTGGAACCTACGCTCGAGCGCCCTATCTTTCTCGATAAACTTCCTATATTCCTCAGTGGTTGTAGCGCCAATGGTCTGGAATTCTCCACGCGCTAGATATGGTTTTAGCATATCCGCTGGATTGACTTCGCCCTTGTCTCCACCTGCCTGCATGAGGGTGTGAATCTCATCGATAAAGACTATAATTCGCTTATTATCCTTGATGCAAGATATTAATTTCTTTAGCCTCTCCTCTAGGTCTCCACGATATTTCGTGCCTGCCATGAGTCCGCCTAGTTCGAGTGAAAAAATTATCTTATCTTTGAGTAGATCCGGCACGTTGCCCGAGACAATTTTTAGGGCTAAACCGTCCACAACTGCGCTCTTGCCAACACCTGCTTGGCCTATTAGCACAGGATTATTCTTGGTCTTCCTACAAAGAATGTCGATGAGTCTATCGGTCTCTTCATCTCGGCCGATGACTGGGTCGATCTTGCCTTGACGAGCCTTGAGTGTCAAGTCCTGCCCCATCTCAAGGAGTGCGGGGTCGAGTTCGCTGCCAGCGTTTGCGTCGACATTTGGGCTATAGGAGGCACTGCGCATTGAATCGTTGTAGGCATCACTCTTTAGGAACCTAAGCAAAGATTGCTTCAGCCCATCGATATCCACGTCGAATACGCGCCTTAGAATCCCCACAGCATAGCTATCGGTCGATAGCAGGAGAGATGCAAGTAAGTGCTCAGTGCCGATGTAGTTGTGGCCAATTTGATTTGCAAATTGGTTGGCAACTAGGAATATTTCCTTTGACCTTGGAGTAAGGTCGATGCTGCCCTGTAAGACGACTTCGCGTGACGGGCTATTGCGTTCAAAAATTTTTACTAATGCCTCAGGTGTGACACCCACGGACGACAAAAGTTTCGATGCAACCGATGCCCTGACACTAGCAAGGCCATATAGCAGATGCTCAGTGCCGATCTGGGTATTGCCAAAATTCACGGCGATGCTACCCGCGTTTGACAGTGCTTGATTTACCTGTTCAGTTACTCTTATTCCAAAATTCATATCCTCTCCTCCTATTCTATTAGTGTTCCTCTAAATATTTGCCTTAAGTATTCCGCGCGGAATCTATCTCGCGTGGTGTCATTGGTTTTTGCGCCAAATCTATTTGCTATATGATATGGCTTGATATTATTGGTGATATCCTCAATTGTTGAGGCGTCCTTTATCTTGATGAGCCCTAGAACTACTCCCACTCTTAGTGCGGCCAATTGCTCAATAGCCTCAGCCGATGAGATGCTATATGCGTGAGATAGTATGCCATAGGCGCGATGGGCTTTATCCATAATGTAGTCGAAGTTATTCTCTAGCAAGTCCTCACGTGCGGATTTCTCGAGCTCCACCAATTTTAGGACAGTATTTTCTATCATGGTGATGAGGTCTTGCTCGCTTTTGCCAAGGGTGACTTCATTTGACACCTGATATATGTAGTGGCTAGCACCACTGCCCTCACCTCTACTGCCGCGCAAGGTTATTCCTCGGCTATCTAGTGTGGTGACTATATCCGGAATGCTCCCCGCCATAGTGAGTGCTGGCAGGAACAGCATGACACTCGCGCGCATTCCCGTACCAACATTTGACGGGCACGCTGTGATGTATCCGAGGTTGCCCGAGTAGCAATAGTCTAGTGTGCGATTGAGCTCAGTGTCTATATCTGACGCTATGTCATAGCATTTCCTAAGAGACAAGCCATCTAGTATGCAGGATAGTCTAATGTGGTCCTCCTCGCACAGCATGATGGTCACAGTGTCGTCATTCGACCTAGCATATGCCCCATATGGGCTAGAAAGTAGGCCTGCGGATATCACATTATCCTCCACCAGCATTTGTCTAGACGATTCATCCATATCAGACAGTCTGCGATAGGAAAAGTCACCTAGTTTGTCAATAGCACGAAGAGTGCGCTCCACAAGTGTCTTCGCCTCATCGCGTGACAGTTTGTGTGGAAACTTTTGCCCACGGATATTCCTCGCTAGTCTTATTCGTGATGAAATAATCACATCGGATTCCATTAATCCTCTCCATTCCTAATATTTTCTATTTGTTTCTTCAGTTTCGCTGCTTCCTCATAATCTTCTCTATCCACAGCCTGATTGATCTTCTCGCGAAGTTCCTCAATTCTTTCGTCCTTAGTAAGAGTCGACCTATCGAGAGCAGCTTTGCCCACATGATAGTCTGCGCCTTGGTTGCGCCTAATGACATCGATTAGGTCACTAAATTCGTCATAGCAATGTTCGCAGCCGACCAGTCCACTGGATCTAAATTCGTCAAAACTCGTGCCGCAATATCTACACACATCTTGAACGGGATCGAGCAGGCCATATTCGTGGTCTGCGGATAGTATCTCGCCAAATTCCTTCATAGTACTTAGTAATGCACCCGAATTTGCCGCACATTCCTCACACAGGTGAGTCTCGGTGACCTTGCCATTTATATTGGTTTTGCTATGAAAAGTTGCTGGCCTTATGCCACATTTATCACAATACATATCTTCCTCCCTACAAAATATTTTTGATAATATTCGCTAGTATTTTTGCCCTCATTTCATCCTCATAAGATATAGGCATCTTCAGTGAATTTGGGCTAATTGCCGAACGTATCACGCCGGATGTTACTTCATCTATTATTCCCCTAGATTTTAAGTTCTCTACGATCTGCAACGCGTGATTGTAATCCACTTTGCTTGCTAGGTCGTCTTTTAGCAATTTTAGCAAGTATTCATCGCTAGTTGGCTCGATCTTCACGATCCTCACATATCCCCCGCCACCTCTATGGCTCTCGATGAGATATCCTCTAGCATAGGTAAAACGAGTGGATAGCACATAATTTATCTGGCTAGGTGAGACGTTGAAGTAATCCGCGAGCTCATTGCGTGAAATATCCAGACTATCCCCACGAATAGCCTGCAAAATAAAATTCTCTATCATGTCGCTCATATTTGCCATAATAGTTCCTCGCAAAATCAAAGTTTGACTATCTTTGACCTTCAACAAAATTATAGCACTGCAATATGTGTGCGTCAAGGCAATATATTGTGCACTTTGCACAAAAATTTTGTCCTCACAATATTTTATGATAATCACCCCAGCTATAATATCTCCCACGCATATTTTTGTGGGATTAAATGCTCGGTAGAAAGTAATAGCCACTTGGATAAAAATTGTATATTTAGAAATAAAAAAGTCCTAAAAATGATTACATTTAGTAGTAAAAATACACTATATAGGATTGGACATTTAGCAATTAGAAAGTCTTATATAGAACTGTGTATTTAGCAATAAAAAAGTCCCTAAACCAGGGACTAAAAGTCATGTGAAAATGGGCTAAATTACTTAGCAAACATCCTAAGGATATAGATTGTTAGGAATATGATTAAGATATATTGCATAATTAGCCTCCTATGACCTATACACCACCTGTCCATGATGTATCACAGTCGATATTGCAGATACCCCTCTATGATATATCACGTCATCTAGCACGCATCTAGCATCTAGAGTATCCACAATATTATCTAGTAATATTATATCAGCAAATTTACCTTTTTGCAATACCCCTCGGTCGGATAAATGTAAGACCTCGGCAGCACGCGATGTTGCCATGGATAGTAACTCATATGAGTCAAACGGATCAGTCATTGCAAGCATCGCTCTCTGGTTGTCGCACGCACGCGCCATCTCGCAAAATAAATTAGTACCCGTGTAGCCCGTGCCAAGGGCTATACTTATATCCTTATTCTTCATAGCATATAGTGGGCACATACCTCCCGCTAAGTGCAATTCGTCACTTGGGGTTACCACAATACTTGCCCCAGACTCTGCGATTCGCTCTAGATCCTGCCTATCTGCATGAGTGCAACCTACAAGGACTGCCCTATCACTTAGTGCACCATATTCCTCAGCAAGGCCAATTGGTGTGGTGTTAAATCGAGCGTCACACTGCCCCACACTGCTAAGATTGGTGCTAATGCGCATGAATAGTGATAAGTCGCTTTCCCGTGCATTTTTCATTAGGCGCATATACTCTCCTTCGTCAAATATCGCGGAATCAGCACCGTACATCGCAAGAGTTCCTTCGTGCGATAATTCGCGAATTTTAATCTCTATCTCCTCGTCAGTTAATATGTGAGATGGGGTACTTCCTAATAATTCTATGATAGAAATCTTGCCTGATACTGGCGCTACACCAAGTCTATCTATATTCCCGTCATCGACTAGAGTTGTCACGCCACACCTAGTGTACTCGTCCAGTATTTTTGTGACAGTAACGCTTGATATTTCCTCAGTCGGGGCAAGTATCTCGCTTATCTTCCTCTCGCAATCTTCGTCACAAATGTGGTCGAATTCCTGCATAAAACATCTAGTAAATACACTGGAAAATGCGTCAATTAAACCTGGGATAAGCAATCCCCCATGGCAGTCGACTATGGTGTCAAATTCTCCCTCAATATTACTAGATATATCGATAATTTTCTCCCCATCAACTGCTAGGTCACACTTATTTATCTTATCATCTAGCATCGTTAGGATATAACAATTGGTATACTTCGTCCTCATCTCTCACCTACAATAATTGATTATAGCATAAAATCTCTCATCCAATCAAGGTAATTGGCAACGAGCCTAAATAAAAAGAAGCCCTATATTTGGGCCTCAATTATTTCATATTAGGGAATAGTATGACATCCCTTAGAGTTGGCTGGTCGAGCAATATTGCAATAAGCCTATCAATTCCAAGCCCCAGTCCACTCATTGGTGGCATGCCGTGCTCCATAGCAAGTAGGAAGTCCTCATCTAGATTAAATGCTTCCTCATCACCTTTTGCCTTATTCCTCATCTGCTCCTCAAATCCTGCACGCTGGAGTGCTGGGTCGACTAGCTCAGAATAAGCTTTGACTAACTCTGTGCCTGCTACCAACACTTGGAACATCTCGGTTGTCCTAGGATCCTCATCGTTTGGACGGACTAGTGGCACTAAGTTTGGATAATGATATAGCACCGTTGGGCGCACGATATTTGGTCTTACTTTTCTCTTGTAGACTAAGTCAAATAGTTTGTCTAGGCCGACTGTTGCATCGAGTTCACTATCCTCGATAATTCCTAGTTTCCTCACATCCTCACGGAATTTGTCCCCATCGGTGTAGGATAGGATATCTAGCCCCAGTACGTCATTTAGCGCTTTGATGTAATCTACCTTGTCCCATGTGCCGCTAAAATCTAGTTCTACACCCTGATAGGTGATCTTTTGTGTACCCTTGAATTTATCTAGTATGGACTGGATAAGCTCGGTCACAAAATCAATATTCTTGTTGTAATCCCAGTAACTTGCGTACCACTCTAGCATGGTGAATTCCTGCAAATGGCTAGCATCCATGCCCTCATTTCGGAAGTTCTTACCTATCTCAAACACTCTAGGTATTCCCCCACAAACGACTTGTTTTAGGAATAACTCCGGTGCGATCCTTAGATAATAGGTCTTGTCTAGTGCGTTGTGCTTCGTGATAAATGGTTTTGCTGCAGCGCCACTAGCAATATTTTGAAGTATAGGGGTCTCGACCTCGAGGAACCCATGATCTACTAGGAAATTCCTGATGAAACTGATCACCTTGGACCTTGTGACGAATATGTCCTTTGCGTCCTCATTGCTTATCATATCGAGATATCTTTGGCGATAACGAGTCTCCATATCACTAAGCCCGTGGAATTTCTCAGGTAGTCCACGCAGCGCTTTGCTAAGTAGTTGCACAGAATTTGCGCGGATAGTGAGCTCGCCAGTATGTGTGTGATATAGTTCCCCGCACACTCCAATAAAATCGCCAATATCTATGAAATTTTTAAAGAAATCATAGTCCTCTACAGGTAGTTCATTGACGCTGACGCTAACTTGAATTTTATTGTATATATCGCTAATTTGACAGAAAGATAGTTTGCCGAATATTCTCCTAAATACCATTCGGCCTGCGACTTTTACCTTTGCCCCATCAGGGAGCGACCTACAAGTAGTGATATCCTGTTCTTGGTCAAACTTTGGCGCATAAGGATTGATGCCGTTAGATTTTAATAGATCAATCTTGTACTTCCTGATATCAGTTTCCTTAGTGAGTTTCTTGAAATCATCTCCAAATTGTAACATAACTTACCCCGTTTAATAATTATTATCGTTATGTTATCATAGGTTATATTTTTAGTCAACTCAAAAACAATCTAAGTTATTAATCCTTCAAAATTCATGGCATTTATTTCCCTATAAACCAATTTGTCCCATAGATGTGCTTGTATTTAGCTACACGAGATAAATATGCTTTTGTCTCGCAAAATGGGATAGTATCTATATGCTTGCCGTCACTAGAATACTTGATATCCTTTTGCCAAGCAAGCACACTGCCCATGCCAGCATTGTATGCCAGTATCACCTCGTTTTCGTCAAATATTGTGCTAAGATAGGATAAATAGTATACCCCAAGCCTTATATTATCCTCGGGTTCAAATATGTCGAATCCAGACATATCTAGCCGCCCTGCCATATCCTTTGCCGTGTCAGGGAGCAATTGCATCAGGCCACACGCACCAGCGGAACTTGTGACATTTGGGTCAAAATTGCTCTCCACCTTAACAATGCTAGTAGCAAGTGCGGGGTCTATATGATACATTGCCGAATACTTGTAGATGATGTCTAGACATTTTGGATACAAAATAACGTGTACTGCAATCATTATAGATAGCATTATAGCGAATATTACGGCCCAGATGATGATACATATCTTCTTCACATTCATATTAGATTATATCGAAAATATTATTAGTTTATTCAAAAAATAGAGGGATAACCCTCTATTCTAATCTTTTAATTCAAACCAATTCTTGCCGCGTGCCACATTCACTGTGAGTGGGACAGACAGATTTACTACATTTTCCATGCAATCACGCAGGATTTCAGCAATTTTATCTTCCTCTCCACTTGCCACATCGCAGACTAGTTCGTCATGCACTTGCACGACTATTTTTGAGCGAAGATTATTTTTCTTTATCTCGTTTGCCACATTTATCATTGCAATTTTTATTATATCACTCGCGGTCCCCTGCAGCGGCATATTCATGCTGGCGCGCTCGCCAAATTGACGCAAGTTGAAATTGCTACTCTTTATCTCAGGGATTACACGCATTCTGCCAAATAATGTCTTGACATAGCCGTGTTCCTTGCAAAATGCCACATTGCTATCCATGTACTGCCTGATTTTTGGATGTTCCTCAAAGTACCTGGATATATACTCCTTTGCTTGCTTTAGTGGAATCTTTATATTCTGCGCTAGACCGTAGTCACTGATGCCATACACTATGCCAAAATTGATAGCCTTGGCATCGCGCCTCATGCCGGCTGTGACATCCTCATATTTTACGCCAAAGATCTTGCTTGCAGTAGCCGTGTGGATATCATCACCATTTTTGAATGCCTCTATCAGTGTCTCATCTCCACTCATGTGAGCAAGGAGACGAAGCTCAATCTGGCTATAATCAGCTGACACGATAGACCCTTTTGGGTCACTTGGGATGAACATACGCCTAATATTCCTGCCCTCCTCGGTGCGAATAGGAATATTCTGCAAGTTTGGATCAGAACTAGATAATCTGCCCGTAGTGGTCAGTGCTTGATTAAATATTGTATGAATCTTGCCATCAGCTTGTATCAGATCTTCTAGTGAGACGATATAGGTGGAATAGAGCTTGAATAATTGTCTGTAGTCGAGTATCAGTGGCACTATTGGGTGCATATCTTTTATCTCTTCTAATACCTCGTGATTGGTGGATAATTTCTTTTTCTTCCCCGCAAGACGAATGCCAAGGTCAATGAATAGCACGTCTGCTAATTGCTTGGAACTATTGAGGTTAAATTTTGACCCGGCAAGCGTGTAGATGTCATTTACTAGCTTCTCTATCCTTGTCTCATAACTGGACTTCAATTCATGAATCACATCGCGATTTATTAGGAATCCTGCATTCTCCATATCATATAGCACAGTAGATAGCGGGAGTTCAATATCAGTATACAGTGACAATAAGTCATTATCTTTTACCAATTGTAGATATTTTTGTGACAAATTGTACATAGTGTATGCAGGCTGGCTCATTGCGAGATTTTCTTCATATGCTATGTCACTAAATTTTGTGACCGTCCTTGCATTAGTATTGTATAGGTATCTTAGTAGCATCAAGTCTACTACTCTACACGACCTACTATATGTTACATTCATACGGTCTAGACTATGGAGGAAATTCTTGTAGTCAAATAGATACAGCGTATAATTCTTATCCATCACAGCTAGCACTTTTGATAGAATATCCGCAGCTGACACGCTATCGATATTTGGATTGAAATATTCTACCCCACCTATATATAGATGGAGAATTGCACCATCTAGATATAGAGATAGTTCTTTTGATTTCTTTAGTCCCTCAAGTAGTGCATCTATATCATCTAGACTATTTATCTCCACTTGAGTGCATTTCTGCTCCTCTATCTTTGAGACAGAATGTTCGTTGAATAACTCATCGCGTTTTAATAGACTATTGAATTCGTATCTGACGAATAGATCCCTCACATCAATTGACCAAGGGAATGTGTACTCGAAGTCGCTAAGTGTGCAATCTATATCCACATCACGCTTGATAGTAGCGAGCACGTAGGATAGATATGCATCGTCTTTAAATGTGGAAAGTTTCTCCTGCTGCCCTTTTGGAAGGTCACTAATATTCTCATACACTCCATCGAGTGTCTTGTATTTCTCAAGGAGCGTTGTTGCGGTCTTTGGCCCTATACCCTTGACACCTGGGATATTGTCACTCGCGTCTCCCATGAGAGCTTTTAGGTCGACAATCTGCTTTGGCTCTACTCCAAATTCTTCCTTTAGGTTACTAGCAGTGTACAGCACAGGGTCGACTTTGGCTGACTTTGGCGCATACACACAAGTATGAGGTTTGATTAGTTGTAGCAAGTCTTTGTCGGCCGAGACTATTATATTCTCAGTGTCAAATTTCATCGAAAGCGTGCCAATGATATCATCAGCCTCAATGGTTGGCATCTCAATGTATGTGATATTCATGGCTTTTAGCATTTCCTTAATTATCGGGAATTGCATGATAAGTTCACTCGGCGCTTCGTCGCGTGTGCCTTTGTACTGCCCATACAATTCGTGACGAAATGTCTTGCCTGGGCTATCAAAAGCCACTGCGATGTACTTTGGTTGATACTTCTCAATTACTCGAAGCAATGTGTGGACGAAGCCAAATACGGCATTGCTGATCTCTCCACGAGCGTTAGTTAATTGCGGCAGCGCATAAAATGACCTAAAAAATATGTTGTTACCATCGATTATCACGAATTTATCCATAAATTCACCTACTAGTAATATTATATAAAATTATACACATTTTTCAAAGTAATAACAGTCACTTTGTTAAGTTGTATGCTTTTGCTCATCACTCGCTACCAAGATTAGTATCAATGGAAATAAAATACCCTGCAATAGACAAATACCTTTAAAATATAATTGCAAAATGGGAAAAGTTATGTTAAGATATATCTAGCAATATTTATGCCGAAGTGGCGAAATTGGCAGACGCAGCAGACTCAAAATCTGCCGAGAGCAATCTCATGCCGGTTCGAGTCCGGCCCTCGGCACCAAGTAATTATAATCCGAACCAAATACTCGTAACGAGTGAATGGTTCGGATTTACTTTTTATCTATGAGCATTATTTCAGGCTTGGTTTATGCGGAGTTTTATGCTATAGTATTATAATGATAAACAGGAATTTAGCGAGAACAAGTAAGTAATTAAGTATAGAAAAAGACCAACCTAACGATTCGAATTAGGTTGGTCTTTTTAATACATCCCTACTCTTGACACTTATTGAGCAAATTTTTTAGACTATTTCTAGTACAAACTCCCTACATCCCAGGTCGTGCCACTAGGTGTGTCAAATAGGATTATTCCCATAGATTGCAACTCGTCCCTGATAGCGTCAGCCGTTGCAAAATCTCGTGCGCGCTTTGCATCCAGTCTCTGAGAAACTAACTTTTCTACCTTTGCGCTATCAATATTCATGCTGGATAAATATTTACTTCTCACACTGTCTATGAATTCTTTTGCCTTGCTCTTGAATATTCCAAGGACTGGTGATATCTCGTGCAAAGCATTTAAGAATTTTGTTGCATCTACACTAGATAACTTATTCTTCGAGATAAGTGCATTGACTTCCGCAAATTTTGTGAATAAATACCCGATAAACTCGGCCGTATTAAAGTCGTTGTCCATAGCCTCACGGAATGCGTGAATGACCTCTTCGTCCGCACCATTTGTGCTATTATCCACTAGACCTGCAAGTTTATTTATCGTGGTGTAGAAGTAATACATATTCTTCTCCGATTGCCTTATGAAGTCATCGGATAAGTCCATAGATGAGGCATAGTGACTAGATAGAATTGCAAATCTTAGTACCTCTGGGCTGTATTTACTAAGCACGTCTTTTAGCAAGACAAAATTCCCAAGGGATTTGCTCATCTTCTGACCATTGATAGTGACTAGTCCATTGTGCACCCAATAGTTTGCAAGATTCTTGTCATGCAAGCATTCACTCTGCGCTATCTCATTCTCGTGATGTGGGAATATTAGGTCTTTGCCACCACCATGTATATCTATCATATCCCCTAGCACGGACTCAATCATCGTACTACACTCGATGTGCCAACCTGGCCTTCCACGGCCAATCTCAGTGTCCCAGCCAAATTCACCAGAGCTTGCACTCTTCCATAGAGCAAAATCAAGTGGCGAGTGTTTATTCTCATCGTTATCCACTCTCACACTATCCTTTAGCTCATCAATATTCCTATTGGACAACTTGCCATAATTTGGGTCACGGCGCACGTCAAAGTATATATCTCCACTATCCACTTTGTAGGCAAAACCTTTTGCCATCAAACCTTTTACAAACTCTACAATCTGGGGGATATACTCTGTCACGCGGGTCATTATTATATCCCTGCACTCGGTGATCTCGTGGATTAGTTTGTCGGTCTCTGCGATGCGCTTCCTAGATAACTCCATTGGGTCGATGCCCATCTCGCTTGCCTGCGCTAGCAGTCTATCATCCACATCGGTGTAATTTCGCACATACTTCACATCGTATCCGATATATTTTAGATACTGCACCATCATGTCAAATACTATAGCTTGCCTAGCATGGCCAATATGCGCATCACCGTTCACCGTGATGCCGCACGCATACATCTTTACCTTGCCCTTCTCTATTGGTGTAAACTCTTCCTTTTTCCTAGTTAAAACATTGTAAATTTTCATAAAATTACCTTCTAGCATAGTTTAACAAATTATACCCGCTAAATCAACTTAATTTGCATTATGAGTGCAACTTTGTTGTATAAATAATTATGAATATTACACTCATTTTGTCCCTAATATTTTATCTATTGCTTAGTGCCATTTGCCTAATAGTCTTATCATCATTCACCACTAAGTATTCTTCGACTGATAGTGCCAAGAATTTTGGATCTATCAAAATACTCTTACTATCTATCGTCCTAGCCCCTACTATTGCAATACTATTCTTTAGTACTAGCTCCTATCACCTGCTCGGCTCAGTGATTGGTGAGAGTCTATTCAATTATTTCTTTATTATAGGGCTTATTGTCACAATATATCCAGTTATTTTCAAAAAGTCCTATGATATTACCAGAATATCTCTATCGCACACAATAGTTGTAGGTATGTTCATACTTGCATTTTCGCTATTTTATGATGTGATATTTATTAAAATTCTATCCCTAATAATTGGATTAATCTTAACTATCTACACTCTAAGAGCTGTCATCTATACTGACATTAGCAAGATACATCATAGCATTAATCTCACCAATGCAAAATATTACATTGCTACACTCATCTCGACCACTCTACTAGTATGGTCGCTATACAATATTAGTAGCATAATATATGAGGCGCTAAGCCCACTATCACTTAGCGCAAATGTGATAACTATCACAGTATCATCCTGCATCATCGGACTAGTCGACTTGTATGTGTGTTTCCTATTTAGGCGGGTGCTCTCCTACTCTACAATAATAGATATCATACTCCTAGCCAATATCATATTGCTAGGAGTAGTCGCACCTATTTATGGTCTCACGCACACGCTATCAAATACACTTCCAAGTAGCATACTCATCATCATGCCAATATTTTTCTTCAACTGCACTAGTTTCACCTACAAATCTTTTGTCCATGAGCGGTATGGCATATTCTCTACCCTTCCTATGATACTAATACTCCTGCTATATTATCTGTATATCTTCTAGCGCAAAAATTAACTCTTTATGTGAGTTAGACTATTTATCGCTTGTTTGACAATAATCTTTTTTATAGGTCAATTATTTTATCATTCATGTTCACTTAGTTTTTTTTAATCTTGTAATTTAGCAAAACGGACTACATATTATTGGCACAAAAAAACGGCTGGACTTGCCAAGCCGTTTTAATTATTAGTAACGCTTATAAGATCTCTAGATTCTTGCCAAATGCTTTCTTAAACTCGCTGGTATTTAGCATCCCACATCTAATCTCAAGATCTGCTGGCTCCTCGGTGATAGTCTTCATTATCACACTATCCCCTAGTATGTCACAGCTGATATCCTGGATCTTCCCAAAACCTGTGCAATCTAGGTCACAAGCAAGTTTTAGTATCACTGCTAGTTTCTTGATAGCAGCGAGGTCTTCCTCAGTCACTATATCCTTGTATTTCACCCAATTTGCTAGGCTAAAATTATCTGGGTCAGTCATAATAGCAGTGAATCCTGCAAGAATGATATCTCTATGACTTGCACCATATATCTCACTATTTGTGATGATATCAAAGCTATTTGCTACCATATCCACACTGGATACTCGCCTGCCGGTATCATATAGGTAACTAGCAATGCGCAGCACCTTGATATACATACGATTTAGCTTGTGTAGTACTTTTAGTTGCTTGAATAGTAACATGGATAGGTCATAGATATGTAATGCGTGATTATCCGCTCTATCATAATGCTCGTTTAACACTTGGAGGGAGTAGCCTAAGTTGTCACTAATAGGTTTTTCTAGTGTAATTGGCAATGCATAATTTAGTAACAATCCATCGCCTACGCCGTATTGGCAGACACACATTGTGTCACGATTTACCTTGCTAATAATTGTGTGGATGATATCTAGTCCTGCAAGTAGCAGTGGGCTATCTATAGCGCTCACACCCTTTACCTTGCTATTGTGATTGATGCCAGCTTGGGATATTGCGCTAAACACTTTCCCCTCATCTTCCTTGCTAAATTCTAGATTGTGGCTAAGGGATAATGGATAACGCTTTGCGCGCTTTACAAGAGATGCTAGATTTAATGCAACATTTCCTGCTAGTATGAGGTCAAATTCTTCCTCAAGCTCGGATATATATCCTGCATCTTTTAGACCATCTAGCACCCTAGCCTCAAGAGCAGCTAAGCCCTCATTGGCTATTAGTTCTGTGCCATTCATAGCACCAATATTGATAGTTGTCACATTTAGAATATTTCGTCTATTGTATAATAATATTTGTGTCGACATATTAGACACATTAACGATTAACCCCTTTGGCCTATTAAAGGTATTTATCACACTGGTGTATACGTGTGCTATTTCCTCTTCAGCTGGGATGATATTTACTTTAAAGCCTGTTGCCACAAAAACTTCGTTGATGAATCCTTGGTGATTCTTTGCCTCAGCAAATGCACCGTTTGCATATGCTATCACATTAGTCACATTGTGAGAATTGCAAATTTGCTTTAGCGTCACAAGGATATCTATTGCCTCATGAATAGTGTTTGGCTTAATAATTTCTTCACTCTCAAGGTCACTTCCAAGTTTGATTGGCAAAGTCAGTCTATCAAATACTTTGTAAGACTTTGATGGATTGACATCGACTAATGACATCTCGATATAATTAACGTTTATTTCAATTAAAGCAATCTTTTCCAAATTAATCTCCTTATACTAGACATAATTTTACACCGATAGTATAACATATAAGATTTTTTTTGTATAGTCCTTTAAAACAATTTAATATAAGAAAATTTATTGCTCTAAGATTTACTCATTTTACTCGTCATTGCGAAGTCATACTACTTATGCCGATCTAGATCGCGTTTCGTCCCAATCACTACCTTGTACTTGTATTTTCTCTTAGGTTTTGCTAGCATAGACCTTAGCGCTGTCACTATCTGCCATAAGCCAATTACTAGCAGGAATACCCCAAATAATTTCTGCAAAATTTCGTTCCTCAGTTTGCCCGCAAGTATTGACCCCGCAATGCTAGCACACACGCCGGCAGATGATATGATAAGACCTTTTTTCACATCCACCAAATGATTTTTAAAATGTATCACAAGGCTCACTACAGCTGTCGGTAGGAATGCAAATAAATTTAGCGCCTGCGCTGTATGTTGTGGGATTTTAAAAAATATTGTAAGCACGGGGATAAGTAGAGTTCCACCACCCATGCCCATGCCTGCAATGATGCCGGATAGCACACTTGCTATCACATACCACACCCACATCACATCACCAACCTTATCCCGCCCGCGATTATGACGAAGGCGAATATTAGTTGCAATATCACGTTATTTATGCGCTTTAGGGCAAGTGCCCCAATTGCGCCACCTACTACGAAAGATAGCGTGATAGGAGTGGCAAGTGACCAATCAACGAATCCTTCGACCAAGTACACCACAAATGACGCGATACATAGCGGCAGCATGACAAATATGGTTGTGGCGTGTGCACGCTTCTCGTCCCCACGAAGTAATAGCCCAAGAACTGGCACGCATAGCATCCCGCCACCGCCTCCCCAGAAACCATTCACAAACCCAATGAATAGGCCAATTAGTATCAAAAACCACCACTTTTCGTACCATTTTGGCTCATCATCAAATACGCTGTCAAAATTTGAAAAAGTAATCATACACTAATAATTTCCAAAATTTGTAAAAGCATCACATAAAATTGACACTTTTAGCAAAACCTAAAACAAACGGAAAGAGTGCAAAAGTTGTGCCGACTTTACCATTTTTAATTGCTATAAATTATTATTTTATATATAATATATCTAGCTATGCATGTACGAGTACGTACTAAATAATATTTACAGGGTGGCTATATGTTTAACAAATCTAATATTTTTTCCAAAATTCAAACAATCACTATGCTTGGTGCTTTCCTTGGCACGAGCATTTCGGGTCTTTCTTTGTATCTCAATAACTCCCATGTGCTGCTAGCATCCGAGTTTCAATTCCAAGACCTGTCAAATTCTATTAGCAACTTGTCACTAAGCCTTGCATCAGGCAGCAGTGACGATGCTATTCGCACCCCATCCAATTGGATGGTGGTGAATCCTAATAACGTAAGTGCTGAGAATATCAAGGCCGGCATCATCGACACATCCGAGACTCTCGGTGATGACCATAGTGATCTTGGGCTAGACAACACTACTTTCCCAGGCACTCCTACCCTACAGGCAGGTAGTTATGAGGGCAAAGAACAATCCCTTATGATAAATGCTGAAAGTAGTGGCAAGGTCTATGGATATCAATCAGGCACTTTCCCACTCAATACTCAGTCATACTATGAGATCCGAGTCACCGCTGCAGCAACAGATGCTGCTACGGGCACAATACTCCTTGATGGATTCAATAATGGTAGGACATACAAAATGAGCGTAGACTCCTCTTGGAGAGAATATTCGTTCTTCATCAAGACGGGAGTATTTACTCCTGAGAGTGTGTCGTTAAAATTATTCCTAGGCACAATGATTGACGCAAACAATGGTGAGGGAAGCAGCGGCGCTGTATTCTTCAACCGTGTACAATTCTTCGAATATAACGAATCAAACTTTTATACTCAAAAATCCGCAACTACGAGCGACAATACTCCAATTGACCTATCTAGTGGATCAGTCACGACCCTTTACGACTTTGAGCAAGGAGACGCTGCTCTATCAGGGTTCGAACTGACTGATGTCGGTGGAGATGGCACAAATGACCGCATATTCGGTGTAAAAGAGATCGGCGAGGGATTCGAAAATGCCCTCTACACTCCACTTGGGATAGAAAATCCTAATTCCTATGGTGCCGCAAACAATCATCATGCCCTGCTCATGTATCAAAAGGATGAAGGCACAATGTCCTTTGCCACATCAAAATCAAGCGTTGTGCTTGAGCGCGGCAAAATTTATCGTGTGTCATTCTGGGCTTATGGCAAAACCACAAACTCCCCAGTGTGCACAATTGGTAATGACCAAAATGACCGAACGGCTACAATCAATATCGATACTACTCCATCCACATTCACCTCAAACAATGGTTGGAAGGAATATGTATTCTACACCACAACATCTACCACAACCGATAGCCGCATCACTATGAAGTTTGATTTTGGCACTGAGGAGACGGGAAATAGCGGCTTCCTCTGGCTAGATATGTTTAGAATCCAAGAAGTAACTAGTGAGGAAAAGTCTAGCGCTAACGGCTCCAATGAGACCAAAACGGATTATTCAATCTCATCAGATAGCACGAGTTCAGTCACCAATGGCAAATTTGACGACTATACCATTCACGATGGCGTGAACGTGCCAAATAGTTGGACAGCATTTGAGGATAATGATGGAGATTCTAGCAAAATTATGGTGCTAGATACCACTAATTGGACTGAATCGTTATTCAACCCTGACCAAAATAGTGCTGCAAAACACGGCAATATTTTAGTGCTACAAAATAAATTACCAGGTATCACCACAGGCATTAGGAGTGCAGACTTTACGGTATCTGCTAATACCTTCGTGTGTGTATCATTCGATGTCAATAGTGCACTTCTAGATAGTGCAACTAATCTATCCGTCACTGTCGAGAATGACACAACCAAGTTATTCTCAAAATCAAATATGAATACTGATGGACAATGGCGCAATATCAAGATATATATCAAGAGTGGCTCATCCGATCAGACCGTGCACTTCAACCTATCAATCTCCAGCGAGACTGCTAGTGGATATGCTTATTTTGATAATTTCAAGATGGTCACATTCACTGCTCCAGAGTCAGATTCCAGTGGCACAACGGCTGAAGATATATTAGAATTAGATTACAAAGCAAATATCGGCAAAGATAGTTACAAATACGATTTTAGGACAGTAAATTTCGGTAACACAGTAAATAGCAATACTACAAATGAGCTATACACCCCACTAGATTGGACAGCAACGGTTGGCGAGAATGGGCAGGCAAAGTACGGCATCAAGGATAACAGCCTATATCTTAGCTCCACCTCTATGGGTGATGTGCAAGTAGATTACCAGTACAACTATCCATTCACACTCGGTGCTAACAACTATTATCGAGTGGCAGTTACCCTGATGACTAGATCAATTAGCGTGGACGAGAGGAATGCTCAGTATGACGCAGACGGACATATCATTCTTCCTGGTGCTAGTATTAAGCTATCGGGTTACACCGACGGATATCGTGGCATCAATACTGCCCTATATCCAGATGAATATGTCAATACTAATGGCACTATCAAGTTTGGTACTCCTGCTAGTGAGCAGTATGTGACATACTACTTCTTCATAGCAACGGGCGACACTACGACCAATTCTAATATCACTATTTCCCTTGGTGACGAAATGACTAAGGCATCAGGCGAAGTGTGGGTCAAGAGTGTGGAATTCTTCAACTTTGAGACTGAAGAAGCATTCAACGAAGGCAAAGATAGTGTGGACTTACTCCATCAGATATTGCTAGGCGATACTGATGAGGAAGATGAGGAAGATACTGACACCTCCACTGACACATCGACTGAGACTAGCGGATTTGATATGAACTGGCTGATATTGCCAACAGTACTTCTCGCACTTGCAATGTTAGTCGCTGTGGCAGGCACAATATTCCGCAGATTCCATGTCAAGAAACATGTCAAGGTCAAGACCAAGTATGACCGTAGGAAGACTATTGAGTCTGAGATGAACAAGCAAGAGATGATCGACTATCGTAGATCAATCATCACCGAGCTCGAAGCTGAGATGACCGAGATTGACGACGAGATCGCAAGCATTCGCGCACAATTTGCTCCAATTGAGGAAAAGACCGAGGCCGAGCATAAGAAACTCATTGAGGCCTTCCGTGTAGAAAAATCCGAGATTCAGGCTGAGCATGAGCGCGCTGTCAAGGAATATAAACAATCCATTGCTACTATGTCTGATCCTAATGACCGTGCACGCAGCGAGAGAGAATTCGCAAGATACATCCACAAATTGCAAGAACGTGAAGAGCGCGTCAATATTAAACTCAATGAGAAGAATAAGCGCTTAGAGCGAATCCAAGCAAGGAAAGAAGAGCAACTGGCAAAATATCTTGCAAGGCAGAAGCAAATTCAAGAAGAAATTGCACGTGTTGAGGCTGAGATTGAGGAAATTGCAAGGCAAGATGCTAAGATCTGGGCAGATTACAAACAAGCAAAACTCGAAGCTAAGAAGAAGCGTGCTGAGTATCGTGAGCAGATGAAGCAATATCGTGCAAGCAAGAGGAATAAGTCAAATAGCGATACCGACACTGCAAGTGAGAAATCTGCAAATAAAGAATCTAAGAAAGCAGCAAAGGAAAAATCTACTTCTAAAAAAGATGCTAAGAAAGATACTGCAAAGGACAAAGCAAAGACCAAAAACTCTAAAAAGTCAGCAAAAGACAAGCAATTATCAAAAGCACAAAATGAAAAGACGGAAGTACCAGCGCAAAATACAAACACTGAAGTAAATAATGAAAATGCTGAAGTAAAAAATGAAGCAAAAGAGCAAAATGCAAATACTGAAGTAAATGAATCTACTACTCCGTCCACATCAGATGATAAAAAGAAAGAATAATGATTGATGACAAATATTTAACTAAAATAACTATTTGTTATAAATAAAATTATTATCACAAAGATTGAAATCCTTATGATTAAACAAGTTATATTTGAACAATATTATTCACAAAAAAGGCACTAGTTTAGTGCCTTTTTGTTTGTTAGCTAATCTTCTATCGTAGATATTCCTATACCCTCATCCACAATATGAATATGATATTTATCATCAATACATCTAATTGTCTATTTTTATATATAAGCTCCATTGTCTATAAAATATATTCAAATAATTTTTGCAATTAGGATGTAAACTTATAGTTCCAGCAACTGACCTACAAAAAGTGTGGGATTAGACAGGCCATTACGGGTCATAATCCATTCTTTTGTCACTCCATAAGTGCTAGCCACACTATCTAGTGTGTCCCCCGGATGGACGACAACACGTGCACCAGCCTCGAGGATTGTGAGCCTGCCCTTGTCTGCTTCCTTATTCGACTTGCCAAATCTCAGTCTTGGCATATTGTCCACTATTAGTACATCATCGTCCTCGGTGTAACCATAAGTTGTGCCATTGATGACAAAGGTATTTTGTTTTATATTCTTATCTATCATTATGTGTTTCATACGCTATCATATGCGGGACAATCATATTTTATGAATGGGACACACTTTCTACTAATAATTTATCATAGATAATAATATCATATTGTATGAAATCATTATTTAAATCTGTTGCCATACTCACGTTCTTTTCCATTGCTACCCGAGCACTTGGGTTTGTGCTAAAAATTATTTTCTCCCACACCTTAACGGCTGAGGCAATTGGCGTGTACAGCATCATCTCATCCATATTTATGGTGCTATCCACCATGGTTGCAGCGGGACTGCCCCTAGTAGTGTCTAGGATAGTTGCCGCTAGCAACACACCAGATACTCGCTCTCGCGGATACCGGGCAGTCACTTGTGGCACAGTAATCGGCCTAGGCCTCTCTATATTCGTCAGTATGCTTGTCATATTCCTGCAACCTCTAATTACAAAAATTTTTGACATAGAGAATGCTTATGATATGTTACTACTAACCCTTCCTGGTGTCATATTCACCGGTGTGTATGCGGGAGTGCGTGGATATTTCTGGGGAAAGGAAGAATACACTACTCTATCGGTCGTGGAACTTGTAGAACAATTGGTGAGAATAGTCTCGTGCCTTGTACTATTCTTCCTAGTAGGATCAATCTCTGCAAAATATGTGCCTGTGGTCACACTATCCATATCAATCATTGTTAGCACAATTCTAGGATTTATCCTATATCTGCGCCAGTCTGGGAAATTCCCTCATGCTCATGCTAGGGAATATGGCAAGATTGTGGCAACCTATGCCCCTATTACAGCGCTTCGCATCACATCATCCCTGCTGCAACCTACTATCAATCTAATACTGCCATATAGGTTAACTGTATCAGGATTCTCTAGCAGTCAAGCCCTTGCCCTGCTTGGCATCATGTCAGGCATGACACTGCCTCTACTATCTATCCCAAGTGCTATAATTGGCTCACTTGCCATGGCACTCATCCCAAGGATTAGCAATATGTATGACAAGCGGGATAACTTCGGCCTAGAGCGCCAGATACAGTCCTCAGTCGACTTCACACTATTTTGTAGTTTCCTGATACTTCCAATATTCCTATCTATGGGCGTGCCTATATGCAAATTTTTATTCGCATCTGAGACTGCCGGACATTATCTCGAGTTATCCGCAATACTACTTATACCTCAAGGAATATCCATGCTCTCAACTAGTCTACTTAATAGTCTAAACTGCGAGAAATCCAATTTCGTTCACTCACTAATTGGCTCAGCTGCACTCATTGCCTGCATCTATATATTGCCCCAGTGGTGCGATATCCAGAGTCTAATCTATGGAATGGGGATAAATTATCTAATAGTTTCTATCCTAAATTACAGGAAGATAAGACGCCTCGTTGGCATCAAGATAAAGTTCGCCCGCACCATCACTCTATCCTCTATCGTTACACTTGGGATTGTAATTTTTAGCAAACTCACTTTCCCACTACTAGTCACAATATTTGGCAACCTGGTATCCATCATCACCCTTAGCATAATCGATGTGATAATATTTGTAATACTGATGAATGTCTGCAAAATAGTGGATATTACGTACTTCCGCAATAGGGTGAAAGCTAGTATCAAGGCTCGCACTCAGTCAAAAACAAAATCAAGTGCAAGTATAGACTAAGCAATAATAGTAAAATATTTAAGTATGACTTTTACAATGATTGTTAGGAGCATCTTAATATATGCTATAGTGCTAATACTCTTTAGGATTATGGGCAAGCGGCAGCTTGGTCAGATGCAGCCATATGAACTAGTTATCACACTCATTATTGCCGATCTTGCGACTATTCCAATGTCGGATACTGCCCTGCCTCTTGCACATGGGATAATTCCTATTATCACCATATCTCTACTGCATTTCGTGCTAGCATTTATCAATAGGAAATCTCTACACCTAAGGCGCGCCATCAATGGCAACTCCATCATTATCATTGACCCAATGGGGATAAATTACAATTCCTTAAAAGAACTAAACATGAATTTTAACGACTTAATGGAGGCTTTGCGCACTGCAGGATACTTCAACCTAGAGGAAGTGCTATATGCAATCGTCCAAACTAATGGCAGTCTATCCGTCTTGCCACGCGCACCTTATGCACCTCTTACCGCACACGATATCAACCTGCCAAAGGAGCGCGCTGCCCTGCCAATCATAGTCTATGCTGACGGCAGGTGTGTTAAGGAAAATATGAACCTAGCCAAGATTGACGAAGCATTTCTTAGTTCATGCATACTCCAAAATGGTTACAAGAATCTAAAGGACATAGCCCTAATCACGCTAAATTCTGAGGGAAAACTATACTGTATGCCAAAAAGTGGCCAGTACTTCACAGTGGATAGTGGATACAGTGGAGGTGAATGGTGACACGAACAATAACCACCTTTGTCCTATTTGTCCTCATATTTACCCTTGGAATATTCGAGTGCGTGGGCGTAAATAACTTCCTAAACGAGATGGAGGGAAATATCACCTACCTTATGGACCACATAGATGATGATAAGGAGAATGTAGCATCATTATACGAAAAGGCTGATGCTAGCAGAGATTCATGGGAGACTGCCGAGCCTTGGCTCACCCTAATGTTCAATCACAAGGACTTAGCAAATATTTGTGATAGCCTAAGCCGCCTATGTACTAATATCTCAATCAATGATTACGAGGCAAGCAAAGTAGAGCTATATCTCCTTGCCGAAAACGCCTTTGAACTAAAAGACATGATGGGCTTTAACCTACAAAATATACTCTAATTTTGGCAGTATAAATGACTACTAATACGCTAAAAAATTTCTATAAATTAAAATAAATATTGAAATAAAATTTATCTATAAATTTAATAAAATTACTCTAAAAATTAAACAAAAAATATTTATAAATAAAATAAAATTTGTTTATAATTTCAAATCAAATTGATCAATAAATTAAAAGATAATTCGTTTATAATTTTAAACTAAATTATCTAAAATAATTTTAGAAAATATTTGTCATTTTACTCATATATTCCAGTATTATGCAAAAGTAAAAAAGTCTAGTATTTACTAGACTTTTTATAATTTGCATAGCATTAAGATTTTAATATCTTTTTAATATATATTCCGGTGTAACTATTAGGATTTTTTGCAACAGTCTCTGGTGTGCCTGAGGCTACAATTGTGCCACCATTTTGTCCACCCTCAGGACCTAAGTCGATGATGTAATCAGCTACCTTTATCACATCTAGATTGTGCTCAATGACGACCACGGTATTGCCACCATTTACTAAGTCATTTATTATTCCAATTAGTTTGTGCACGTCGTACATATGCAGTCCCGTTGTTGGCTCATCTAGGATATAGAGAGTCTTCCCTGTACTGCGTCTAGATAATTCCGTTGCGAGTTTCACTCTCTGTGCCTCACCACCCGATAGTTCCGTAGCCGGCTGACCGAGTTTGATATATCCAAGTCCCACGTCGACAAGACTCTTCAATTTATTCTTAATCTTTGGCATATTAGCGAAGAATTCATATGCGTCGGAAATTGTCATATCCAGCACATCATATATGCTCTTGCCCTTGTACTTCACCTCTAAAGTCTCACGATTGTAACGCTTTCCCCCACACTCATCGCACGTGACGAATACATCTGGGAGGAAGAACATACTAATCTTGTTGATTCCAGCTCCACCGCATTTTTCGCATCTGCCACCTTTTACGTTAAAGCTAAATCTCCCTGCTGTGTATCCCCTCTCCTTAGCACCTGGCATACTAGCAAAGAGAGATCTGATATCGTTGAATAGCCCTGTGTATGTGGCTGGATTGCTACGAGGAGTGCGCCCTATTGGAGATTGGTCTATATTTATCACTTTGTCGAAGTTCTCTAGTCCCTTAATCTCTTTATACTTCCCCTCAGTTAACTGGGCACCATTTAGCCTATTTGCTGCAGCTGGATACAATATGTCGTTGATTAAACTACTCTTCCCGCTGCCGCTAACTCCGGTGATACAAGTGAATACTCCTACCGGGATATCCACCTTGATATTCTTTAGGTTGTGTTGCTTAGCACCAACTATTGTGAAGAAGCCTTTGTCTGTGCTCCTACGCTTTTTCGGTACTTCTATCTTTAATTCCCCTGATAAGTATTTCCCAGTCACCGAATCTGGACAAGCGATGATATCCTTTACCGAACCAGTGGCCACTACTTGACCACCGTTCACTCCAGCATATGGTCCAATATCCACTATATAGTCGGCGTTTCTGATAGTATCCTCATCATGCTCCACCACAATCACTGTGTTGTCTAGATCCCTAAGATGCTTTAACGTACCCAGTAACTTGTCATTATCCCTTTGGTGCAGACCAATGCTTGGCTCATCTAGGATATACATCACGCCTGTTAGTCCACTGCCAATCTGTGTAGCTAGCCTTATTCTCTGGCTCTCTCCACCAGATAGTGTGCCCGAACTCCTAGATAGTGTCAAATAATCTAATCCCACGTTTATTAGGAAGTTTAGCCTTGCGCAAATTTCCTTCAAGATTGGTCGAGCTATTTCTTCCTCAGTCTTTGTGAGCTTTAGTTTATTTAGGAATTTTAATATCTCATCCACTGATTTGTCGGTGAGTTCTATGATATTCACTCCGCCAATTTTCACATTCAGAGCGGATTCTTTTAGTCGCTTGCCATGGCACACAGGGCATTCCACACTCTCTAGCATCTTGCTAATAGCATCCCTGATTGTGTCATTGTGAGTCTCATTGAGACGCCTAATCAAGGCATTAACTATTCCCTCAAAGGCCATACTGCCATCACGTTTTAGCCAATACAGATATGTTGGGATCTTCTCACCCTTTGTGCCATAGAATAACATATCGTGTGCTGCACGTGGCAAATCCTTGTATGGAGTGTAGTAGTCTAGGTCAAAGTAATCTAGCACGGCCTGATAAAACATCTTGGCTGTGCCATTGTCAAACGCCCAAGCAGTGTTGTTGATAGCCCCGTCAAACAGAGAATTATTTGGATTTTTCACAATCTTTGACTCTATCACGGTCTGTCTTAGGCCTAATCCTGCACACTCTGGGCACGCACCATATGGATTGTTGAAACTAAATAGCCTTGGCACGATCTCCTCTACCGAGTAACCGCATTTTGGACAAGCGTGTTTCGTGCTATGGAGATAGTCATTATCCCCAGTTTTCACTAACACTTTGCCATCAGCTTCGGATATAGCGATCTCTATTGCCTCGGTTAGTCTATGCTCCACTTCAGGCTTTAGCACTACTCTATCTATCACTATATCTATATCGTGTTTCTTATTCTTATCGAGCTTGATATCGTCTTCTAGTAAATATTCAGCACCATCCGCATATATCCTGATATATCCGCGCTTCCTATAGTCTTCCAATTCCTTTGCAAATGTTCCCTTTTTGCCACGAAATACTGGGGCGCAAATGATGACTTTCTCGCCCTCACCCTTTGACATAATCATGTCCACTATGTTGTCCACTGTCTGGCTAGATATAGGTGTCTTACAATTTGGGCAATACGCCACACCAATGTGTGCGAAAAGTAACCTAAGATAATCATATATCTCAGTAACAGTGCCCACTGTGCTTCGTGGGTTATTTGATGTAGTCTTTTGGTCAATGGAGATGCTAGGAGACAGTCCCTCAATACTCTCCACATCAGGCTTGTGCATCTGGCCTAGGAATTGCCTTGCGTAGCTCGATAATGACTCCATATATCTTCGCTGTCCCTCAGCAAAAATGGTGTCAAATGCGAGTGTACTCTTCCCACTGCCACTAACGCCAGTAAAGACGACCAACTTGTTCCTTGGGATAGTCAAGTTGACATCTTTTAGGTTATTCTCGCGCGCTCCTTTTATAATTATATTCTTTTGCATAACTTAATCCTTTAGTTCACTCTTTAATTCACTAATTCTCTCACGCAGTTTGATTGCCGTCTCAAAGTCCAATCTATCGCTAGCAAGCCTCATTGCGGACTTCAATTGATCTATTTCCTTTGCAATCTCATCACGCTTCCTATTAGTCTTCACCTTCTCGACTTTCCTGATCTCCAAGGTGTTTGTCACAGGTTTTATTATAGTCTTTGGCACTATATTATGTGCCTTGTTGTATGCCTCCTGTATGGATCTCCTCCTATTGGTCTCGCGGATTGCCTCATCCATAGAGTCGGTGATGACATCAGCATACATTATGACATGCCCCTCACTATTTCGTGCAGCACGTCCAATGGTCTGGATGAGTGCCCAGCTGCTCCTAAGGAATCCTTCCTTGTCCGCATCTAGTATGGCCACTAGCTGCACCTCAGGTATATCTATTCCCTCACGCAGTAGGTTGATGCCCACTAGCACGTCAAATTCGTTCATCCTAAGGGCTTGGATTATCTCCACACGCTCGAGTGTATCTATCTCACTATGTAGATATCTCACGCGTATTCCATGCTCCATAAGGTAATTGGTGAGAGACTCGGCCATTTTCTTAGTCAGTGTAGTGACAAGTACTTTACCCTTGTTTGCCACGACGCTCCTTATCTCTCCCTCTAGGTCGTCTATCTGACCCTCAATCTTCCTCACCTCGACTTTTGGGTCAAGCAGACCAGTTGGTCGAATGATCTGCTCCACTACTTGGTCACTATGAGATAACTCATATTCGCCAGGGGTGGCTGACACAAACACTGCTTGCTTTATCTTGCTCTCAAATTCGGTGAAATTTAGCGGCCTATTATCATATGCTGCAGGAAGTCTAAATCCATATTCTACAAGATTTGTCTTCCTCGCTAAATCCCCTGCATACATCCCACGCACTTGAGGTAGCGTCATATGGCTCTCATCCACGAATAACACGAAGTCATCTGGGAAATAGTCTAGCAATGTATATGGTGCCTCACCCGGATTCCTGCCATCAAAATATCTACTGTAATTCTCAATTCCGCTGCAATATCCTACTTCTCTCATCATCTCAAGGTCGTAGTAAACACGTTGTTTGATTCGCTCAGCCTCGATCAATTTGCCCTGCTCGGTGAAGAATTTCACTTGTTCATCACAGTCATGCTTGATCTCGTCCATAGCTTTCTCTAACACATCCGAGCCTACTGCATAGTGGCTAGCAGGCAGGATGAATGCGTGCTCAAGTGTGGCTAGTTTCTTGCCTGTCAGCACATCAATCTCGCTGATGTGGTCTATCTCATCGCCAAAGAATTCCACTCTAATGGCCATGTCACTAGAATATGCAGGAATGATATCTAACACGTCCCCACGGCTACGGAAAGTGGACCTGACAAGGTCTACATCGTTTCGCTCGTATTGCAGGGATATTAGTCTCTTTATTATATCCGACTTAGACACTTTATCTCCCGAACGCATGGATATACACATACTGCTGTATGTCTCAGGCGCACCAAGACCATATATGCAGGAAACTGATGACACAACTATAGTATTCCTCTCCTCAAATAGTGAACACGTAGCCGAATGCCTCATCTTGTCGATATCGTCATTGATGCTCATATCCTTGTCAATATAGGTGTCAGTGGAGACGATATAGGCCTCAGGCTGATAATAATCGTAGTAGGAGACGAAATACTCCACCCTATTATTTGGGAAAAACTCGCGGAACTCGTTGCACAATTGTGCCGCAAGAGTCTTGTTGTGAGCAAGAACTAGCACCGGCCTATCAATATTCTTGATAATATTTGCCATAGTAAAAGTCTTGCCACTGCCGGTGACACCAAGTAGTGTCTGAAAACGCAAGCCATCTTCTATGCCTTGTGTAATCTTTTCTATTGCCTGTGGCTGGTCACCTGTCGGCTGATACTTGCTAACTAGATCGTATGGCATTGCGTCCTCCTATAATATTTTTACCATATTCTATCACAAAATAAGTTTGTATTCAACAGTAAGGGTTCAATTCCTAAAATTTTGAATCCAACAAAAAAGGACTACTCTATAGTCCCTCATGTCTAACTAAATATAGCGGCAAGAATTCTTCCCACGACGAACGCTACTACCGCTAGGAGTATAGTGCGGGTCAATATCCACACTGCGGTCTTCTTGTGATTCTTGCTATCACGGAGATAAGCCTCGCCCTTGGCCTTTAGCGTAATGCAATAGACAAGCTTTCCCTTGCTATCCGAATTGACTAATTCTATGTACTCGTCCATAGCAAGAGCGGAGAGAATCTGGTCAATCTCTATATTATTTAGCTCATATTTGTGCATAATCCCCTCTATTATCTCGTGAGGAGATATCAGCACTGCACCTTTGCCATTGCACGTATCGTATAGATATGTCATGACACATTTTTCTTTCCTACTAAGCATATTATCCTACCTAAACAAAAAACTAGCGAGCATCACTGCAAGGAATGACACCACCGCGCTCGTCACAATGGATGCGATGAACATTCGGCGGAACAATTTCGATTCCCTGTCGCTCTCTATTTGATTTTCAAAATACATTTTGCTCTTTGGCAAGACTCTAAGGCATATGACGTTATTTTCCATATACTTTATCTCGATATATTCCCTATTTGCCAGCCAAGTCGCACACATCTTGATGCTGTCCTCGTCGAAGCTATATTTCCTCGGCAACTCATCTATAAGGTCACTAAATTCTAGCACCTTGTATCCAGCATCGGCACCATATTTAGACAAAACTTTTAACATACTCTCAGTTTGCTTATCTAACATACATGCCTCCAATTATATTTTAGCATCAAGCAATATTTTTGTAAAACAAAGTAGGCCGCCAATTTGCCTACTTTATAATTATTTACCAATATAACATATTTTTAGCAATGAATTATTAGTATTGATCTATTCCCGATGACCAATATTCTATCACTATCTGTCACTCCACCCTAAAGAACTATTTGTTGTTTAGTAAATAGTTATTTAGTAACTATTTGTTGATTAGTTAACAGTTTTTGATGATCCTACAGTCCTTGCTAGTTTCTTTTTTCACTAATTAGTTTTAAAAAAGGTGCTACGCTAGGTAACACCTCTTTTATTCTATTAGTCTCTATCCTTATTTATTCTTACGGGATCTTGACTTTTTGCCTTTCTTCTTCCTATATGCGGAGATAATGAAGTATGCGACCACTCCTACTAATACTAGTGAGGATATCACAATGAGCACTGTACCAACAATTGTTCCCACATTGTTTGTATCAGCAGTCTCATCAGATACTGTGATAGTCTCAGTGTAGACTTGGTAGTTACCAATGTCATCAGTAACTGTAATTGTCAAAGTATATTTGCCGGACTCACTAAGTGTTGCTTGGAACTTCTTGTGCTTTGCATCAGTTGCGTTCTGAGCGACATTCTCAACAGCGTTGTTTGAGCTATTGGTCATCGTGAGATTGACTTTTATCTTATCCCAAGTTGACTTATCGTCTGTGATATAATCCTTTAATGTCTCAGAATCTAGTATATAGGTGTCACCAGTCTTCACCTCAGTATGCAAGACTTCCTTCTTGGTATCAGCGTCTTGGATGAAGAACTCAGGTTTCTGCACATCACCGACTGCCACACTCCATTCCTTGGTAACTGGTGAAGCACCGTTTTCCGTAACAGTGAATGTCGTGGTGTATGTGCCAGTGTATGTTGCCTTCACTATATAGCATCCAGATGCCTCGTCATAGTAGAATCTATTTTCATTGCCACCGGTCATTACGCCATTGTTGATTGTGATCTTGCCCCAAGTTGGGTCATCTACTGTGGTAGAACCAGTGTAAACACACTTGACCTCAATGGATAGATCTTCCTTGCCATTATTATCTGTGATTGAGATATTTGGCACTTTGATGCTCACTGCAGTGTCTGCATTAGTTGGGTTAGCATCAGCGAATTGATTCTTGTCGTACTCAGAATTGTACTCATCGACGAATTCTACAGTTGGTGCTGGATTGACTGCTGTGACCGACTTGGTAGTCCTTGCCACAATCTCATCACTCTTGTATGCAATATACTCGATAGTATATGTGCCTGCTACTAGTGGGGTAAATCCATATGCATCAGTCTCAGGTGTGATAATTGGATTTTCCTTTAACCACTCTGCATATGCGTTGTTCATATCAGTATCTTGTAAACTTTGATCACCCATATGGTTCTTGTATTCTTCAAGGTTAAAGAAATACGATGGGCCTTTGTAGATCTGCCATGTGGTCTTGTACTCACTTGTCCCATCATTGACCTCTACAATCTTGCCATCAACATACAGGTCTGCCATTGGCACGGAGAAGTATTTGCCAGTCTCAATCTCAGCACTATTCCAAGTGGAGATGACAATCTGACTGGTGTGCTCCCCTTCTATCTCAATCTTGAACGACTTGGATAGATAGTTGTGCACTTCTTGGCCTTGTGCATTCAATCCACGCTCGTGTGCAATGTATGTGATAGTGTACACGCCCATAGCATTTGCATTAAAGTAACCATTTTGAAGTGTTACTTCATATCCACCATTCTTGCTAGTAGATGTGGAGAAGCTATTGTAAACTGTCCTATTGTTATTGGATGCATCACGCACAACCACGGATAGACCGATATTATTGTCTTTGTCATTTGATGCAGTAACTTTTGGTAAATATACGCGTCCTTTGTTGTATAGGCTGCTCTCATTAATCTTTAAATCAGCGTTTAGTTTATCAAACTCTGTCTTAAAGTCGCTTATATCTGAAGTAAAAGTAATATTTGATTCTGCCACTAAGTCTTGTGGTAAAGTCTTCTTGAATATTCTGGTTGTGACACGCTGCTCACCATTTTCTGTGATCTTATCTGCGGTTGCTACCACTTTGATTTGTAGTGTATCTTTGCCAATAGATAGAGGTATAGAATATTTGCCATCGTCGTTGGTCTTAGTTAGTTTGGTCCATTCATTTTCTTGAGCAGAACTACCCTTATCCACAAACTGATAGAATGTCTCGACTTGGACGCGGGAGTCAAACTTGTCAGTTGCCTTTGGCACGTTAAATTCGACGTCTTTTGCGCTGGTCAATACTTCGTTGGTTAGCTCTGTAGTGATAGTTGGCTTTGCATCATTATCTGAACCCACGAATACATCGTAGTTGTCGACAACTTTGATGGAGAACTTCCTGGTATTGCCACGTCCACTGGATGTCTCACTAGCATTGTGTGCTTCGTCCACTGCGTCAAACCAAATTGAGTAGTCTCCAGCTGTCTCGAATTTATATGTTGCTGCCTTGAATGGGTCAGCGTCAATCTTATTGGATGTAGTATTTTCTGTACGAACGGAACGAGTGAGAGTAATTCCACTGTATCCCGATACGTTGTCAGTTGCAAAGATTGCAGGAATGGTGACTTCCTCACCTACTTTTACTAGACTTGGGATGTTAAATTCCTCATTGCCTAGCATCTCTAGCAATTTTTCCTCAGTAGCATTCTCTGGCACAGCATCTTCGCCCACTTTTGTCACCTTGCCATTCTCTACTGTATAATCCTTCACAGCATAGATAGTAGGATAAACTGTATCACTCACACCACCTAGGTAGTAAGATTGTGGAGTGCTGGTCTTATTGAATGCAGGAATGCTTGCACTATACTCGATGGTATAATCCCCTGCCTCGACGAATGTATATTTGTAGTCATCGATGGTCTCTACTACTGGTTGGCCAGCTTTATTCGTATGAGAGATCTTCACTACGACATAAGCATTTGCTGAATTGCCGGTAGTCTTATCTATGACCTCAGGTGCTGGAAGGGTTACTTCCGTCCCAAGCTTGATATCGGTAGTAGAAATTTTCGTCACTTTGTTAATCTTTAGATCAACGGAGTTATTATCAAAATTATCTTCGACATTGAAAGATTGAGATAAACTGTGTTGGGTTTTATCCCCTGTCACATATTTGTATGTGATAGTGTATCTACTAGCATCACTTGGTGTGAATTCGAAATACACATGGCCATTAGCATCAGCCTTTGCTTCACCCTCATGACCTTTGGATGTAAATACTTCACTGTTTGCAGCATTCGTAACTACGATTTGCACATCGCGAGTCTCGTTTGCTTGGTGAGTAACTGCATTCTCAGCACCCACGGTGTAGTAAGACTCAGCCTTGCCATCATACTCGGTGGTTGGCACCTCTATCTCTAGTTTCGTTCCCTTCTTTACTGTGCTTGGGATGACGTGGCTAGAATTGGTATTCACCTTCACTTCATACTCTGCATCGGTTACAGTGATTAGCATGACATCGCTAAGAGATTTCTTATTATTCGCCTGTCCAGTGTAATATTGGAGTTTGTATGTTCCCCTGGTAGCGAAGTTGTAGGTTTTGTCATCACTATTCTCTTTCTTAAACTTCTCCTTAACGCTCACACCTGTGCTATCGGTAAGGGTATAATCTACTTGAGTAGAACCACTGCCATTAGCCTGAACAGTTGGTAGAGTCCAGTCTTGTCCAACCTTGACTGTAGAGACAAAACCCTTGACTGAAATGGTCTCGCCAACATTGTCCTCAAGTGCATTATACATATTCATACTCTGCACTAGTGCGGCAGATCCTGTAAGGCCAAACATAGCGGCAAGTGCAGGTATAATTACTTTCTTTCCTTTCATAAATGTCGAAAATCTCCTTGTTTTATAAAATAGTCTAAGATATTTTATAATAATATAACATCAATGTCAACGAAATTGTCTACATAAATCACAGGATTTGCAGATAGTTTGGTGACATATTGTTAACTCTAGCGTAACCAAAAATTTCCAAATTATGTAAAAAAATCTATCCCACGCTGTATGGGATAGAACACATTTAGGATTCAAAATGTTTATGTATCAATAATTTTCAAGTTAATTTGCAGGAATTTTCCTTAATTGCAGGTATTGCATCCGCAGGTTTGTAACAATAATATTAACATCACTAGCCAGCAGATATCAATGTTGCAACCTGTGCCACAGCCATTGCCATTGCCTAGTAACAATAATAGGATTATCCAGCAGAGGCAGTTGTCACCGCCACCACAATTGTTGCCAGTTGGCATTCCGCAGCCATTGTTTCCAAAGAACATAATATTACCTCCTAAAATTTCTAAGCAAACCATGACCAAAGATTTTTTGGAAGGAGTTTATGTAAATAAAAATTTTTGTCATATTTTGCTTGTATACTTCATAATATACATTTGCCTTTGAATGTGTGACTGCTATTTTTATTTTTTTTGATGCTTTAGTTTATTACAATTCTTGCCACCCTGCAATTTTATCTATTTTTCAAATTCTTCACAATCTCAGCGCGAAGGTCATCTAATCCCTCGCCCGTGATAGCCGAGATTCTTAGACCACCGACTGTCTTACTATCGATTAAGTCACATTTATTGTAAACGCGAATAATCTTGGATTTTACTCCAAGTGAGGATAATAATTCCTCGACAACTCGGATATGGCTCTCTCTTTGTGGGTCAGAGGCATCTATTACATGGAGCAATAGGTCAGCATACTTAGTCTCATCGAGCGTGCTAGCGAAAGCCTCTATGAATTCGTGTGGTAGCCTAGATACAAAGCCAACGGTATCCACTATCACTACCCGCCCTACGCCATCTAGATATAGTGCACGTGCAGTGGTGTCAAGAGTAGCAAATAATTCGTCCTTGGCATAGACATTGGCCTTTGTGAGGCGATTTAGTAGAGTGCTCTTGCCACTATTGGTGTAACCCACAATGGCTATAACCGGTGTGTCATGGCCTCTAGTGGACCTAGCACTTGCTCTACGGCGTTCCAAATTCTTCAGTGATTTCTCGACATTTTGGATATTCCTCTCCACCACACGTCTTGATAGTTCCAGTTTAGTCTCACCCGGTCCGCGCATTCCTGCCCCACCTGAGCCAAACCTGCCCGCGGAATTTGACAATGCACTTAGTCGAGGCAAGGAATATTTCAGTTGAGCTAGTTGTACTTGGAGTTTTCCCTCGCTGGATCTAGCACGTTGAGCGAATATATCCAGTATCAGTCTAGACCTATCTATAACGCGCACGCCCAAGGCTTGCTCGAGGCTGTAAGTCTTGGTGCCAGATAATTCGTTATCGAATATGACAAGGTCAGCGTTATTTAGCTGGATTGATTCGCGAATCTCGCTGATCTTGCCCGAACCTATATAATATTTTGGGTCAATAGATGCCCTTGCCTGACTAATCTTATCCACCACTTCTATCCCACATGTGTCGGCTAGACTAGATAGCTCTGCCATATCATCATAGTACTTGTCATTCTTCAATTTGACTGCGACTAGCACGGCACGAGTTTTGCCATCAAGATCCTCTCTATGAGATCTAAGGTAGTCCCTCTCATACTCTATCACTTTTTCGTTTAGGCCATATTTATTTAGGAACCTCGCATCAAGGATGTCACTGAGTATTACTTCTCCATTAAAAAATCCTACTTGTGCCTCATATGGCTTGCCGTCATGTGTACTAATTGCCACCATCATGTCAAGCCTATTATTCCTAAGACCGGAGATATCAATACTGGATAACTTCGCTGATGCCCTTGGATGAGTGTGAATGATGCGTGTGTGGCTTAATCCATTATAATTACTCTCCACACTATACTCTACTCGGTTATTTGACCCCGTTGAAATATCAAGGATCTTGCCCGACCTATCTATCACTATTCCTATCTCACAATTATTCTCGTCGGATATCTTTGCGATAGTATCAAGCAACTCTTCATCTATCACTTTGTCCCTATCAAATATTTGCCCGATATACGATTTTAATTTCTCTAAACTTATCTTACTAAGTGTGCTCATAGCCGTCCTTCCCAGTACTATGCAATACAAAATTTTTAGCCAAAGTAGGACAAATTAGTCAATTTGCATAGCACCAAGCACTAAATATAATCTATTTAATATTTTAGCACACATTGTATATATTACAAAATAAAAAGTGTACTATCTAAGTACACCTCTATCGGCTAATATTTCCCCTGTGTTGATATCTATGATGCACGTGAATTGCGAAGTGTCTAGGCAGAAGAAATTGACATACCAATAATATTTGTCACTATACTCATCATCTGTTAGTGCCCGCACATATATCTCGCACTTTAGGTCATTCTCCGCTATATGCTTTTTTAGATCTTTTTCAAAATGTCTGCAGGCTATCTCGAGGGCTTGCTCCCCATTAATTTCCCACTCACTGCTAGGACAAGACAATGTGCACTCATAGTTTATGTCCCCTGCTACAAACTTGGCCACAATGCTTGCACCTGTCCCAACTAATCTTCCTGTATCTGCCACATATGAGCCGTCGAATGGACTTCGCTCTAATTTGCCATCTAGCCTAGTTGTGCCGATGAGCAGCACATATTGTGGCTCGACCGATATCTCAGGGTCATTTTTTAGATAAAATGTTAGAACTCCAAAGTTTGTCTTCTCGCCCGACACTCCATCTATTTTGTATACATTCTCCCGTGTGCCACTATCAAATTTTGCTGTGATATTGTCGTCCTGATAGATATAGCACACTCCCCGCATCTCGGAGACTTTAGTTTTGGTTTGTTCAAAAATTTTGTTTGTGCATCCGGCAAGGAGCAGCGGGATGAATATAAGACATAAAAAAATAGTTACTTTTCTCATACATATATCTATGAATAATGTATGCTAAAAATAACTAATTAGTCGATTTTACTCCGAGATTGCTTTTAGCCTATCTATATGCCTGCCGCCCTCAAATTGTGTATTTAGGAACGTATCTATTATCCCTTTGGCTTTCCTAAAACTGGTATAATTCGCAGGCATGACTAGCACGTTTGCGTTATTGTGGAGACGGCCATAATATGCGTACTTTTTGTTTGGGCATAACACCGCACGGATCTTTTTATTCCTATTTGCTCCCATAGCCGTGCCAAGGCCTGTGCCACATAGATATATTCCGCGATTATTGTCGTCTGATGCGACTAGATCATTGGCTTTTAGAGTAAATGTGGCGTAGCTATCACTTGGATCTAAAGTATTTGCCCCCACTGAGACATATTCTAGGCCTAATTTTTCTAGATATTTCTTGATCTTTTGCATGAGGTCATATCCCCTATGATCTGTAGATAAATATATCATAATTTCTCCTTAATTAACATTTCTAGCACTTCGTCTAGGATGAAGTTTAGTATATTGTAACATTTGTTGTATGCGGCAAGATCCTTGCCATACACATCCTCTATCTCTATCCCGCTTGGAAATTCGCTCATGCAGTACACGCGAGATAGATTAGATAGGAAGTTCTTCTCAGCATTTGTCATGGTGATCACTATGGTGTTTAGGTCTATCATATCGGCCTTTAGTTGCTTTGACTTACGCCTCTTGCATTTCACCTTGTGAGCTTTTAGAGTGCGATAAGCATTACGAGATATCCTATCCCCATCGTTTACTCTAAGGCCACACGAATCAACCGTGATACCTGCCCCGCCCATACGCTTTATCTTATCCATCAAGATATATTGCGACATCACGCATCTACAAGTATTGCCCTCGGATACGAAAAGAACTTTCTTCATATAATTATTATATCAAATAATAATAATTTTTAAAAAGCAATTGGGCCTATATCCAAAACTTCTATATCCTCCCTATCGTTGACTAAAGCTAAAAAATATTCTATAATTAAATATGAGCGAGAATTATTTTGGTATCAATTACAAATATTACCCTGAACAGGACTCTGATCATCCTGAGGCAATGTATGAAATGTTTAGGAATAACGAGGATTTCACCACATATATCAACAATCATTATGTGAGGAAAGATTATACCAACGAGAGTATCGTCCGCCTCATGCGCGAGCCTGAGATTTATGCCAAATATCTTGCCTCATACAATCACATTGATAGAGCAAGTCGTGCATATTATGTGAAGCACTGCAAGGAACTACTTGACGCCTTTATTGAGAACAAAGATTTCTTCTGGCTAGATGCAGAGGATGAGAAATTCGACCGCATCACACGTATGATAATTAGTGATGACATATCCACATCAGATATCCAATATATCGTAGAAATTGACAAATTTATGGCCTTTTTCACAGAAATTATGAAGGCGGAGACCAAGAAACATTATATCCGTGGTCTAAAGAAAAGGAAACTCACGAATAAGCGCAGGAAAGCAATTTCGAACAAACTCGATGAATTGCTGCAAGCACTCATGAATTTAGATAGTAAGACAAACACAAAATAGTTGTGTCAAAAAGTTTAAAATATAAATATATTATAGATATCAAAAGTGTTGACAACGCTGCATTTTTCTTATATAATTACAACGTATCATGAGTATGTGCCTCAGTAGCTCAGCGGTGGAGCACTCGGCTGTTAACCGATAGGCCGTAGGTTCGAATCCTACCTGAGGCGCCAAGTAAAAGTAAGTTCAAATAATGAACTTATTTTTTTATTTATTACACTTGATCTGACTCGGATTCGAACCCAAGGGTTCGCTCCTGTCGGAGCCAAACCGCGCTAAAGCGCTCCCGCCTTTCCGCTACAAATAGTCTACTAGACTATTTGCTTCACGCGCCGGCCCTACCTGAGGCGCCTCGTCAGAGCTCGAGTTCCTTTGGAGGGTTTATGCTATACGCAAAAATCCCTCGTTTCTACTCGGCTCTTCCTCTTCCCACAAAAGGCCGCCTTCGGCTATTTTTGTGGGAACCCTAATTTTTATTGTCTATAACTATTATAGTCTTAATATTAGTAGTCTTTTATGTTTGTACTTTTAGCACATTCACTAGGATTCGAACCATCGGTTCGCTCCTGTCGGAGAAGTGATTTAATTATCCATATTTTATCTATTATTCTAATAGATAAAAATTTTGAAAATTTAGGCAAAAATTTTCGAAAACCATCTTGACAAATTCCGTATTTATTATATACTATTAATGCATTAAGAAAATTGCATTAGGGAGAAGATATGAGAACTTTAAAAGAAATTAATAATGACTTAGGTGGCACACACAATGACCGCGCAAATGCTAGACAAAGTGAAGCATTACAGACAGGACAGAATAAGAGATTGGTAAAAGATAGGAGAGCTGCAAAGAGTAAAAGAACTAGAGAAGATAAGAAGAAATTCTTTGAAAATCAGACAGCAAAGGCTGCAGATAAGAGAAAATCTCGTGCTATGAAAGACTTAAAGAATGAGATAAATCAACAAGCACTAAGGATGGGTATAAGCCCAAAACAACTACTAGAAATGCTTGCTCAAGAAGAATATGAGAACAATCTAGACGAAGACGAAGAAGAAGATGGTGAATAGTAAGCTTTAGAAAGTAAAATAAGGACAAATTATTGTCCTTATTTTTTTGTCTAAAAAATGTAGTAATAAAGGTTACTTTTGCTTAGCAATATAATTTAACATACATATATTTGCGTGAGTCGATGCTCATCCTGAACTTTTGCCTGACTTAATAGTGTAATTAAACATACATATAATTCCAAAAATTAAGAATATGGTAAGTAAGAATTAGCAACACTACTAAATTTACATATATATATTTGCACAAAAAAAATAAGACCGAGATATTAGTCTCGGTCTTACTTGGAAGACTGGCAATGCCCTATTTTCCCAGCTCGCTGCCAAGCAAGTATCTTCGGCACTCGAGGGCTTAACTGCTGTGTTCGGTATGTGTACAGGTGTTCCCCCTCCGCTATTATCACCAGTCATGGCTGAATGCACTCTAGTACACTCACAACTACATAAATATTTCTTTCTATCTTTTACTAGATCTCCCTAGTTATATACTTCCTTATGAGATCAAGCCCTCGACCTATTAGTACCAGTCAACTTCATACATTACTACACTTCCATCCCTGGCCTATCTACCTCGTCGTCTTCAAGGGGTCTTACTAACTCTCGTTATGGGATATCTCATCTTGGGGCTGGTTTCACGCTTAGATGCTTTCAGCATTTATCCTTCCCGTACTTCGCTACCCTGCTATGCCACTGGCGTGACAACAGGTGCACAATTGGTACGTTCACTCCGGTCCTTTCGTACTAAGAGCAAATCCCCTCAAATATCCTACGCCCACGATGGATAGGGACCAAACTGTCTCACGACGTTTTGAACCCAGCTCGCGTACCTCTTTAATTGGCGAACAGCCAAACCCTTGGGACCTACTGCAGCCCCAGGATGAGACGAGCCGACATCGAGGTGCCAAACTCCCCCGTCGCTGTGGACGCTTGGGAGGAATCAGCCTGTTATCCCCGAGGTAACTTTTATCCGTTAAGTGCTAGCAATTCCATTCTCTACTAGCAGATCACTAAGTCCTACTTTCGTACCTGCTCCACTTGTGGGTGTCGCAGTTAAGCTCCCTTCTACCTTTACGCTCTTCTAATGGTTTCCAACCATTATGAGGGAACCTTTGAACGCCTCCGTTACTCTTTCGGAGGCGACCGCCCCAGTCAAACTGCCCATCTGGCACTGTCCACTCACTAGCTTATAGCTGAATGTTAGAATTCCAATCACAAAAGGGTGGTATCCCAACGTCGACTCCACATAAACTTACGTCCATGCTTCTTTGTCTCCCACCTATCCTGTACATTCATAACCGAAATCCAATACCAAACTACAGTAAAGCTCTACGGGGTCTCTCCGTCCTATCGCGGGTAATACGTATCTTCACGCATACTTCAATTTCGCCGGGTCCCTTGTTGAGACAGTGCCCAAATCATTACACCTTTCATGCGCGTCGGAATTTACCCGACAAGGAATTTCGCTACCTTAGGACCGTTATAGTTACGGCCGCCGTTCACTGGGGCTTAAGTTCTATGCTTCGAATCTTGATTACTCTCATCTTACACTTCCCCTTGACCTTCCAGCACCGGGCAGGTGTCAGCTCCTATACTTCAGCTTGCGCTTTTGCAGAAACTTGTGTTTTTGGTAAACAGTTGCTTGGGCCTCTTCACTGCGACCTGCTGTTACACAGGTACCCCTTCTCCCGAAGTTACGGGGCTAATTTGCCGAGTTCCTTAACAAGGGTTCTCCCGTTCGTCTTATATTTCTCATATCGCCTACCTGTGGCGGTTTGCGGTACGGGCACCTAACACTTACTTAGCAGGTTTTCTCGTCAGCGTGAATTCATGTGCTTCGTTACTATTTTCACTCCCCATCATCACCTGGCTTTATCGCGCATGTGTACTTCACTCCATGCACAGCCTCATGATTTAGCCCACCCTCCATCAGGTGGGTCACACTATCCTTCTGCGTCACTGCTTCGCTCTTTGTCTGTCCTAGGTGGTACTGGAATATCTACCAGTTGTCCATCGCCTACGGCTTTCGCCCTCGGCTTAGGTCCCGACTTACCCTGGGAGGACTGCCCTTCCCCAGGAAACCTTTGGCTTTCGACGGCAAGGGTTCTCACCTTGCTCTCGCTACTCATGCCGGCATTCTCTCTTCTATACTGTCCACACTCTCTTTCGATTATGCTTCAGCCTATATAGATTGCTCCTCTACCGATTGTATATATATTACACAATCCCTAAACTTCGGTGTCATGTTTTAGCCCCTGACATTTTCGGCGCACAACTACTCGACCAGTGAGCTATTACGCACTCTTTTAATGTATTGCTGCTTCTAAGCCAACATCCTGGTTGTTTTAGCGGTCGCACATCCTTTGCCACTTAACATGTACTTTGGGACCTTAGTTGTAGATCTGGGCTGTTTCCCTTTCGACAATGGAACTTAGCTCTCACTGTCTGACTCCTTGATATTTCCTTGATAGTATTCGTAGTTTGATAAGACTTGGTAGCCCGTGAAGACCCCTCGTCCATTCAGTGCTCTACCCCCATCAATTTCTCACTCAAAGGCTAGCCGTAAAGCTATTTCGAGGAGAACCAGCTATAACGCAGTTCGATTGGAATTTCTCCACTATCCACAAGTCATCACCGGATGTTTCAACAGACGTGTGTTCGGTCCTCCACAAGGTTTTACCCTTGCTTCAACCTGCTCATGGATAGGTCACCGCGTTTCGGGTCTACGTCATGCAACTATTCCCGCCCTATTCAGACTCGCTTTCGCTTCGGCTCCGGTACTTAATACCTTAACCTCGCTACATAACGTAACTCGCCGGCCCGTTCTACAAAAAGTACGAGGTCGCTATTTCGCTTCCTCCGTTTGTAAACATATGGTTTCAGATTCTCTTTCACTCCCCTCCCGGGGTTCTTTTCACCTTTCCATCACTGTACTTGTTCGCTATCGGTCACTAGATCGTATTTAGCCTTAGGAGATGGTCCTCCCTCCTTCATACCGAATTCCTCGTGCTCGGTACTACTCTGGTGCTTACTCATGCTTATACCAATATTTCGACTACGGGACTGTCACCCTATCTTGTGTATCTTTCCAAATATCTTCGTCTACATTCATATATTGCACTTTATTGTAAGTCCTAACCCTAATGGTATTACTACCATTAGTTTGGGCTCTTACCCGTTCGCTCGCCACTACTAGGGTAATCGTTTGTTTACTTTCTTTTCCTCCGGGTACTAAGTTGGTTCGGTTCCCCGGGTTCCCCCATTATACACTATTTTATTCATGTATATGTAACTGGATATTACTCCAGCTGTGTTTCCACATTCGGATATCCATGGATCACTGTCTATGTGCGACTCCCCATGGCTTTTCGCAGCTTATTACGTCCTTCTTCGGCGTCTAGTGCCAAGGCATTCACCATACGCTCTTTTTCGCTTGATCGTATATATTATCTTTTCATCGATGCCTAGATTTATCTACTAAACGATTTTGAACTCTTATTTACTCATGCAAAATTGCATTCGTGAATTGAATATCTAACGTATTACTCGTAAATCTTTACTTAAATAAAATTTACTTTGTGTTCTCGTATTTATTCTTGAGTTAATAAAATATTTATGCAGTTGTCAATGTACTAGCATGACACAGAAAATATTCCGTGACACGCATTGTTAGTATATATTATTGGGTGGGGTATGTCAACCCTTTTTTAACAAAATTTTATACTTTTTACACACTTTTTTCCCTATTCCTACCCCACCCTCCCGGGTGTGTCTTAATTATGGTGGATGTATAGTGATAATATGAAGTAATATGTTACTATGGTTAATAATTATAAGGTACAATTATATAATATTAGAGGGCTTAAAGTTGGTACATAAGATTAGCACAATAGCTTGCTCAATCCCCTCAGTCTGCACATTCGTGCAGACAGCTCCCCCTACTACGGGGCGCCTTATATTGAAGTAAATTAATTAACTTGTGGGCGCCATATGAGGAAAATATATGAGATAATTAAATTACCTTAAGTACGCCTTATGTGGAAGATATTAAGTAAGATAATTTTATTAACTTGTGTGGGCCTAACAGGGTTAAAAAAATATGATAGCGATTGCTACCATATTTAATAAGGATATTATATATAGATTAAACTATTATATATAGTTATATAGAATGTATCATATATACGTTTTGTAACTCGTTCAATATATATTAACTACAACGAAATAGTGCCATCAAAATATATATCAATTTTATATCATCAAATATATATCAATTTAATTATATTAAGCCGTGCATCAAGTAGTTAATAATCACAATTTCTCTAGTCGGATATTTCGCGCTCAGGCTCAAGTACCCAGACACTATGATGATCCGAATGGTCACACGCGTGGAGCACTTCAGTCACGAGTTTTCTCATCTCGTGTAGATTCACTGTGCCATCTTTATTGTAAACATCAAGGATTACAGATTTTCCTGTAATGCGATCATACACATCACCTGGTCTTCCTGGAACTCTTTTCTTTGGGGATACAGACTTTGGCGCCCTTAAATTTAGCACCAAATCAAAACCATTTAGAAGGTCAACAAATTTCTCATAATTGTATGAGTCAACCATATTGTCGCTGATATAATAAATGTAACTCGTCGATATCATATCGCTAGATAGCACATCATCGACATACTGATATCTATTATAAGCTCGGCACTCGTCAATCTCGTCATCGCTAACGTCGTCGATTGGATAATAATCATCGGCTTTCCTAGTATTCAAGTCAACAATGGAGAAGCCTGTCCTCTCGCTTAACTTTTTTGCAAAAATATACTTTGCAGCTTGGTCTTCCCCAACCAAAATGATTGTAACTGGTCGCACACTATCTATTTTCATAATTCACCTCTCTTGCCAATAAGTATTATATTATTGTCAAAAATAAACTATTATCTCTCATAACCCATGGTATTTAATATATTCGTTTCCGCATTCACAAAATCAGATACATAGTCTAGACACTTGTCTAAATGTCTGAATACTAATGAACTACAATCCACATAAGTCAAGTCATAAGTATTAATCTCGTAATCCCCTACGACTGTCCTTTTCCTCTTTTCGCTATCCATTGCAAGTTTTGCTAGCAATAATTCGGCTCTTGCAGATGTCGTTTCTATATCATCATTATGTTCTTCTATATTTGCTATATGTTTATCGTGGATTAACTTTGACGCATAAAGTCCACTGAAAGTACCAATTATTGCCAAAATAAATTCGGCTGGCTGCTTCATATCAAACATCAATAATACATTTAGTAATGCAAACAGGAATAACATTCCACAGCATGGTCCAGCTAAAAATCTATTGTATAAGCTAAGTTTCTTGAAATGCTGATCATAATCTTTTTTACCCAAGTACAGATGCTCAAAAATATCATTTGGCTGGCGGTCAATCATAAGGAGTAGATCTCTTGGGATGTCCTCTAGGAATCTGCGATCAATCGTCTTGCCGTCTCTTATATGCTTTTCAGAAATTATTTTGTCTATCAATGTCTCATCAGGAATGAAATCGCCATATATATATCCACTACCTCACTTCCATCCATGAGTGATGGCAAATAATAACCATTGACATAAATGTCGTTATCCTTAGCGCGAATGACATCTACTCCCCATACGAGATACATGGAATCAGCGTCCCAGAAAACTTCGTAAACACCATTATTTAACATTTCATTATGGCCTTCCAGAAATTCTGCTGGCACGAATTGATCGTTAATCAATAGTCCTTGTTGCAAGATTTCAATAGTGTAATTCCCCGCTTGTATGGTATCACTGCCCTCTTCGTATGCTTCATCATTTCCAAATTCGTCCACGGCAATACTCCTTTGCAAAAATCTTTTCTTAATCAATTATAACAGAAAAATACCCACTTGAAAATACCCATTTCAAAAAAAGTTAAGATATTTCAACCAAATAAGTTTCATCGTAGTTGTGGGCAGCCTATTGAGGATAAAAAAGACCCTCATATGAGGATCTAAGTGTGTAAATGGCATAAAAAAAGTACCGTATACGAAGGCGGTACTTTTCCTATCTTAATTGCAATTATATTGAATGACAGACTAATTTACCTATTCTATCTTACTGTA
>CANREZ010000008.1 GCA_947629745.1 uncultured Clostridia bacterium
CTCGTTAGAAATAAAACAACCTTTTTTGTGCATCTTATTTGATTTAATAATAAAAATTTGATATAATAATATATATGGAGAATAAAAAATCAAAATTTTTATTTTACATGAGTTGTTTGTTATTGTTGTCGGCAATAGGAATATTTTTTGGACTACATTTTCAAACTCAGCCCGTTTATGCTATCACAGACGAAGCAATAATAAGCGAGGCAAGTGAACAAAATGCTGACAAATTCACAGCAAATGATATATTTGAAAATTATACGCAAACAAGTTTAAAGGATGAATTTAATACAATTGAGATAATTACAGAGCTACACGAACAAGGTAAAATTGATCAAAAAATTTTTGAAAGAGCAAATGAAGTTTTAAAAGGCAATGTAAAATATTCTTACCAAAGGGAATTTTCAACGACTTTTAATGATGACCATAAAATCGCACAGGTTGGAAATCTTTACACTTATAGTCACACAACTCTAAAATTTAATTTCCCAACATCCGAATTTAATTTAACAGGAATTTATGGCCTAACTGGGCAAACTATAAGAGTTTTTGTTGATGCGGATCAAGACAATAATTTGCCAGAAATTGTGTTTACGCAAAATCACGGATATTATACAGAAAATCAGTGGCAGAGGCAAAAAACACTGCATATTGGCTTGAACGAGTTTTACTATGACGACTTTGTTTCTTCTTCAAGTTATATAAGCCAGTCTGAGCGAAAGGGCGGTGCGATATACATTCGAAATAGGCACACAAATGCCGACCAGGGCGATGTCAGTGTTTATATCGAGGGTGGTGGATATTATCCAATTTTCAAAAAGGGTGATGACGAAGAAGAATTTTTGGGTGCTTTGGCGGAATATTATCAAGAATATCAACAGTCGACGACGATGCTTGATATGGCGGAACTTTCGACCGATCACGCGTTGTTCACAACGACGGCGTCATCTTTATATAATGTATACATTCGCGATCAAGAGATCTCTCCTACCGAAAATCTCGAACTTTGGGCGAACTATATGAACCAAGTGTTTGAATTTAATGGAATTGATGACAATGAGCAGAACAAACATCTTGTTGTCAATTTTCGATATATGACGACCTACAAAAATTCAGGGGCTTACACCTATTTCAATCATATCGGCTTCTATGAAGAACATTATTGGTTTGCAAATTTTAAAAATGCAAAAAGTTCGAAGTATAATTTCAGCGACCATCTCATCTTTGGCATTGGGCATGAACTTGGGCATATGATTGACATCACCGGAAGATATATTAACGAAACAACGAATAATTTCACGGGTGCTTTTGCATACTACAAAATACTGGGCAAGAAAAGCCAAAATTCATTAAATTATGAACAATATGCGACTTTCAACAAAGCGCTAGGTCACATTGCAAGCGACTACACGTTGGACTTTCAGGCATATCATGACGGGAAGATCATGTATACATACGATTATGTTAACGGATCAGGCAAGACAATTAAACCGGATCATAATTATCTCATTTGGTGGGATCTAGAGTGTGCGTTCCCTGGATATTGGGCAAGATTAAACAATTTGTATCAAAGCAAAGAACTTGTTGATTTATCCAATTTGGAGCGGATGGTATATTATTCTTCAATCGCGACGAAGGTTGATCTTTCTTATTATTTTGAAAGGTGGGGTTTTTATTGGAGCGATGAGACTTACACGGATTTTGAACACAGGTTCACATTTGAAAATTCATCCAAAGAATTCAAAGAGTTGATGTCAAAGGCGGAAAGTGAGGGCGAGATTTCAAAGACAAATGCGCCTTATTGGTATGCAGATGAATATCAGTTTGATTTCATGCAAGAAAATAAAGACGTGCCTGAAAATCAACGAAAATATGTTGGCACAAAGCCGACGATTAAAATCGAAAAAGATGCAAACGTCAGAACGATTTATATTTCTGGTGAAAAAAGTGAAAATCACTTGGGCTATGAAGTGTTGTCAAAAACACAAGATTCAGATTTTCAAGTTGCCGGCTTCACCTATTCTTCAATTTTTGTTGATGAGCACAATTATGCTTCCACTCCGACCTACAAGGTGGTTGCGATAAACAGATTTTTCAACAAGGGCGAAGAGAGTGATGAGTGCTTCTTGATAACCCCAGAAGAAGAGTGCGTTTGCACCGTTGCAGACGAGCAGTTCTTCGATCTTTCAGAGGCGATCAAAGTCGCTGAGCAAAAGAATGAAACAGTCTATCTTTTCAAAAGTTGTTCATTTTCGGGCTGTGCCATTTCGTCGGATGTCGTCTTGCAGGTTGCAGACGGTGTGCATAACGACATATTCATAAATTCGGAGCGAAAAAGTTATCTTTTCAATCTTAATGCATGCCTAACTTTAAAGGGCAAAGAGGACGCAAACATAATCTTTGACGGCACACTTGTTGAGAGTTCATACACCGCCATTTTCTGCGCATCAAAGTCGGGCAAACTTGTTGCACAAAATGTCAAATTTCAAAATATGCGAGGAAAGGGATACACCTCTCCGGTCATCAGTTTCACTTTTGGAACGATTGAATTGAAAAATTGCACAATTCAAAATTGTTTGCCTGCAAACAGTGGCCCTGCGATCATGTTCAAAAGTCCCGACCAAATTAAAATTGAAAACTGCAATTTCAGTGAAAATTTTGTGGATTTGAATGTCGTCGACTTGAACAGTTTGAGCATCTATGATCAAAAAAGTGGATTTTCGTTGGATTTCGAAGCCTTTACCGGACAAAAAACCATGAAAGGTCAAAACATTTCGAAAGAGTTTTTACAAGAGATCAAACTTAACAAAGACGGATATATGCTTTTGCTTAGCGAAGGAGACATTGTCGTCAGACCAATGGCATTTAATTTAAAATTCGTAAGTGGCGGCGACATTTTTGAGCATTCCATTCAAGGCACGAACTTTGTCTTTGGAACAGAGCAAAAATTCGAGATAACCAACAGACAATATATTGAATACACCGACCAAGATGGCAAAAAATATTTCACGGGCGATCAAATCAGTCTTGAAAAAGACATGACTTTCAACATTGAAATGAAAGAAAAAATCAAACTTGACATATTTTTTAAGACAGGAAAATCAACTGCATATGCTCGACAAGGAGAGAAATATTTTCTTTCAAACAAAGACCAATCAGGACAAGTCGTGATCGCATACAAAGATCGAAAATCAACATATTTTGCGGGTCAAGTTATTGTGGTTAATGATGAGATCGTTTTGACGGCGATATATCAAGGTGGATTTTCTTATCGATATATTGTTGACAACAAGATCGAGGATGTTGGCTTTGGCAGTTATGGCGAAAAAGTCACTTTGAAAAAACTTGAACAGGCAGGCTTTAAGGGGTGGCAGTGTGAAGATGAAATTCTGTCCGACTTCTTCATTTTGCATAACGACGTGGATCTGATTGCCGTTGTGGGCGACTTGCCAGAAATTTACGATCTGGAAATGTGCGAAATTAGAATTGACGGAACATACACCTACTTAGGCGAAGCAATAACGCCAAAAATTTTCGTGTATTTCAACGGCTTTATTGTGCCAAGTGAGTGCTACGGCGTTTCGTGCACAAACAACATTGACGCTTCAACCATGGCGCAAGTGAAGATAACGTCGATTGACGGCTTTTCAACGGGGAGCAAAACCGAGTTTTTTGAGATAAGACCAAAAACGCTGAATTTGCAAGATGTGAAAGTGGAAGGGCTTAAAGATTTTGTTTACAATGGCAGCCAAACAGAGCAAACTTTGACTATAACCTATCAAAACCAAGCGATTGATACATTTTCGGTAAATTATAATGGAGATAGAATAAATGCAGGAGATGTGCAAGTAGAAATCACCTTTTCTGGCAATTATTCTGGAACTATTTATTTGACATATAAAATATCCAAAGCCGGCAGAGTGAATTTTAAAGTTGTTCAGGCAAATTGGACATATGGCGAAAACTCTCCAAATCCACGCACTGAAGGACACCTTGAAACTGCAAATGTAACTTATTCATATTCTACAAGCCTAGATGGTAGCTATTCGTTTGTAAAACCTACAAAAGCCGGCATTTATTGGGTCAAGGCAGTAATTGATGAATCACTGAATTACAAGTCCGCTGAAGATATAGCACAATTTACTATTGAAAAGGCTGAAAACCCACCTAAGATGCCAGAGAAATCAATGACTATCAGTAGGAATGCAAAAACATTACAAGATGTTAACCTTAATACTGAAGGCTGGCAGTGGAAAACTCCAAGCACAAAAATCGTTGGTGAAAGTATGACAGCCACAGCGATCTATTCTGACCAAGAAAATTATAAAAATTATACAATTTTAATAACATTAACAAAAGTGCCACAAAAAGAAATTTCTCAGTTAAATGTTGACCTAGATGTTAAAAATTTTGTTTATAATGGGACTGAAAGAACACCAAATGTTGTTGCAAAAGATGGCGAAAAAATTCTAAATCTAAACACAGATTTTGAAGTGAAATACCAAAATAATACAAACGCAGGTCAAGCTAGTGTTGTTATTACAGGAAAGAATGAATATATAGGAACAATGACACTGTTTTTCACAATTCAAAGGGCTGATTTAGAGAATTTTAGTGTGTCGCTGGCTGATTGGACTTATAATGATAAAATTATACCTAATCCATCTACAAATGGAGTAAAGGAAAACGCACAAGTAACCTATCTTTATTCAAATGCGATAAATGGTGTTTATAATAATATAAAGCCAACTGACGCAGGTACTTATTGGGTTAAGGCAACTACTACACAGACACAAAATTACAATGCCGCTGAGTCGAAGCATAAATTTACAATTCATAAAGCAACGGAACCAATAGTTGAAACAATTTTGAAAATAAACAATCAGTTTGAAGATTTGTCTGAAATTGAATTACCAGCTAATTTTGAGTGGGTTAAAAATTCCTTGCAAGTTATCTCAGAAACAAAGATGATCGCAAAAGCAATTTACAAGGGCAGTGATGCAAATAATTATTTAACAAATGAACTTACTTTTGAAATTATAATCGGAGAACAAGAGCAACCAAATCCACCTGAAAAACCAGAGAATGGAAGCTTGATTTGGCTAGCAATCGTTGTTCCAGCTGTAGCTTTACTTGTTGGATGGGGGATATATGCGATTATAAGGCGTAAGAGAAACAATGAACAAATTGAAAATTAAAAATTTGATCCTATATCACACAGAAGATAGTCATGGGAACAACAGAAAAAGCCTTTACACAAAAGAAGCTCAGACATACTTTAAGGGAAAGTTATTGTGCCAAATGATTTAGAGATAATTGACATAAAATAGAACGCAATTATTAGTGTTGCACGCTTAAAATAAAAAACTAAATTTGTGGTTCAATTTAGTTTTGATTTGGTGCACCAATATTTCGCATAACTCGTACTAATTCACAAAAACATCTGTAAATGAATTACAATGTTTTTGTTTTTTTTAACTCGTATGCTGATTAGGGCTTCAGTTGGCTACCGAAATGATGTGACACTGGGCCATTATTTATAAATCTCATATAAACATACGATTAATATTTATTTGTACTGAAAAATATTGACTTTTATAGTATTATTAACATAATCTCATTGTAAGTAATTGGCTCGGTGTAAACCTTGTAGCCCCCTACGATATGAAGTCTTATGACTTGTAGGCACTTTCATTTTTTTTTGCGTTCTTTCTAAATCTTACGAGATTTGTAGGCCTTATTTTTGTCACAAATCGGGACTTCCTAATATAATGAAATAGAAGAATTATTAGGAGTGTAGACTTATGAGATATCAGCGATGTTGCTATCCAAAATGTGTGAGGGTGATTCCTACTAAGTCATATTTGCTGCCGGGGACGTTTGACATAAACTCCCTTCGTGGGCCTCGTGGTGCAACTGGGCCTACTGGTCCTGCAGGTGGAGGCACAATCACAATACGCTCCACAAACACAATCCCATACGGGGAGCCTGCAAGGATCAATGTCAGTTACAATAGCGATGACACCGAACTTGACTTCTTTATCCCCGAGGGGCAGCCGGGATCTATTCCTGAGCCTGAGCACTTCGAAGTATCGCGTGTCAATACTACAAGTCCTGACAATGTGGCAAGAGTGGATGACCTATTCACCGATGGCGTGCATCACTTGATATTTAGCATTCCTAGAGGCATGACAGGCAGCATGGGTGAGACTGGCAGTATGGGTCCACAAGGAATACAAGGTCCTCCAGGTCCACGTGGAGCACCCGGACCACAGGGAGCACAAGGTCCAGTCGGTCCGCAAGGCATGGCAGGTGAGGCTGGGCAGCGTGGACCTCGTGGTGCAACTGGTCCATATGAGATAAAGTCAGCTTTTATCATCTCATACAACGATAATCCCTTGACTTTCCCAAAAGAGGGGATAGAGATATCCTCGGGAGGCCGACTACCGCTAATGCGCAAGGAAACGGATTATGGCGATATAATAACGGTAGATAGTGTAAATCGGACTATAAAATTCTCTAGCAGTGGGGTCTATCACATATGGTTTACCGCGTGTGCTTATTGCCTCCCATCTAGCCCATACAGTGTAGCTGATGACTTCGTAGCAATAGGGTTCCGAGTAGTGGATGATGAGAAGATCCTAGCCGCTGCAAATACTTGGTGTGATAGCAAAGTGGCACGGAATATCACGGGGCAGGGAGTATTTGTGGTAGAAGATCCTAGCAAGCTCTACGAATTAGTGAATATCAAGAAATCTAGCATTTATCTTAATGGTATTGATATTCAAAAGACTATCACTGACTCCTACTTCGGCTGTAGCATGGTGACGATTACTCTCACCAAACTATCTCCTAGTTAGGAGTTATTATTTTAATATTAGGTGTGATTTGCCTACAAATTGTAGTGTACTTCCGAGTATAAAATGAAATTAACTTGACATAAATTCTTTTTTATAATATAAATGTTAGGAAGATAAAAATTTTTGTGAGGGGAGTATGTGGCAAGTATTGCTTGATGCACTAATAGATACGGCAAAAGTCGCGCCTTTTTTATTCCTCGTTTACGTCTTTATTGAAGTAATAGAGGAGTATACTTTTCGCAACGCTCATCACAAAATACTAAAGAGCAAATACGCTGTGGCCCTAGGTGCAGGAATTGGCATTGTGCCGCAATGTGGTTTTTCTATAGTATCCACAGAGTTGTATGGCAAGCGAAAGATAACTCTTGGCACACTGCTTGCAATATTCATAGCAACCAGCGATGAAGCTTTGCCAGTTCTCATATCTAATACAGCAGGTTGGACAAAGATATTGCATATAATTTTGATAAAATTTGTCTGGGCTATAATAGTTGGCTATATGTGTGATCTAATCCTTCATTTAGGCAAAAAAAGAATGTTGCATACTACTACACTTGCTACTCCTAGCGCACCTGTAGAAGCTACCATAGTCGATGGACAAGCAGAGAATACTAAAGACGATCACGATGAACACGACCATGATGAGCACGATAGTCATATTCGGGGATGTTGCGGTCACGATGTAGAGGATGAGAAGCCTAGCACGTTATCGAAGTTCCTATGGCATCCACTCATACATACGCTAAAGATATTGTTATTCATACTCGTTGTAAATATTATATTTGGCACTATAGTCCATTTCATTACTGAGGAGAGGCTAATGGCGTTCCTATCCGGAATATCCCTAATCCAGCCACTTTGTACGGCCGTTGTAGGACTAATCCCAAACTGTGCAGCTAGTGTGATTATCACTGACCTATATATAATGAATGGCTTAACACTTGGGGCTTGCATCTCCGGACTTTGCGTGAATGCGGGTCTTGGAATACTATATCTATTCAAGAATAATAGACACATAAAAGAGAATATATTTATAGTGTTATTCCTATTTGTTTCCAGCATATTGCTTGGAATGGGAATTGATTTTGTGATATCATTATTCTAGGAGCGAAGATATGACAAAGACTGTAAAAGCTGAGCCTGTATACTCTAAGGGCGAGGAGATTTTTAGCGCTGTCACGCACATTGTTGGCGGGGGACTAGGGGTCATTGCCTTGGTGCTTGGAGTAATATTTGCATCTCTATATTCCGACGTATGGGGCATAATATCTATGGTCATATATGGGGTCTCCATCATTGTGACCTATGTGATGAGTTCGATTTATCACTTCCTACACAAAAACCGTGCAAAGAGAGTCTTCCGCGTGCTTGACCACTGCACGATATTCATATTGATTGCAGGATCTTACACTCCATTTTGCCTTGTGACTCTAAGAGAGTGTGGAGCATGGGGATGGACACTGTTTGGCTTAATTTGGGGACTTGCAATACTTGGCGTAGTACTCAATGCTACACTGATGCACACACTACCGGTTAAGATCTTCTCACAGACGAGTTACATTGTGATGGGTTGGAGCATACTACTTGCAATCAATCCGTTACTTCAAAATTTGGATCTAGTGGGATTTATCCTGTTGCTTATCGGAGGAATTGCCTACACGATTGGGGCAATACTATTTGCAATTGGCATGAAGAAGAAGTGGATTCATTCCATCTGGCATCTATTTGTCTTGATCGGAAGCATCTTCCAATTCTTTGCAATACTATTCTACGTGATATTGTAACGAGTTAAAAATTCTAGTAAAATAGGGCAAAATTATTGACAAATAACACTAATACTTATATAATCTAGGAGTAGAGTAAATAATCTACTACAATATCTATGGATGATTAGGAGACAAGTAGCCCCACATGGGATAGGCGAGAGAAAGATACCTTTGGCTGGAAGTATCTATATCCTATGGGACAAGCGAAACCACTCTTATACATAGAGGTGTACCCGAAGACCACATTTTGGGATAGAGAGGTGCTACAATTGTGGCACAACGAAGGTGGAACCGCGGATTAGTTAATTCGTCCTTTAAGTAATTTACTTAAAGGATTTTTTTATTTGGAGGAGATTATGTGCGAAGTATGTAACGAAAAAGAATCAAAAGAGAATATGATGCGCCACAGTATGGCTCACGTCATGGCAAAGGCTATTAGGAATCTTTATCCTAATACAAAATTTGCTATTGGTCCTGCCATTGATAATGGTTTTTACTACGACATCGACCTAGACCAAAATATTGGCGAGGCTGAGTTTGAAGCAATATCTAAGGAAATGAATAAGATTATTGCAGAGGACCAAGTATTTACCCGCAAAGTCGTGAGTAGAGATGAGGCGCTAAAATTATTTAGTGACCAGCCATACAAATTGGAGCTCATTCGTGATCTGCCAGATGATGAGACGATAACTGTCTACTATCTAGGTGATGACTGGTATGACTTATGCCGTGGACCACACGTGCCTAGCACCAAGTATTTGCGCGGGTTTGCATATCAGTTCAATCGCGTGAGTGGTGCATACTGGAGAGGTTCGGAGAAGAATAAAATGTTGCAGAGAATCTATGTGTATGGATTCACTGACAAAGCTGGCCTCAAAGAGTGCCTAAGATTAGTAGAGGAAGCAAAAGAGCGTGATCACAGGAAGATTGGCAAAGATCTTGGCATATTCATGCTATCTGACCTTGTAGGCAAGGGACTGCCTATGTGGTTGCCAAATGGTTTCACTCTTAGGCGCATTATATCTGACTATATTATGAATAAAGAGATATCGCTAGGATACCTCCATGTGATGACGCCATCGATTGGCAATGTGGATCTATACAAGACATCCGGTCACTGGGATCACTACAAGGACGATATGTTCCCTGCTATGCAACTAGAAAACGAGGCCTTTGTTTTGCGCCCAATGAATTGCCCACACCACATGGTGATGTACAAGAATAGTTTGCATTCATATAGGGATTTACCTATCAGAATTGCTGAGGTTGCCAATGACTTTAGGTTCGAAGATAGTGGCACCTTGATTGGAATCGAGCGTGCTAGATGCTTCACCCAAAATGACAGTCACATATTCTGTAGACCAGATCAAATAGAGAGTGAGGTGCAAGGCATAATCGACCTCATGCTATCGACTTACAAAGATTTTCATTGGGAGAAATATCGCTTTAGATTATCTCTGCGTGACCCAAATAACAAGGAAAAATATTTTGGCAATGACCACCTCTGGGAGATCAGTGAGAACGCTCTAAGGCAAATACTAAAGAATCGTGGCGTAAAGTACTACGAGGCAATAGGTGAGGCTGCATTCTATGGGCCAAAGATTGATGTGCAGGTGGAGAGCGCACTTGGTCATGATATCACGCTATCGACTTTGCAACTAGATTATCAGTTGCCTGAGAAATTCGAACTAGAATACATCGATGAGAATAGTGAAAAGCAGAGGCCAGTTGTCATACACCGTGCTATATTTGGCTCACTAGACAGAACGGTTGCGTTCCTGCTAGAGGAGACCAAAGGAGCACTGCCTGTGTGGTTATCCCCAGTGCAAGTAAGGCTCATGGGCATTACGGAGAACAACAATAGCTATATCCAATCAATTTGCGAGAAATTGCGAGCTCATGGATATAGGGTAGATGCAGATATGTCCAATGAAAAGATTGGCAAGAAGATTAGATCAGCCCAATTATCTAAGATCCCATATATGCTAGTAGTTGGCGATAAGGAAGAGGAAGCAGGCCTTGTAGCCGTTCGTCATAGATCAGAGGGCGACAAAGGCACAATGACCCTAGATGAATTCATCAAACTAATTGATACAGCAATTGCAGAGAAAATATAGTGAAAATACTATAAATATAACTAATTGTATAACAAAATTGTTGACAATGGAAACATAGCATGTTATACTACCACTGTCAAAGTAAAAGTAGAAGGCTCTTCTCACCATCAAGGTTTCGTCCGAGATTGGTTCAAAACAGTTTACTATAAAATGTTTTGAGGAGTGAGTAGGTCTATACTCACTTCTCTTTTATTTTGCAAAATAATTTTGGAGGTACATAACCATAAAAGAATTACTTAGGAATGAGCAAATTCGTGCACGAGAGGTAAGACTCGTAGGCTCAGAGGGAGAGGCCCTCGGCATTATGTCATACAATGATGCTCTAAATATGGCATATGACAAGGAGATGGACTTGGTCCTAATTTCCCCACAAGCTAATCCACCTGTATGCAGGATAATGGATTATGGCAAATATCGCTTTAACACTCTAAAACGTGAGAAGGAAGCAAAGAAGAAGCAAAAGGTCGCAAAGACTAAGGATATGCAATTATCCTGGGCTATTGCTGACAACGACATGATGATTAAGGCAAAGCACGTAAGAGAAATGTTAGAGGATGATATCAAGGTAAAAGTGTCACTTAGGATGCACGGCAGACAACTTGCTAATACCGATCAAGGAATGCAAGTGATGTTAAAATTTGCCGAGATTCTATCCGATGTAGGTGAAGTTACGGCAAAACCTGAGCTTACCGGAAGGATCATCAATATGGTGCTGTCACCAAAGAAATAATATTAGGATAAGGAGATAAGGAAAATGCCAAAAATGAAAACAAAGAGTGGCGCAAAGAAGCGTTTTAAGGTAAGAAAGTCTGGCACTATTGCAAGGAACAAGCAAGGCCATAGACATTTTATGCGTCACAAGAGTCACAAACAAAATGTGAGACTAAGACAGAGTGCCAATGTGTCAAAGGCTAACAAAAAGGCCGTGGAGACTTGGATTCAGGACTAATAGGGGGAGAGTATGAGAATTAAAAGAGGCGTAAACGCTGCAAAGAAGCGTAGAAAGATTTTAAGACGTGCAAAAGGTTTCTGGGGTGCACGTTCAAAGCAATACCGCGTTGCAAAACACGCTGTGATGAAGGCCGAGCAATATGCATATGTCGGCAGGAAATTAAGGAAGCGTGATTTTAGGTCCCTATGGATCACACGTATCAACGCAGGTTGTCACCAGAATAACATCAGTTATAGCAAATTTATGCATGGTCTAAAAGTAGCGGGGATTGACCTAAATCGCAAAGTCCTTGCTGATATTGCTCTATCTGATCCAAAGAGCTTTAGCGCTCTTTGTGAGAAAGCAAAGGCTGCAGTAACTAAGGCATAAGAGTACTAGATAGCCGAATGAATAATGCTTTCGGCTTATCTTTTTTTGGAGTATTATATGATAATTACATCCAATCTTAATCCTAAAATAGTAACGGCTAAAAAATGCAGGGAAAAGAAGTATATCAAGGAATCTAATCTCGTGCTAATTGAGACAAGTAAGGTGATATATGATGTGTCAAAGTTCCTGCAGATTGATACTATCTTTGTAAATACGAATAGTGCTGAAAAATATAGTGATCTCTTATCTAAATATCCTAGTTTCGAGATTTCGGATAAGATATGCAAGGAATTATCCAGTACTACTAGCCCGACAGATATATTTGCACTAGTGAGGCTGCCAAAAGAGAGTAGTAGTATAGGTGACAAAGTATTAATCCTAGACCGAATACAAGACCCAACCAATCTTGGGGCAATTGCAAGGAGCGCTAGGGCTGCAGGCTACAACGATATTTATCTAGTAGATAGCGTGTATCCATTCACTCCAAAGGTGATTCGTAGCAGCATGGGGCATATATTTGGACTGAATATTCACTTTGTAGGATATGAGATTATCTCTAAGTTATCTGCACTTGGATACAAAAATATTTGCGCGGATATGGATGGAGAGGATGTATTCCATCTTGGCACTCATTATAGCAAAATTGCATTATATATAGGTAATGAGGGTCAGGGTGTGAGTGACAATATTAAAAATTCTTGTGACAAAACAGTGAAGATTCCTATGCAAAACGATGTGGAATCATTGAATGCTAGTGTGTCGGCTAGCATACTAATGTATATTTTGTAGGAGGTGACTTATGTCAGGTCATAACAAATGGAGTAAAATAAAGAACGTTAAGGCAAAGAATGAGGCTATAAACTCAAAAATTTTTACTAAGATTGGTCGCGAAATCGTAGTAGCTGTAAAAGCTGGCGGTGGAGACCCAAATCTAAATCCTAAACTAAAAAATATTATTGCAAAGGCAAAGTCCTATAATATGCCAAATGACAATATCACTCGTTCCATCAAGCGTGCTACAGGAGAGCTATCCGCAGTGAGTTACGAATCTATGACATATGAGGGTTATGGACCAGCAGGATCAGCTATCATCGTTGAGGCGCTCACTGACAACAAGAATAGGACAGCAAGTGATGTAAGACACCTATTTGATAGATTTGGTGGATCACTAGGCAGCACTGGTTGTGTGTCCTATCTATTTAGCAAGCGTGGAGTGATAGTGATATCCAAAGGCATCGGATACACCGAGGATGATGTCATGATGGTAGCACTAGATGCAGGAGCAGAGGATGTAGTGAGTGAAGATACTTGCTTTGTGGTCTACACCACACCAGAGACACTTGATAGTGTGAAGGAAGCATTTGACAAGGCAAATATCCAAGTCGACTCAGCTGAGGCTACTATGGTGCCATCTAGCTATATTGACTTGCCAGCAGAGAAACTAAATACATTCCAAAAACTAGTAGACGCACTCGAGGAAAACGACGATGTGCAGGAAGTCTATCATAATGTGAATCTGCCAGATATTGAGGAAGATGAAGAATAGCCCACAAGAGGCTATTTTTTATTGCAATTTGGATGAAGTATTTTAGCAGGGTTACTGGACTAACTAACAAATTCTCATTGCTAGGCAGTGTGGCTATCATATAAAGTTCTCGTTGCTTGGCAAATTTAGTAGGCTAGTTTATGCTCTATATCTGGAGTGACCACTTAATATTAGTCATTGCTATGCAAAATGTGAATTTATGCTAAAAATGGGTGTTTTTGCCACTTAGCATAATAGTAGAGCGCGTTTATAAATTATCACAAAATTGATTATCCATAGCAAATTGGATTGACATAAACTTATTTAATAATTAAACTTATCATATAGGTAGAATATTTTATGATAATACTAGGAATTGACCCGGGTCTAGCTATTGTTGGATTCGGCATTATTGAGAAATCAAGACGAGGAATTCGCGTGATAGATTATGGCGTCATCACGACGGACAAGTCTATGAGGCTGCCAGAGAGACTATCGGCAATTTATGATAGCCTAAAGGCGTTAATATCAAAATACAATCCCGATTGTGTGGCAATGGAGGAGATATTCTTCAATACAAATATCACGACTGGTATTGCGGTATCCGAGGCACGTGGAGTGTTACTGCTGTGTGCTAAGCAAATGGGTTGCGCGCTATATGAATATACGCCGCTTCAAATCAAGCAGGCATTAACCGGATATGGCCGAGCTGACAAACACCAAGTGCAGTTTATGGTGAAAACAATTTTGCAATTATCGTCTATCCCAAAGCCGGATGACGCGGCTGACGCACTGGCTGTAGCCTGCACACACGCACAAACTAACACATTACTGTCGGGGACAGATATCAAATAGGAGAGATTATGTACGCATTTATTAGAGGAACATTAGAGGAAAAAAATATTGAGAGCATAGTAGTCGAGGCAGGCGGTGTGGGATATGAGATCCACATATCGTCTAGCACTTTTGACGACCTGCCAAATACTGGTGAGGAAGTGAGGATATACACATATCTTCAAATCCTTGATAGGGAAGGATCGATGATACTATATGGATTCTCGAGTTTGGAGGAAAAGCAGTTATTCCTAAGCCTTATCACCGTGTCGGGCGTTGGACCTAAAATGGCTATGACAATACTATCTGGCATCAATCCAAGAGATCTATCCATCGCACTGTACAACAAAGATGCAAATACTATCGGCAAGATAAAGGGTGTTGGCAAAAAAACTGCTGAGCGAATAGTTGTGGATCTAGCGGGCAAAGAGAGCGTCAATCTATTCAATTTTGAAAAATTCCAAAATGTCTCGTCTAAACCTGCTAGTAGCACAGCCGTGGATGAGGCAATATTCGCATTAGTCGATATGGGGTTATCAAAATTTGATGCGACAAACCTCGTGCATCGTGTGATGAATCCTGATGACACCACAGAGGAAATTGTCGCAAAAGCATTAAGGAATATGGGGTAATAGCGTATGGATTTTGATGAGAATGACGAGAGATTTATCACATCCACAAAGTTTTTGGATGAGACTGATGTAGAGAATACTTTGCGTCCAACATCAATGGACGACTATATCGGTCAAGACAAAGTAAAAAAGAGCTTAAAAATATACATCGAGGCTGCAAAGAAACGTGGCGATGCACTTGACCACGTCCTCTTGTATGGCCCTCCAGGCCTAGGAAAGACCACGTTATCGCATATCATTGCAAATGAGCTAGGTTCATCGCTAAAAGTGACTAGCGGCCCTGCTATAGAAAAAGTTGCTGACCTTGCCTCCATTCTATCCAATCTTGGGGAGCACGACGTATTATTTATCGATGAGATTCATAGGCTTTCTAGGTCAGTCGAAGAAGTGCTATATCCGGCAATGGAAGATTACTGTCTTGATATAATCCTTGGCAAAGGTCCTGCTGCACGCACAATGCGACTAAAATTGCAACCATTCACTCTAATCGGTGCTACGACAAAAGCTGGCATGATGACTGGCCCTCTTAGAGATAGGTTTGGAATAGTATTTAGACTAGAGATGTACACACCAGACGAGCTTGCAACCATCCTAAAGCGCAGTGCGTCGATCCTTAATATCGGAATCGAAGAGGATGCCTGCATGGAATTAGCACGTAGGTCCCGTGGCACTCCAAGAATCGCTAATAGATTCCTAAAACGTGTGCGTGACTATGCAGAAGTGAACGGCAAGGGCACAATAACCCTTGATATGGCAAAGCAGTCACTGGAGATGCTAGAGGTCGATGACCTTGGCCTAGACTTCACTGATAGACGATTGCTTACCACAATTATAGACAAATTCAATGGTGGACCAGTTGGTCTTGACACGCTCGCTGCTGCAACAGGTGAGGACGCCAATACTATTGAGGATGTCTACGAACCATATTTGATACAACTAGGGTTCATCGCAAGGACTCCTAGAGGAAGAATGGCAATGCCAAATTGCTACAAACATTTGGGCAAACCATGCACTCCAGATAGACTAAAATATCTGAGTATGTATTTGCCTGAAGTAGATGAGGGAAAACATGACTAAGAAAAATTTGCTTGATACTCATACTTATTACTACGACCTGCCAAAGGAATTGATCGCCCAGACTCCTATTGAGCCTCGTGATCACTCAAGACTGCTTGTCTATCATAAGGATACAGGGAGTATTGACCACAAACACTTCTATGATATAATAGATTACTTTAGGCCAGGGGATGTACTTGTCATCAACACGACCAAGGTGATACCTGCAAGGCTTTATGGAGTAAAAGTAGAGACTGGCGCAAAGATTGAGATATTCCTCCTAAAACGCCTGGATATCAACACATGGGAAGTACTTGCCAAACCGGGCAAACGCCTAAAGGCGGGCACAATTGTGCGTTTCAGTGATGAATTGTCCTGCGTCGTATTAGGGGATACTGATGCTGGTGGCAAGACAGTAAAATTCCAGTTTGAGGGAGTATTCGAAGAGATATTAGACAGGCTCGGTACTATGCCGCTGCCTCCATACATTCATGAGAAGTTAAAGGACAAGACTAGATACAATACTGTGTATTGCAAGCAAGAGGGAAGCTCGGCCGCACCAACTGCAGGATTGCATTTTACTAACGAATTATTGGACAAGATTAAGGCAAAAGGTGTAGAGATAGTAGAGGTGCTACTAAATGTGGGTCTTGGCACATTCCGCCCAGTAAATGAGAATAATATCCTAGATCACAAGATGCATAGCGAGTACATTGAGGTCACACCTGATGCTGCAGATAGGATAAATAAGGCAAAGAGCGAGGGTAGGCGAGTGATCGCATCCGGCACTACTAGTATTAGGACACTTGAGAGTGCTTTTGATGCTAAACTAGGGAAAGTCGTCCCATGCAAGAAAGAGACTGATATATTCATCTATCCGGGATACAAATTCCGCGTAGTGGATGGAGTGATAACCAATTTCCACTTACCAGAGAGCACGCTTATTATGCTAGTTGCTGCATTCATTGGCCTTGATGAGACCCTTAGGATGTACAAAATTGCAGTAGAGGAGAAATATAGATTCTTTAGCTTCGGCGATGCAACACTCCTAATATAGTATGCAAAATACAAAAATTGCCTAAATTTATTAATTTTTTAAAGGATACTAAGTATAATGAACAACGAATATTTTAGTTTTGAGACCGTCAAAGTCTGCAAGCAATCTGGGGCAAGAATTGGCCGTTTCACTACTCCTCATGGAGTGATTGAGACGCCAGTTTTTATGCCAGTTGGCACGCAAGCGACGGTGAAGTCCCTATCTCCTGAGGAAGTGAGAGAATGCGGCGCACAGATACTATTATCCAATACTTATCACCTATTTTTGCGACCAGGTGAGGACGTGGTGAAGAAAGCTGGGGGCCTGCACAAATTCATGAATTGGGACAAACCAATCCTTACTGATTCCGGTGGGTTCCAAGTATTTTCTCTATCAAAGCTTAGGAAGATAACTGATGATGGCGTGGAGTTTCGCTCTCACTTATCTGGTGAGAAGCATTACATCACACCTGAGCGCGATATGCAGATCCAAAATGACCTTGGCGCTGACATCATCATGGCATTTGACCAATGTACACCATATGGCACGGAATATCACAAAGCAAAGGAAGCACTGGATAGGACTATCTCTTGGCTCGATAGATGCTATAAGGCTCACAACAATCCAAAGCAAGCGCTTTTCCCTATAATCCAAGGAAATTTCTATGAAGATTTAAGGATGGAGAGCCTAGAGAGGACTCTGCCTTATGTGAAGCACGGTGTTGCGATCGGGGGACTATCGGTTGGTGAACCAAAGCCACTCATGTATGAATTAATGGATGCGATGAAAGACAAACTTCCAAACGATGTGCCACATTATCTGATGGGTGTAGGGAGCCCAGATTGCATCCTCGAGGGAGTGATCAGGAATATAGATATGTTTGACTGCGTGCTGCCTACTAGGATTGCTAGGAACGGCACAGCGATGACTTCGTGTGGCAAAGTAGTGATAAAGAATGCTAAGTACAAATACGACTTCACGCCACTAGATCCAGAGTGTGATTGCTATGCGTGCACGCATTACACCAAAGCATACATTAGGCACCTCATGGTGGCGGATGAGATATTTGGAGCGCGATTGCTATCCACGCACAATATTAGATTCCTCACGCACCTAATGGACCAGATAAAAGATGCTATATGGCATGATAGGCTGCTAGATTTCAAGAAAGAATTTTTCACAAAATATTATGGCAGTCCGGATACACCGAAAAATTAAAAAATAATACAAATTATGCCAAAATTTTGTTTGAGAATATATATAATATTTGCTACAATAAATACATGTAAAAGGAGAATAATTTATGAAAAATTTAATGTTAGCAGAAGGGGGAGATTTCTTCCAGACATATGGAATGATGATCATACTGCTCGCTGTAGTATTGCTGCTAGTTCTCTTTAGTTTCTTCCGCAGGAAGAGGGAAATGCAGTATAGGCAAGATCTCAATAGCAAGATTGTGCCGGGTGCAAAAATTAAGACTTACAACGGCCTATATGCCACCGTCGTCAGCGTTAGGGAAACTACTGATGGCAAGCTATTAGTGGTGAAGACCGGAGATGAGGAACATTTTAGCTATCAGCAGATACATATCAACGCAGTGTACGCATTAGATGAGAGCGAGGATGTCAAGGTCGATGAGAATGGCGAAGTCATCTACGAGGACTTAGACAAGCAAATTAGTGCAGTAAACGAGCAATTTGAGGCACAAGCAGAAACAGAGGAGAAGAAACCTGCAAAGCGTGGCCGTCCAAAGAAGAGTGATGTGGGTAGCGCTACTGAGCAGCCAAAATCCGAAGATAATACTTCAAAGCCACAGAGTGCAAAGAAACCTGCAACGGCAAAGAAATCTACTTCAAAGAAGACTACCAAGTCTAGTAGTAAGAAATAATTATCTATAAATCAAAATTTGTCCGATAATTTCGGACATTTTTTGTGTTTGCATAGGAGATAAAATTGTAAGATAAGCTATTAAAACTTCTCATCATAAAATAATAATTTATTTAGACCTAGATAGGTTAGTTGTGATATAATGCCTACTATATGTGAAATTCTAATTATTAAACTCTATCAGTGTTCTATTTTTGTTAAAAAAACTGCTCATAAATTAAGACAAACTCTCATATGCATAGAATATATGGGAGAAAGATATGAGTGAGAAAGTAAAAGCATCTACCAAGAATTACTGGATACAGATTCTAAAAGGGACCTTAGTTGCGGTGTCTGTAGCACTAGTATTAATACTAGCGTTTGCAATTGTGATAAGATTCGCTAGTGTTCCCGATGGATTCATCAAGCCTATCAATCAAGTGATAAAGATAATATCTATTCTCTTTGGAGTGTTCGCTGCACTAAAATCAGATAACACAAAGGGACTAAAGAAGGGAATGATAATAGGTGCGCTATTTTCACTATTATCATACCTAGTATTCTCCATACTTGCACTGAGATTTAGTTTCGATTGGAGCGTGGTAATTGACCTGATATTTGCAAGCATCCTTGGAGCACTGTGCGGACTAATCGTGGTGAATATCCGAAAATAAGTAATAGTGGGCATAGCATGTGCCCATTTTTTATGCCTAAATTTTATAATCTAGGATATTTAATTGACTAATAGTCAATAATTTCGTATAATTCTATAGTTATAGTTACTTATATAGGAATAATTTATAAATGAAGAAGAAATCAGGCATCGTTAATCTAATATTATTGACTATCCTAATGATCCTAGGTGTAGTCTTTTGTTTCGTAGAGTTTAGCATACCATTTACTACTTACAAGTTCGTAGGTTTTGCTCGCGCTCTCGACGTGGGACAAGACCTTGGCGAGGGTATCACAATCACGCTTAATGCTCGACCATTTGACGGCAAGGACAAGACTTTTGATGAAGATTTTGAAGAGACCTATCAATTCGTCTATGATATGATAAGGAATCGTGTCAATTCATCCAGTGTCGTATCCGATGGCACTAGTAGCATTCGTGTCACTTTGCCATATTCATACGACAACTATGATTTACTGAGTGCAATTGGCTCGAGCCACGAATTGAAGTTCTCGACCGCTAGTGACGGCAGGTCACCATTTATGACCGGCAAGAATATCACAGACATTTATGCTCGTAGGCAAAATGTGAATGGTCAAAATCGTTGGGGCTTAGTCATAGCATTTGACGATGAGGGTAAAGAGAGTTTCTCCTCAATTGCTGAGAATGTGACACTGTATGTCTTCCTCGACGACCAGCAGATGTTTAGCGTGCCAATGTCGGGCCAGATTACCACAAACTCCATATTCCTAAGTGGAGCATCAAATAACGAGACTGATACCACACGTATTGCGTGCCAGTTATTAACCGGCAAGTATTTAGTGGATATATCTAGTAGCGCACCATCATCAATTAGCCCAGAATATGGCAGCAATGCGTTATTCTATGTAGCTATTGCAAGTATTGTAGCGCTTGCTATAATCATCGGACTATGGTCATTATTCTATAGGACTCAGGGACTAGTCGCATCCGGTGCACTTCTCACATATATTAGTGCATTATTACTAGTGCTAGCCCTTATCCCAAATGTTGTTCTAACGCTTAGTTCGTATGTAATACTTGTGCTAAATATACTAGTGATTGTAGGACTAATTACAATCGTGCTTGAGAGGATCAAGGACGAATATGCTAGTGGCAAGAAATTGAACGCAAGTTATAGGTCTGCATTCAAGAAATCTCTATGGACAATACTTGATACCACGATCACTCTTGGTGCAATTGGTCTAGTACTACTATTCCTTGGCAAGAACGAGCTATGGGTATTTGGAGCAATTACACTTCCTAGTATGATACTAGGTGCACTCACCGCAATCTTCCTATTTAGGGCATATATAGCAAATCTAGTGAATATAGTGAAGAAATCAAAAGGCCTAGGAATGGTCCGCAAGGAGGGTGTAGATGAAATTGCTTAATAAATTCGAAGAGAAAGTAAAGAGCTGCAAATTTAATGCATCCTATGGAAAATTTTATTTGCTAGCATATCTAATATTTATCATACTGGGTGTCATTGTATTTAGCTTCTGCTCATTCAATTTCACTCGTGACTTCGTGCCATCCTATAGCGTTACTTACAAAGTAGCAACGACCGAGAGCAAGGAGACAAAGGATGATTATCAGGGGAAAGTCGCAGCTATCCTAAAGGAAGCAGGGATTAAAGACTACGAGATGCAGATATCTGAGAATCCTGCTGACACCATATATATCTACAATTACATCGCACAAAACAAGAAATCTAGCGATGAAATGGTGGCACTTGGCAAGACTATCGAGAAGAATATAGAGGATACACTATCCCTTAGTGATAGTGCAGTGACATCTAGTGGCGTCATTCATGCAAAATATGGTTGGGACGTGCTAGGAAATATTTCACTTGCATTCGGCATTGCAATACTTGTTGTGCTAATATATGTATTCATCAGATTTGATGTGGCAAGTGCATTCAATGTGTTCTTTGACCTAATATTTGACCTAATGCTACTATTTGCAATATATGCAGTATTCAGGATACCATTTGGCATCACTGTGTATATGACCTCAGGCTTTGTCATTCTATTTAGCATCGCAAGATCAGTCATATTCTATGGCAGGATTCGCGAGACAGTGAAAGACTCCGAGAATCTCACAAATAACGAGATGGTAGAGCAAGTGATGAAGGCTACTGCAGTCAGCAATATTTACACTAATATTATACTGACACTAGTGCTAATTGCCATCATGGCTATACCAGGGTCACTAAATGTACTATTTAGCATGATTGTAGTGCTAGCATGGGTCGTGCTATCATTTGCTTTGTCCTATGGATATCCATATATTTGGACCAAGATGTATCATAGGGATAATGACAGGAGACTAAGGAGATTAAAAGCAAAGGCTGAAAAACCTGAAATAAAAGATAACCCAATCGTTTAATTTTAGAAAATAAAGCCGAATAATCCTCGGCTTTATTTTATTATTTGAGGACTATGAAATTCGTAAAAAATAACACTAAAATAGATAGGAATAAGGTTGCATCTATTGCAAAGGAATTGCACTTGCGCACAAGCGTAGTGGAATTACTTTTTAGTAGAGGAATAACTGATGCAGGGGAAATTGATAAATTCTTGCATCCACTCGACCAACCATTATTTGACCCATTTTTGCTAAAAGATATGGATGCTGCAGTTGACCTTATAAATAGGAGTGTGAAAGAGGGCAAACATATACTAATACTCGGTGACTACGACACTGACGGCATTTGCTCGACAGCAATTCTATACAAATACTTTGAGAGTATCGGCGTGAAGTGTGATATGTTCCTGCCAAATAGGATGCTTGATGGTTATGGTCTAACAATTGACACAGCCAAGAAGGTTTTGGCATCTTACAGTCCCGATCTAATTATCACAGTGGACTGCGGGATTAGTTGCCATGATGAGATAGAGTACATAAAGTCCTGCGGAGTAGATGTGATCGTCACTGACCATCACGAGATCCCAAGCGTTGTGCCAGAATGTATAGTAATTGACCCAAAACTCGAAGTTAATAGGAAGAATTATCCATTCTGCGAACTATGTGGAGCAGGTGTTGCGCTAAAATTGGTGCAAGCACTAACTGGCAAAACTGAGCAGTTGTACACGACAATTGCAGGAATTGCAACTGTAGCTGATATGGTGCCATTACTCTCCGAGAATAGGACAATTGTGGCTATGTGCCTTAGAGACTTCAGCGACTACGCACCAGCGGGAGTGTTAAGACTAACTAAATCTCTTGATATCAAGAAAACTACTTCCACCGATATTTCACACAAACTAGCTCCAAGGCTAAACACTGCGGGCAGACTCGCTGATGCTACAGAGTCGCTAAAACTATTCATTTCAAGCGACACAAGTGAAATATCTAATACCATTGCTAGCCTAAAGTCACTAAACGAGACCCGTGTAGGGCTATGTAGTGAAATATTTGATGAATGTGATAGTAGATTATCACACATGGATCTATCCAGTGTAGGCGCAATTGTACTAGAGTCAGATAACTGGAACCAAGGTGTGATTGGCATAATTTGTGCTAGGATACTCGAGAAATATCATAGACCAGTGTGCCTTCTTACTAAAATTGGTGATGAATACAAGGGCAGTATCAGGAGTGTGCCGGGGATTAATATATTTGACGCACTAAATCATTGTGCTAAATATTTAGTGAGATTTGGCGGACATGAGCAAGCAGGCGGCCTTGCTATAAGGCAAGAAAATATTGAGGAATTTAGAGATACACTATCAAATTATATCTTAAGTCAATATGGCAAACAATATTTCCTAGATACCAAGTATTACGACTTAGATTACAAGATATCGGATATATCATATGACGAGATAATGAGTCATGAGGCACTAGCTCCATTCGGGTTTGGCAATTCTAGACCGGTATACAATCTTGATTTACAAAATATCAAATTTTCCTATATGAAAGGTCACCCTGAGCACCTAAAATATTTCTCAAAAGATATGGAGATTGTGGCATTCAGTGCTAGTGACAAGATAACCTACTTCGGAGTAAATTGTCCAAAGTCGGCACTTGTGGAATTTGAGAAAGACACCTATACTAAGTCAAAGAAACTAAAGGGCCGTGTGCGCGACTTTTACTTTGGACCACTGAATACCACTATATCGCGTGAGCGTATGCAGGCAAGTCTTGTGCAGTATCTAAAATACGGCACTTCGGACACAAAATTATGTGATTGTGACATAAAGTCACTGCTTGGTGACGGATTTGGTACCCTAATAATATCTCACTCATTCGATAGTTATAGGAAGTTTGCTGCAGAGAAGTTTGATGTAATATATGACCTGTATACACTATCTACTAGCGCGGGGCAGAATACAGTAATCCTTGCACCTGAGAATATCAATATCTCGTCATATAGGAATATTGTCTTCCTAGACGACATTGGCACAGGTTACTATGACTATCTAACAAGCCTTGGCTACAATGTGTATGTAGTGGGGAGTTCATGCAGATATTCATTTAGCACCAATCGCGGTGATATCGGGGCATATTATAGGATAATCATATCCAATGCGGATAAGATCACGGCACTTGATAAATACGCCTATTATACTGCGTTAAAGAAATTGTCTCCTGAATATCGCGGAATGAAATATGATATGTTCACATTCGCAGTTGAGATATTTAGTGAATTAGGCTTCCTAGTGGAAAGTATAGATGGTGGATACAAAATAATTGTGTCAGAAACGCTTGGCAAACGCGAACTAGCGGACAGCGTCACTTATTCCACAATGTTGGAGATGTATAATAAAAGGAGGAGTTAGATGCAAGAATTTTTAGTTCAAATTGAGAAATCTTTTGATAAGGCAAATGTTGATAGCATTAAGACTGCGCTAGACTATGCTAAAAATTTTACATATCAGGACTCGTTATACGACTATGATATGGCAAAATATATGGCAAATTCGCTATTGTCACTAAAAATGGATGCAAATACAGTCCTTGCATCTATCCTTTATCCTGCAATAAAGAATGGAAGTAGTGAAGCCATATTAGCAAAAATTAAAAATGCTGATGTGAAGAAAATCTTATCGGCAACACTGACACTTGATGAAGTAAAATTATCAAGCAGGTTAGAGCAGGAATCCGGCATCAAGGATATGTTTATTGCACTAGCGAAGGACGTTCGTGTAATTATCCTAAAACTAGCAATCGAGGAATACAAGATTACGCATATCTCAAAGGTAAATCCGGATGATAGGCATAGTCAATATATCCTAACCCGTGATATCTATGCGCCATTATCTGCAATGCTTGGAATATCCCATTCGAAAAATATCTTTGAGGATAATATCTTCAAATATTTTAAACCAGATGAGTATGCCAAACTCGAGGCTGAGACCAACAAATTCAGAAAAGATCGTGACCAAGCACTACACAAAGCAATTGCGCACCTAGACTCAATAATTCGTCCTCAAGTGCCAAATATGGAGATATATGGCAGACAAAAGCAATTGTATTCGATATATAAGAAGATTAAGGACAAGAATTATGATTTATCCTCAATCTATGACATCTTAGCAATTAGAATAATAGTGGACACAGTGGAGGAGTGCTACAAAGTACTAGGCCTCGTGCATGGCATCTATCAGCCTATTGACCACTTCAAGGATTATATAGCAAGTCCTAAGGAAAATGGTTATCAGTCGCTGCACACCACAGTAATTATTGATTCTGGTGATCCGCTGGAAATACAGATTAGGACGCACGAGATGCACACATACAATGAGTATGGACTTGCAGCTCACTGGGCTTATAAGGAAAAACGCTCTGCAAATACTGAGCATGACAATAAGATAAACTATATCCGAAGTCTACTTGATATGTACAAGGAGAAGAGCAGTGAGGAACTGCTTAGCGCACTCCAAGTGGATATCTATCAAGGGGAAATATTCGTTCAGTCTCCAAAAGGCAAAGTGGTGAAACTCCCTGAAGGCAGCACGCCAATTGACTTCGCATTCGCTATTCACTCAAAAGTGGGTGAGACTTGTGTAGGATCAATTATCAATGGTAAGATGAAGCCAATATCCACTCCGCTAAATAACGGCGACATAGTGGAGATTGTGACCAATCCTCAGGCAAAAGGTCCTAGCCGTGACTGGCTAACTATTGCAAAGACCGCAAGTGCAAAGGCTAGAATCAACGCATACTTTAGACGCGAGATGAAGGATGAGAATATCAAGCGCGGCAAGAGTATACTCCAAGCATACGCCAAGGATCACAATGTGAAACTAAACGACCTAATGCAAGAGGAGTACCTTGACAAATTATTCGATAGATATGCAATATCAAGCATAGATGATATGTACGCATCCATTGGTTACAATGGTCTTACTGCAGTGCAGGTGATAAGTTGGCTCCAAAAAGAGGATAGGGAGAAGAATCCTGTAATCACCAACGTGTCAAATTATGTTGCTCCAAAGCAGCAGGGTGATGTGTTATTCTCAGGGTCTAGCGGATTTGCTACGAAATACGCGCAGTGCTGCAAGCCAATTCCTGGAGACAAAATAGTAGGTTATGTCACACGTGGACAAGGAATAACCATTCACCGTCAGGATTGCCCACTGATTAAGCATTATGAGCCAGAGCGTCTCATGGTGTGTGATTGGAATGCAAAGAGTGGGGACAAATTCATAGGCTCAATTGATTGCATCACTATTAATAACCCAGGAGTGCTTGCAACAATCTCAAAGAAAATTAGTGATATGAAATATAATATCGTGGGTGTCGCAGCAAAGATATTGCCAAACGACACATCCAATATTTCCATATCAATAGAAGTGTCATCCAATAACGATATAGAGGAGTGTATCGCACGACTTAGAGGCCTTACTAGTGTCATCGATGCATATAGGTCAAAGTAGATGAAAATTCACTGCAATGACGAAAATTTAGAAGCCGAGTTACTCCTCGTATACAATCTATTTTCTAACACTATAACTGGAGATATTGACAAAAACTTAGCGCTAATTGACAATATCTATGTCAAATATCATTTTAATGAGGAAGACATAGTAGTCAATATAAGGATAGATTTTCTAGATAATTCTAGTACTTCAGCCCATACTTTTCACTGTCCAGATAGATCAAGTAAGTATATCCGTAGGTACACAAAGCTTGGGTTATTTGATGCACTATCTGCTATATCTCACCAAGTGCTAGAATGGGGTAGTATCACTGGCATTAGACCAACCAAATTGTATTATGAATTACTTGAGACCCATAGTGAGAGTGAGGTAGAAGACATACTAGTAAATCTATTCAAGATTAGTCCAAAGAAAGTATCAATCCTATCGCAGGTGGTAAAATCTCAAGCAGGGGTCACAAAGTCTGACACTGAGATTGACCTATATGTCAATATCCCATTCTGCACGACCAAGTGCGCATATTGTAGTTTCATTTCATCCCCAATTGCTGCATGCAAAGCACTTGTTGCTCCATACTGTGATGCGCTGATACATGAGATTGAGGCGGTGAAGAAAATTATCGCAGAAAATAATTACACTGTCCGCACTATATATGTGGGTGGTGGCACGCCAACGGCTATTCCTTGTGATATGCTAGATAGGATATTATCTCACCTAGATATGCCGGTGAAGGAATTCACAGTCGAGGCGGGTAGACCAGATACAATTACCAAGGAAACTCTGGATGTGCTGTTAAAGAATAAGGTGACTAGGATTAGTATCAACCCACAGACATTCTGTGACCGAACGCTAAAGATTATTGGCAGGTCCCACACGGTGGAAGATTTTTATAGAGCATACAATCTTGCCCTAAATTATCCATTCATAATCAACATGGATTTGATAGCTGGGCTAGAGGGTGAGACGCTAGATGACTTCTGTCACAGTGTAAACTGCACACTTGCCTGTAGTCCAGCAAATATCACTATCCACACACTGTCTATCAAGCGCAGGAGTGATTTGATCGATAAATCTTTTGCTCACGACGCAAAGACTGTGAGCGCTATGGTGGACTTTGGATACAATAAATTGACTGAAGCGGGCTACGTGCCATACTACCTTTATAGGCAAAAGAATATGATAGGAAATCTAGAAAATATTGGCTACACGAAGCCGGGCTATAGGTGTATATCTAATATTGATAGCATGGAGGAGATATTGGGCGTAATCGCAGTAGGTGCAAACGCTGTATCAAAGAAATACACAGTATCCACTAATAGAATAGATAGACTTCCTAACGTGCGTGATATCAAGACCTATATCGACCGAGTGGATGAGATGATATCAAAGAAAGCCGAGTTATTTAAGAAATAGAAGATAGGCTAATAAAAAATTTAATGAGTTGAGTGTATTATAAGGAAAATAGTGTTTTGTAAGTACTTTAATATTGCTAAATAGTAATGGTTAGGAATTTGTTTATTAATGTTAAATAATAATACTAAAAAAGTCTTTACAAATACGCGCAAATTTGATAATATACTCATGTGCGATGGCTCAGTTATCCGTCTTTCCCGTCGGAGACTTAGTCACTCGTGAATCTAATTATGGAGGGAAATCATGATCAAATCTGAGAAGAAGAGCCAAATTATTGCCGACAATCAGAGAAAGCCGGGCGACACTGGTTCATGCGAAGTGCAGATAGCTATCCTTACCGCTAGGATCAAGGAACTCACCGAGCACCTAAAGAAGAACCCAGCTGACAATCACTCAAGATATGGTCTTGTCAAGATGGTTAGCAAGAGAAAGAGCCTGCTATCCTACTATGAGAAGAAAGACCTTGAGGCTTGCCGTGCATTAAAGAGCAAATTAGGAATAAGATAAAAACTATGCACCCCTACGCTTTTTGTATGGGTGCTGTTTTGTAGAAAGGAGAAAATATTTTGGAAAATAAGATTTTTGAAACAAAAATTGGCAGAACCAATGTATCTGTTCAAATTGGCCACTACTGTATGCAATCATCCGGTTCCTGCATAGTGCGTGCAGGGGACACCGTAGTCATGGTCAATGCTACTATGTCAAAAGAACCAAGGCCAGGAATGGATTACTTCCCACTAACAGTGGATTTTGAAGAAAAATTGTATTCTGTGGGCAAGATCCCAGGTGGGTGGAAGAGACGTGAGGGTCGTCCTAGTGACCAAGCAATACTATCTAGCAGATTGATTGATAGACCGCTAAGACCACTATTCCCTAAAGGTTTCTTTAATGATGTGGCAGTTACAGCTACACCACTATCGGTCGACTATGATATAGCACCTGAGCCAATTGCTATGTTCGCAGCAAGTTTCGCTCTATCTATATCCGACATCCCATTTGCAGGGCCAATCGGGGCTTGCGATGTGGCAATGATTGATGGCAAATATATTATCAACCCAACTGCTGCTGAGCGTGAAGTATCTAGGATGGACCTAACAGTTGCTGGCACAAAAGATGCTGTGCTGATGGTGGAAGCTGGAGCAAAGGAAGTCACCGAAGAGGAGATGCTCCAAGCAATTATGTTCGCTCACAAAGAGATAAAGAAGCAAGTTGCATTCCAGGAAAAGGTTGTAAAAGAATTAGGCGTCAAAAAGAACGAAAATATAGATTACTATGTAATTCCTGAAAAACTTGCAAATGACGTCCACACATACGCTCTACCACTTATGGAAGAAGTGATGAAGAATACCAATCGCCATGTGATGGAAGCAGAGCTAGAGAAATTAACCGCAAATGTTGTAGAGCATTTTGCAGAAGAGTATCCTGACTGCGAACGTGAGATTGGTGACGTATTATACAAACTAGAAAAAGAAGTCATGCGTGCAAAGATTATAGACAAGGGTGTACGTCCAGACGGCAGATCACTCGAGGAAATTCGTCCTATTTGGTGCGAAGCAGGAATTCTGCCACGCGTCCACGGTAGTGCAGTATTCACCCGTGGTGAGACCCAAGTGCTTGACTGTGTGACACTTAGCAGTCTATCTGATATGCAAAAATTAGAGGGAATTAGCGAAGAAGAGGAAAAACGCTATATGCATCAATACAACTTCCCAGCATATTCTACTGGTGAAGCTCGTGGATCAAAATCTCCAGGGCGTCGTGAAATTGGTCATGGTGCGTTAGCCGAAAGGTCCCTCGTGCCAGTGTTACCAAGTGAAGAGGAATTCCCATACGCAATCCGCGCTGTGTCCGAAGTGCTATCTTCAAACGGTTCTACATCCATGGCTAGTGTGTGCGCTAGCTGCTTATCCCTAATGGATGCAGGTGTGCCTATCAAGAAGCCAGTTGCAGGCGTTGCAATGGGACTGATAAAGGATGTAGAGAAGGACAAAGTCGCCATCCTTACCGATATCCAAGGTCTAGAAGATTTCTTAGGAGATATGGACTTTAAGGTAGCAGGAACCAAAGACGGTATCACTGCAATCCAGATGGATATCAAGATAAAGGGAATAGATGAGAATATCATCCGTACCGCACTAGATCATGCAAAGAAGGGTAGATTATTCATACTCGACAAGATGACAAGTGTGCTACCAGCTCCAAGGAAGGAACTATCTAAGTACGCTCCAAAGATCATATGCTTTACCATCAATCCTGATAAGATCAAGGATGTGATTGGTTCAGGCGGCAAGATGATCAATAAGATTATCGACACAACTGGTGTCAAGATTGATATCGAGGATGACGGCAGGGTAATGATCGCATCACTTGATCCTGCAATGAACGACAAAGCAAAAGACATGATACTAGATATTGCAGAGGATGTCGAAGTGGGCAAGATGTATAGCGGCAAAGTGACAAGGCTCATGCAATTTGGTGCATTCGTTGAAATTGGATTTAACAAAGAAGGAATGATCCATATATCCAAACTTGGCAAGTCTGTGAAGAAAGTAGAAGACGTGCTAAAAGTAGGCGACCTAGTGGAAGTCGAAGTAATCAAGATTGATGAAAAGGGTCGAATTGATCTAAAATTAGTCGCAAAAGAAGCCTAAATTTTAATATTATTCAATGTAGAAAATACTCCTATATTTAGGGGTATTTTTTATTTTGAATAGTACTAGAATATGTAGCAATTATTATAAATATTTTGAGTGATATTATTGCAAACGATAATTATCTTGTATCTTAGTATTTAGTTCATTATAGTCTATATAAACATTGCTGTGGCAACTTGCATATGTTCTTTACGCTATGATAGACAAAAGGTATTCTAAATGATGTTTTCTTATCATAAATTATCATATGAGAGAGCGAATATTTACAATCTTCCTATGTGCGATATGCACGATAATTTTTATATTCAGTTTTGGCGCGAATGTGAATAGCACGGCTGCCAGAGTGACTAATTTAGAGCCAATATATGCGGGCAACACTGAATCAAGCAAAGTGTCCCTTATGATAAACGTCTATTGGGGAACGGAATATATAGATGACATGCTAGATGTACTTGATGAATATGGCGTAAAGACAACGTTTTTCGTAGGTGGGATGTGGGTGAAGCAATATCCCGACGTCCTAAAAAATATTTACGATCACGGTCATGAAATAGGCAATCATGGCTACTGGCACGACGACCAATCAAATCTTGACTACAATGGCAATATAGAGGAGATCACTCTATGCCATGATATAGTAGAGGAAACTATAGGATATAGCATGAATCTTTTTGCCCCTCCAAGTGGTGCATACAATAATAGCACTCTTAGTGCTTGCGAGGACTATGGATATAGGGTCATAATGTGGACACGGGACACAATTGATTGGCGAGACAAGGATGAAAATCTAACCTATTCTAGGGCAATTCGCGATATAAAGGGTGGAGATCTTGTATTGATGCACCCGACGGCGCACACCTTATCTGCCTTGCCAAAAGTATTAAAATATATTGCTGATAACAACCTAGTCTGCACAACAGTTAGTGACACTATAGGATAAAATGGCAAACTAGATAAATTCAATACTGTGACCACTGGAACAAATTAAACAAACAACAAACTCTGCCTCATGATAACTGATATATTTTCGTTAATCAATTGCAAAACCAAACATCAACTAATTGACCAAATAGAATAAATCAATTTATAATAGTCTATTATCTAACAAAGGATTTTTTATGGTAGAAATAGACAAATTATCTTGTGGCAGCACAATTGTTGTAGAGAAGATTAAGAATAAGAGAGTGACTTGTGCGATAGACTTCGGCTGTGGAGCAACGAATGACCCAATACTTGGCATGTCACATTTCCTAGAACACATGATATTTAGCGGGAACAAGAAGTACACTAAGTCAAAGATTAAAGACATTTTCACTAGATATTGCGTGAAATACAATGCACTCACATCCCTAACGTTTACAAGATTCTATATGTCCTGCATCAAGAGGTATTTTGCAAGCACTTTTAGGGTATTTGCATCAATTATTGGTAATGCAAATTTCTTATCAAAAAACGTCGATATAGAGCGGGGAGTGATAGATGAGGAGATTGATAGGTCAGGGGATGTTTTTGCTGAAGTAGTAGCAACTGACGCTAGGCGCAATATGTTCCGTGACACACTATACTCGCGTGAGATATGTGGCACACATGAGAGTATCAAGGGAATAACAGCAGAGAACTTAACTGAGTATTACAAGAAGTATTACACACCACAAAACGCTATAGTTAGTTTCGCTGGGAATATCACCATGGCTGAGGCTAAAGCGTACTGTGAAAAGTATTTGCATTTTACTTCAATTGGTGTGCAATATTATGCTCCTAGTGTCACTTGTCCAAATCCTGATTTTACTCGCCATGAGATATCAAAAGGATCTAGCCAAGCCCATCTTTATCTTATGCAAAGAGCCTGCAATATTGATGATAAGGACTACTATGCATATGTGGTGTATGACGCTATATTTGGGAGTTTTTCCAATAACTTACTTACCAAAATTTTGCGAGATAAGCATGGTCTAATGTATGCTGGATATTCATATATGGCAGCTTACAATACGGCACTTATGCAGTCCATATACATTGCCTGCAATCGTGATAACGTGGATAAGTGCATCTCCTATATCAAGAAACTTCGCGAGACATTCATGGATAACGTTAGTGAGAAGCTACTGCGTGATGTGAAATTGTCCCTATCTATTGGCTTTGAACTAGCAGAGGATAATGTGACTGAGGCAGCACTTAGTAACGCTGCGGATATGAGGATATTTAATAGGGTAATTCCTGTAAGCGAAATACTGGATAGTATCAACGCTGTAAGCCTTGATGACCTATCTCGTATAGCAAAGTCCATGAGTGATAGGAACGATATAGTAATTTCCGTGTTAAAGTAGATAATTTGTGCAATATTTCTTATATATTCGTTTTTAAAATAAAACTAGAATATGCTATAATCATATTACAAAGTAATATGGGGTGTTATCGTGCCAATCAATTATTCAAAACGAAATCAAAAATTTCATCTAAAGACATCTACTCTTGTTGGTAGCATATTGATACTAGCATGCGTTTTGTTGATTTTTAACTGCATTTTCAATATCTTTACCCCACTAAATAGGCTATTTTTGGGCAGTTTTGGGATACTGTATATTGCTCTTTTGATCGTTGGAATTGTAGAGGGCATACTCTTAATATTAGAGAAAAAAATTAATGTGTATTATATCAAGGAAGCAATAATTGCAGCCCTTGTTGGATTCGCATTCCTCATGATAATTCATGAGATAACTATACTAAAGCTCGATAGTTCCACTTATGGCAATTTTATCTCAGCTACATACAGGCATATGTATAGCCTAGGTGGAGCGTTATTTTCTATTATCCTATATCCAATATACGGATTCTGCGGCATGGTCGGCACATTTGTGATACTTGGCTGTATTCTAGCCGGACTTATTGGTTGGTTTGTCACAAAAATTTATCACGACATAGTATCCAACAAATCGGAGTCTGTATCAAGGCAAGTGGAATCAATCGCTATGGATAGCACGAGATCGAGTTTTGCTTCAAATGCTACTGAACCTACCAGTAGGACAAGCGATACTACATCGGATGATGATATATTCATAAAGGACGAAGATGACGACTTGGAGGAAAAGTCCACTACTTCGTCGCGACAGGAGGCCCTAGAGCGACTAGGTCTCAGGAAAAAGAATAATGCAAGTACTGACCCTGTGACATCTAGCACCGATGGGATTGAAGCAAATGTTCAGAATTTCTTTGGTGCAGGATATCAGGGGGAGACTGAAGAAGAGGATATATCAAATGCAAGGCCAAGGAAATTCGTGCATGATGTGACAAATCCTCGTGTATCAAATACTGGCAAGCGAATACTATCCGAAAAGGATATGAAGAACCTAGAATTTTTGCGTGCAACGCAAGGCAAATATGCTTCCACTGACACCAGTGACTTTGTGGTGCAGGATAGCAAATCTCCTGACAGCGTCTACACTAATAGATCGGATATCTATGACGACAGTGTGACTATGGAGAATTATTCATCGCAGAATATCAATTCCAAGCCAAGGCTAGACACTATTGAGTCCGACACAATATCCCAGAGTTTTGATAACGATGAGGAAATAGATAATTCTCAAAAAGTCACGGCAAATGTATACAATGCCGAGGAAGATGATGATAGTGACATCGAGCCATGGCAAGTGACTCCAAAGAAAGGTGAGTACGATTCATCTGCTATAAAGAGTGTGGAGAGAGTAGCCTCTGTGCCAAAGGTCGATGGACCAGAAAATGCTGGTGAGATGCCGCAAAAGAAGCGCTCGAAATACGTCTACCACACACCACCTATGACCCTTCTAAACAAAGTGGATATTGACCCAAGCGATAGACAGGAAAATTTTGAAGAAAGATCTCAGATGCTAGAGCAAACTCTTAGTGCATTCAAAATCGATGCAAAAGTCGTCGCGACTATGCGAGGTCCGGCATTCACTAGATACGAACTTGCTATGCCAGAAGGCGTGCCTGTCAAGCGTGTAGCAAATTTCCAAGACGATATATCGATGAGACTTGAAAGTCAAGGCTCAGTGCGTCTACAAATACCTATTCCTGGCAAAAATAGCTTTGGTGTGGAAGTCCCTAACAAGAAAGTGGACATGGTGCCACTGCGCGACATCCTTGAGAGTTTCGCATTTGCTAACTCAAAGTCCCCACTGACCTTTGGTCTAGGAAAGGATATAACCGGTGAGGCGAAGATCTCCCGTGTGGACAAATTAACTCACTTGCTGATCGCAGGTACTACTGGTTCTGGAAAGAGCGTGTGCCTCAATTCAATTCTAATTAGCATATTATACAAGTCATCACCTGAAGATGTGAGAATGCTCCTCGTTGACCCAAAACGTGTGGAATTCACTCCATACAATGGCATCCCACACCTTATTATTCCTAATGTCATTACTGACCTAGACAAAGCCGTCATGGCACTTGGTTGGGCAGTGAATGAGATGGAACGCAGATACAACAAGATGGCTGAGCTCAGAGTCAGACGTATCGATGAATACAACGAGACCGAGGCAGTTCGTAGCGGAGTGGTCGAGAAGATGCCATATCTGCTCATCCTCATTGACGAGGTGGGAGATATCATGGCGCAGGACAAGAAGAGTGTGGAGGGGTATTTGCAAAGATTGCTCCAAAAGAGTCGTGCTTGCGGTATCCATATCATCCTTGCAACGCAACGTCCTAGTGCCGATGTGATAGGAGGTGTCATCAAGACAAACTTGCCATCACGAATTGCATTCCAAGTATCCAGTGCTATAGAGAGTAGGATTATCATTAACCAAGCAGGAGCAGAGAAATTGCTCGGCCGTGGTGATATGCTGTATCAATCAGCTGATTCATCGGAGCTAGTGAGAATCCAAGGTGCATACCTATCTGACCAAGAAATACAAAATGTAGTCGATTATGTCAAGGAACACAATGAGTGCGAATTTGATGAAGAGATAGAAAACGAGATGTTCAAGAAGAATAGCTCAGGTGGCAAGAATAGTGACATATCTAGCTACGACCCACTACTAAAGGATGCTATCAAGATATTTATTAGATCCGGTAAAGGCTCGATCACTGGCATCCAGCGTGCTTTTGGCATAGGTTGGCCAAGGGCAGCGAAGATCTATGACCAGATGATAAAGGCTGGATATATCGAGATGGATGAATCCAATAAGTGCCGAGTGGTGATGGATCAGTTGGAATTTGAAGAAACATTTGGAGAAAATTTTGATGACTAAGGAAGAATTATTAAAACTAAAGATTGGGTTCATTAGCCTTGGCTGTGACAAAAATCGTGTGGACCTAGAGAAGATGATATCACGTATCAGCCAATTTGGTTTCAAGATCACAAATGATGCCACCCAGGCAGATATCATCATCATCAATACATGTGCGTTCCTAATTGAGTCTAGGCGTGAGAGTATTGAGACCATACTAGAGTATGCTAAGCTAAAGGAGAGATCCAACAAGAAAATTATCGTGACAGGGTGTCTGCCACAATACACATTCGAGGACGTGCCTAGTGCATTGCCTGAGGTGGATAGATTCGTTGAGTTAAAAGATGATGACCATATCATAGAGATCATTGCAGAACTTTATGGTGTGGAATTAAAAGTGCCAGAATTTAGGCAATTTGACCGCACGATGCTCACCACTCCTAGCCACTATGCTTATCTAAAGATTAGTGAGGGGTGCAACAATTTTTGCTCATACTGCACCATTCCTTATATTCGCGGCAGATACCATAGTTACTTCGAATCCGAGTTAGTGGATGAGGCAAGGAAGTTAGTGGCAGGTGGTGTGAGAGAACTAATCCTAGTCGCACAAGATGTCACAAAGTATGGTACAGACTTTGACGATGGGACAAGCCTTGTCACTCTCATTAGGAAGTTATCAAAGATAAAGGACTTGGTCTGGATCAGACTGTTATATTGCTATCCTGAGGAGATAACTGATGAACTAATTGAGGAGATGGCAACAAATGAAAAGGTGTGCAAATACATAGACATCCCACTCCAACACATCAATGACAAGATCTTGCGCCTCAGCAATAGGAAGAATACTAAGGCAAGGACGCTAGCCTTGGTCGACAAATTGCGTAGAAAGATGCCCGATATAGCACTGCGCACTACATATATTCTAGGACTTCCTAGTGAGACAAAGAGAGAATTTAGAGAGCTATGCGACTTCGTGAGAAGTTCGAAATTTAGCCAAGTTGGATTCTTCACATACTCTAGGGAAGTGGGCACAATTGCGGCAACTCTAAAGCATCAAGTGCCTGAGTGGAAGAAACGCCATAGGCTAAAGGTCGTATCCCGAGTGCAACAGGAAGTATTGACCGAATTGAATAATGAAAAAGTAGGCCAGACCTATAGAGTAGTCGTGGATAGCATAAGTGATGGCGTTGCAACGTGCAGGAGTCAGTATGAATGTCCGGATGTGGATAGCGTGATATATTGTAGTGACCAGCGCCTTGAGGTAGGGAAATTCTACGATGTGAAGATCACAGAGACATTTGGTGATTATGATCTAAAAGGAGAACTAAATGAAAATAAATAATCCTAACAAATTATCTATCATCCGAGTATTGCTTGTGCCAGTATTTATGTTATTTTACTTGCAAGAGTGGTTCTCGCCTGTGATAGGTATCCCTATTGCTGTTGGAATATACTTATTCGCTGAGATAACCGATTTCCTTGATGGATATTTAGCTAGAAAGCACAATGAAGTGACAACACTTGGGGTATTCCTAGATACTATTGCCGACAAGATTCTCTGCACTATCGGCATCATTTGCATAGTGATGGATGGCACACTGATTGCGCCATACGGGATAATATTCCTATCCATCATCATCAGTCGCGACTTGATAGTAAGTGCAGTCCGCACAATTGGTGCTACAAAAGGCGTGATAATAGCAGCGAAGATGTCAGGCAAGATCAAGGCAAATGTGACATATATCACAATAATTGCTGGCTTTGTGGTGAAGTATCTTGGATTATTTACTTTGCCGCGTGCTGTGACACTGACATTTGAAATCATATTCTACATAGGCGTGATACTGACGACGCTATCTACTATCTATAGCGGAGCAGAGTATGTGGTTAGGAATAGAAAATTATTTACTGAGGAGAAGAAGGATTAAGTATGAGAGCAACTTGTATAGTGCCTAGCAGTGATGTGCTACTGGGCAAGAAAAGTGACAATACTGTGCAATATCTAGCAAAAAGACTGCTTGAAGGAGGAGTCACTTTTTCACAAGTGCTGACTATACAAAATAATCCAAAGGATATACTTGACGCAATCGCTGCAGCAACATCGCCTCTAGTGGTGGTGTTAGGTGAGAAATCTAGTGTAAAAAATGTAAATATCAAGAAAGCTATAGCAAATTTCTTTGAATGCCAATTAGTAGAAAACAATGTGGCAATTTCTGCTGTGCAAAATTATTATAAGCAACAAGGTGAGCCAATACTTCTTGAGCATGAGAATGAATACTTCTTACCTGAAGGCAGCAGAGTAGTACTAAATGCCAATGGCCCAATGCAGGGATTTTTCATCAAAAATAGTGAAAAAGCTGTACTATTCTTGCCAAATGACCTATTAATGTGTGAGAAGATGTACGACTATTCGGTGCTGCCGATGTTACTAGAGAATTTTGACCTAGATTATCTATCCATCAATATCAAGACTTTTGGCATAGTGGAAAAGGATATCCTATCCATCCTAAAAGATTTGCTCTCAAATAAGTACAAAATAATGATAACTACTTATCCGCAAGACCTAGAAGTGGGCATTGTGGTCCGATACAATAAGTCGATAGAAAAGTCAATTGTTGATAGTTTCATCCAAAAAATTTATGAGAGGCTAAACAAATTCATTTACTCATCTGAGGATAGCTCGATATTCAAGAGTGTGATGGACCTACTCAAATTGACTTCCAAGAAAATTGCCGTAGCCGAGTGCATCACAGGAGGAAAAGTAGTATCGGGATTGCTCGAATCTGACCCTGATGCTAATCATTACATAGTAGAAGGTGTGATAGCGAATACCGACAAGGCAAAGATCAATAGATGTGGTCTAAATAGTGGGATTGTGAAAAATTTTGCATGTAACTCGCCTGAGATGGCTTATGAGATAGGCGCATCGATGCTGCAGGCAAGCACCGCAGACATTGTGCTAGTGACAGCAGGTGATATAGATTTCTCTCCTAGGAACAAGTCATATTCTATTGCCGTGGGTGATAGGGAAGGCATACATGTCTACAAAAACAACTTCATCGGCACACACGAACAGATTATGACCAATGTGGCAAAGACCGCAGCGTTTTATTTAATCAAGAAACTTAAAGAAAATGATTTGCGTTTTTTGCAAAGTGATGTATAATATAGTTATAAAACAAATGTTTGATAAAAGGATAGATGAATTATGGATGATAACAAAAAGAAATTGCTAGATCAAGCGATCTTACAGATTGAGAAACAATATGGCAAAGGCTCGATAATGAGGCTAGGTGATGAGGAAAGACAACAAGTAGATGTGATACCTACCGGATGTCTATCTCTAGATATTGCACTCGGTATCGGCGGAGTGCCAAGAGGAAGAATCATTGAGATATATGGACCAGAGAGCAGTGGTAAGACTACGGTTTCTCTACACATATTGGCTGAGGCACAGAAACTAGGTGGCACTGCTGCATTCATCGATGCAGAGCACGCACTTGATCCAAATTATGCTGAGAAGCTAGGTGTTAATGTGAACGAACTCTACATTAGCCAACCAGATACTGGTGAGCAAGCACTAGAGATATGCGAGACATTAGTGCGAAGTGGCGCAGTGGATATAGTAGTAGTCGATAGCGTGGCAGCTCTCACTCCAAAGGCTGAGATCGATGGAGATATGGGAGATAGCCATGTTGGCTTGCAGGCTAGACTTATGAGCCAAGCTCTTAGGAAATTGACTGCAGTGACCTCCAAGAGCAAAGCTGTCGTCATCTTCATCAATCAATTGCGTGAGAAAGTTGGTGTCATGTTTGGCAATCCAGAGACAACGACTGGTGGTAAGGCGCTAAAATTCTACAGTAGCATCCGCCTCGATGTGAGGAAAGTGGATACCATTAAGGAAGGTGCAGACTATACTGGTAGTAGGACAAGAGTAAAAGTGGTGAAGAACAAAATGGCTCCACCATTCAAGTCCGCCGAATTTGATATCATGTATGGCAAGGGCATAAGCAACGAAGGTTGCATTGTGGACCTTGCTACTGAGTGTGGATTACTTGAGAAATCTGGTGCATGGTATTCATACAATGGTGAGAAGATTGGTCAAGGTCGTGAGAACACCAAGGCTTATATCGCATCAAATGAAGAACTAAGGCAAACGCTCGAGCGGGGTGTGAAAGCACATTTTGGTATCATCAATGAGAAATAAAATTAATAAAAGGATAAAAAATGACTTACAAGTGTAAGCCATTTTTTTAGTTGAAGTACCAAGCAAGATTATTGGAATCTTCTATTTTTCGGTCATGATTAATCAATTTCTCGGCAATAGCAGACTTTGATCGTGATTGGAGGGAAATAGTCTTCGCTAGCACATAATTCTTAGTTTTTGGGTCAAAGTAGTACAATTTGTACTCATATCTAGTGTTTGGCGCAATATCGTTATCTGTTACTAATATATCGTCCGATGAATCAGTTATGTGCTTCAATACATATTCTTGGCCCTTAGTGCACCTTGTAATCTTGTAGGACAAATAGGCTTTTGGACTAAAAGATATCTTAGCGCTATTTCCTGACAGTTTCACATCAAAACTCGATGTGTCGATACTACTAAATATATTACTCGTACAGGTCGGCATATAGCGTTTTGACACATAAATTTCCTTTTTGTACAAGTCACCAAGCTCATCTGGAGCCAACTTGATATCGTGTTCCTCGCGAAGAGAAGTGAGGTCAATACTCACTTTTGTCACACTATCTGGCACTACAAAGTCCGGTGGGGTATTATCTCTATACATATCGCGGAATACGTCGTGAATGACACTTGTTGGATACGTGCCGCCATTTACCTTGCTAGGGAGATAACTATTGCTCTTGCCGTCGTAATTTCCCATCCACACACCCATTATATGACGCGTAGTGTAGGCGATGGATATAGCATCGGTATTGTTGTTCGTTCCCTTGATTGCCACCGTCCCAGTCTTGCCTGCAACTTTGTATGGTAGATCTGATAGCCTCCTAGATGTGCCGGATTCTACACCCGATATTAACATATCATTCATTAAATAAGCCGTGTCGTCTCCGCACACGCGGGTGGTAAGTTTAGGCTCGGTGTATAGGGTAATGCCACGTCTGGACTTAATTGACTTGATAAAATGGCTTGGCACATAATTGCCACTATTGACAAATGGTATATAGGTGTCGCAGAGTTCCCGTAGATTCATTCCCTTGTGCATCCCACCAAGAGCTAGGGCTAGACCGCAGTCTAAGCTATCGAACTCCACGCCAGCACGACTTGCAAACGCCTTGGCCTTGTCTATCCCAACACTATCCAATATCTTCACAGCAGGGACATTGAGGCTAAGTCTTACAGCATCACGAGCGGATACATATCCGTGGTATCCTCCCACATTTTGAGGACTATAGCCATCATAGTTTACTTCTTCATCCAGTATCTGTGTCTCGGTGCAAATTTTATTTTCCTCAAGTGCTGGGGCATATACAAGAATAGGTTTTATGGCGCTGCCTGGTTGTCTATCAAAGTCGAGTAGGTCATATATGGACCTGCCAGCAATTGCACTCACTCCATATCCATCACAATTTATCACAACGGCTAGACTATCTGCCACAATGCCATTGTCATTTGCCATATAATACGTGTCATTACTAAGTGTATCTATTAACTTATTCTCTATATCTTTATCAAAATATGTCTCAATTGTCATATCCGATGAGATTATCTCATCTTCGCTAAGTCCAAGTATATCCATTGCCTCACACATCACACTTCGATAATATAGATTGTATGGAGCAGGGGTGGACTCCGCCACATCTAGTGGACTATCTATGGCCTCACTGTATTCAACCTCGGTTATTTTGCCATCTTTTAGCATTTGACCTAAGACAACATCTCGCCTAGCAGTGCAATTATCTGGATGATAAATAGGAGAGTACAGTGCAGGGGACTTCACGATCCCCGCAAGGGTAGCACATTCGCTGATAGTAAGATCTTTTGGATCTTTATTAAAGAAACTAGCACTTGCACTTCCCACACCAAAATTCCCATTGCCAAAATATATGACGTTGAGATACATCTCTATTATCTCATCCTTGGTATACAGCTTTTCTATCCTTCGGGCTAAGCTCATTTCACGCAGTTTCCTATCAAAACTCTTATCCGATGATAAGTGGATATTCTTTGCAAGCTGCTGGGTGATGGTGCTAGCGCCCTCCACTATCTTCCCGCTTCTTAGATTATGTAACATCGCACCACCAATGCGCCTATAGTCTAGTCCATTGTGGGAGTAAAAGCGTTTGTCCTCAATGCTGATGAATGCATCGACTAGGTGAGGATTCATATTATCTAGAGATACAACTGCCGAGTTCGTAGTAGAGATGCTTGAGATTGGCGCACCACTTGCGTCAAGCAATCGCACATCGCTCTTTATCTCGGTCAAGTTGTCCTTAGTGATATCTATAGCCTTTGTGACATTATCATAGTAGATTATGACACCAATTATAGATATTATGGCAACTAATATAAGTAGTGCAAATATGATTAAACTCCATTTTAAAAATTTTTTCACGATAAACATCTATCCCTTTAGTTATATTTATTTTGAGCATAAATTCTAAGGTTATTTACAATACCAAAAAATACCTTGATATAAATTTTATTTAATTGTATAATTAAATAACGACTATTTGGAGAGACGAAATTTTGAAAACATTATACTACAAGATAAATACCTATGGATGTCAGATGAATGTGCATGAGAGCGAGAAGATCGCAGGCATGTTAGAGGCGCGCGGATATCACGCGACTGAGGATGACACACTTGCTGATGTCATAGTTTTTAATACCTGCGCTATTCGTGATGGAGCAGAGACAAAGATACTTGGCAATATCGGTGCTACGAAGAAGCTAAAGAAAGCAAAGCCCGATCTAATCATTGCTGTATGCGGATGCATGACTCAGCAAAAGTCCCGCGCAGACGAGATTAGGGCAAAGTACCCACAAGTATCAATCGTCCTTGGCACACACAATTTGGCAGATTTTGGTAAATACTTAGATACTTACATTTCTGATAGACATAGATCTACATACCTTGAGGATACCGAGCGTCCTATCAACGAGGATGTGCCAATGTATCGCACGAGCGGTCACAATGCTTGGGTGAATATCATGTATGGGTGCAATAATTTTTGCACCTATTGTATCGTGCCATATGTGAGGGGTAGGGAAAGGTCAAGAAATTTTGATGACATAGTACATGAAGTAGAGACCCTTGTTGCTGACGGATATCCTAGCATCACACTGCTTGGGCAGAACGTAAATAGTTATGGCAATGACTTACATGATGCGCGCTTTACTTTCCCAAAGTTACTAGCAAGGTTAGACCAGATCCCAGGGGATTATGTGCTAAAATTTATGACCTCTCATCCAAAGGATCTATCTAGTGAGCTAATAGATATCATCGCATCGTCAAAGCATATTAGTCACACCATACACCTGCCAGTGCAGTCGGGCAATAACCGAATACTTGCTCTGATGAATAGGAGATACACTATTGAGAAGTACAAGGGGATAGTAAATGAAATTAGGAGCAAGATCCCCGATAGTCACCTAACTTGTGATATCATAGTAGGTTTCCCAACTGAAACTGAAGAAGAATTCATGGATACATACAATCTAGTGCGTGATATTAGATATGACGGAGTATTTGCATTCATGTATAGTCCAAGGCGCGGAACTCCTGCTAGCACCATGGAGCAAGTGCCAAGTGAAGTAAAACACGATAGGATCAATAGACTACTAAAATTATCCAAGTCCATCATCAAGGAAAATAGCACAAATTTCCTAGACCATGATTATCACGCACTTTGTGATAAGATAGTGGATGATACTGCGATATTCCTGCTAGATTGTGGCAAGACTGTGAATGTGAAACTGGACGGCAGCGAAAATATCCGTTGCGGCAAGATGTATGATATCCATGTGGATAGTCTAAAGAATAATATTTTGTGGGGAAGGAAGATAAATTTATGAGTCTATCACCAATGATGAAACATTATCTAGAAACCAAGGACCGTTGTAAGAACGCCATACTTTTTTACAGGCTCGGGGACTTCTACGAGATGTTTTTTGAAGATGCAATTCTTGCTAGCCGTGAGTTAGAATTAACACTCACAGGCAAAGACTGTGGCCTTGATGAGAGAGCCCCTATGTGTGGCGTGCCATATCATGCAGTGGATACTTATATTGCAAAGTTGATAGAAAAAGGCTACAATGTGGCCATTTGTGAGCAATTATCCGACCCAAAACCGGGAGTAAAGATAGTCGACCGCGATATAGTGCGAGTGATAACCCCAGGCACGATTATTGAAAACAGTATGCTAAAGGAATCGTCCAACAATTTTATCGCCTCAATATATATGGATGAGACCGGGCTCGGGTATAGTTATCTAGATATCTCTACTGGAGAATTTTATGTGTCGACTGCCAAGGGCGAAGGAGTGGCATCAAATCTAAATGACTTGCTAGTCACAAGCATGCCTAGTGAGATAATTTGCAATAAATTTGCGCAATCACAGTCAAGCGACTTACTTTGCGTCAAAGCCGGTGATATGCCAAAATTCCAAGTGATGGATGAGGCACTTTTTGACGAGAATGCTTGTCATGAGCAGTTACTAAAACAATTTGGCAGCGAGTATGTGAAGGATATCAATAAGACTGATAGCCTAATTATTCGTGCAGCTGGCGCACTACTAAGTTATGTGGCATCTATGTCACTTAGGACTCTTGATCATATCAAGATGTATCAATTTGTAGCCTCGACCGATTATATGGGTCTTGACATGAATACAAGGCGAAATCTAGAACTACTGTGCACTATGAAGGATCAGAAGAAACGCGGCAGTCTACTATGGTTACTCGATCACACCAAGACCGCAATGGGTGCTAGAATGCTCACTAGTTGGGTGGAACATCCGCTATTTAATGAGAAACTCATAAACTATAGGCTAAAGGGCGTGCGAGAACTAGTACGAAATGTGTATGTGCGCGATGAGATTGCAAGGCTACTAAATGATGTATACGATATAGAGCGACTTTGCGGCAGGTTAAGTTTCGGCACGTTTAATCCACGTGACTGCATTGCGCTAAAGAATAGTCTAAATAATATCCCAAATATAGTGGAGCAACTAAATAAATTGAATGCTCCAATAATTAGTGATATTACCCATGCTATGTATGACTATAGCGCTATCACTGGTCTAATTGACAGAGCTATTGTGGACGATCCACCAGCTCTTACTAAGGACGGTGGATACATTCGAGCTGGATTTGATAGTGAATTAGATGAGATACTAAATATTGGCACAGTCGGCAAGCAATGGCTAGGAGAATTAGAGGCTCGTGAACGTGAGAAGACTAATATCTCTAAACTTCGCGTCGGCTACAACAGGGTTTTTGGATATTACATCGAAGTGCCAAGGAGTATGAGTGAGCTTGTGCCATTCGAGTATCATAGACGCCAGACTACGGCAAATTGTGAGCGCTTCGTAACTGAAGAATTAAAGGATATTGAGGTCAAGATTTTATCTGCTGAAGATAGAAGACTTGAGATTGAGGCAAAGTTATTTGATAAAGTCAAAGAAACTATTAGTGCCGAGATGAAAAAATTGCAGGAGACTGCGAAGAATATAGCAATTCTTGATAGCATCCTATCACTTGCAATTGTGGCTTGTGAACACAACTACACTGAGCCAA
>CANREZ010000009.1 GCA_947629745.1 uncultured Clostridia bacterium
TTGTGCTGACATCTAGTAACTTTGCTATATCCTCAATACTGCTGCAATTTGGCGTATGCACCATATGGATATGAGATAGCTCAAGTGTCGATGGTTCGTTTGGATTTACTTTTGCCTCAGCTTTTTCCACATTTGCTGCGTATCCGCACGCATCACACACAACTATCTCGTCTTCACCAGAGGCGGATTTTGCCATCATCTCTTGACTGCCTGATCCTCCCATAGTGCCGTTATCTGCAAGGACTGGGACGACATCTAGGCCAAGCCTATCAAATATCCTAAAGTAACTATCCCTTATCATATCATAGGTTTCATCAAGGGATTTGGTATCTGTATGGAAAGAATATGCGTCTTTCATTTCAAATTCCCTAGCACGAATGAGTCCAAATCTTGGCCTCACCTCGTCACGGAATTTTGTCCCTATCTGATACAGTGCCACTGGGAGTTGCTTGTAACTAGATACCATATCACGCACCACCATGGTGAATACTTCCTCATGAGTTGGTGCCAGACATTGGCCTTTTCCGTTCCTATTGGTCAGTCTATACATATCGTCGCCAAATTTCTTTAGCCTTGTGCCATACACTTCTTCATTTAGTAGCTTTGGCATAGATACTTCTAGTAGTCCAATATTGTCCAATTCTTCTCGCACAATTTGCTCGATATTAGCTAGCACCTTTTTGCCTAATGGCATATATACATAACTACCCATTCCAAAGCGTTTGATATACGATGCACGTACTAACAATTTGTGTGAAACAAGTTCAGCATCATTTGGGTCTTCCCTGAGAGTCTTAAACATCATCCTACTTAGTCTCATTGCCTATATCCTCCTTTGAGGTAATTTGCTCACAAAATGCGTCCATATCGCGTTTTATCACAGTAATCTTGGACTTTGTGTTCTCTAACTCCACTAATATCTCTCTGGATAACTTCGTGCCCTCTTCAAATAATTTCATGCTGTCTGCAATTGACAACTTGTTATCCGAAATCTTTTCCTCTATTTCCTCTAATTTTGATATCTTCTCATCTATTGTCATAATCTCTTCTCCTTAGCTACACCTACTATCTTCCCATCAACGAATTCTACTGTAAAATCTTGCCCCACAGATATATCGCGTGCGCGCGTTACTATCTTGCCATCGATATATACCTTGGAATATCCAAGGTTTGCGAATTTACTAGGATCAAATGACTTAATGTGCTCACCTATCCTCTCTACCATAAGAGTTGCTCGCTCCAAGTTTTGTAGCGCATTAGAATACAATATCTTGTAGGTACTATTTAGTCTCATTCTGATATTGCTAAGCGTAAAATCTACATGTCTTAATATATTATCCTCTAGATTTGTAACATCCCTTGTAGTATCGCTCATCCTACTAGTTAATGTATCTAACATATAGTTGTAACTCGATATTGCAAAGTCTTCTAGATCACTTTTTAGCCAAGCAATAGTCTCAGCAGCTACACTAGGTGTCGGCACTCTAAGGTCCGCTGCAAAGTCACAAATGGTAAAATCTGTCTCATGACCAACTGCACTGATTATAGGTAGATTACACCCATGTACAGCACGTGCCACAACCTCGGTATTGAAAGGTTGCAGATCTTCTAAGCTACCACCACCTCGGGCCACTATCACGCAGTCCACAGTCTTTGCTTTGCTAAAATACTCTATTCCACTTGCTATTTCGTTCTCAGCGCCAATACCTTGCACTTTCACCGGATACAGCACAATATCTATAGTATCATTGCGCCTAGTAGTCACATTGATTATATCTTGTATCACTGCGCCTTGCGCACTGGTGACTACCCCTACGCGCCTAATGAACTTTGGAATAGGTCGCTTGCTTGCTTCATCGAATAGCCCTTCAGCCTCAAGTTTCGCTTTTAGTGCAAGGAACTGCTCATATAGATATCCCTTGCCAAATGGTGCGATGTGGCTGACGTTAAAATTGAATCTCCCACCCTTGGTGTAATAATTTGGTGAACCCTTCACTAGCACTCTATCGCCAATCTTAAAGTCCGCAGTGCTATCTAGTCCAAACATCACACATGGCAGCATGCTAGCATCGTCTTTTAGGACAAAATACGCTGCATTGCCGCTGATATTGAAACTGCTAATCTCACCAAGTATCACAATGCCATGGAGTAATTGTTCGTTGTCAAAAATATTCTTGACGTATTTATTGAAGTCGCTGACTGATATATATTCCTGACTCATTACTTGTCCTTTATGATACTAGCAAGCACTCCATTGCAAAAAGCCGAACTTTTAGCGGTAGAATACTTCTTGCATAGCTTCACTGCTTCGTTAACAATTATCTTCTCGTCTAGGTCACTATATAATAATTCGTATGTGGCAACCATGAGTATTGCAAGGTCCACTCTATATATCCTATCTAGGCTATATCCCTTAGTATTTGAAGATATCTTCGACAGTATCTCATCTTTCTTCTCTATAATCCCAGTATAGGTATCTCTCACATACTCAGTGTCGGGGGCATTCATATCGGAATCTTTCACGAATTCTTCGAAACTTACGCTATCCGAAGGCCCATGAAAAAGGTCTTCAAAAACAAATTTGAATACTTTATCTCGTGCTTCTATCCTACTCATGATTCCTCCTATATACAATAAAAAACTAATATTAGCAGTAATTTACTTGCTAATATTAGTCTTCCTGTCCATCTTTTTCAAATTCTACGCCCTCGACATGGACATTGATCCTACTCACTTCCACATCAATCATTGTAGACAGACTATTCTTTACATTCTCCTGTACGCGATAAGCAACTTCGGAAATATTACTATCGAAATACACGTTGATGTAGATATCTATATTTAGTTTGCCATCAATATTGGTGATCCTCACGCCGTCTTTAAAACTACCAGTGAGTTTCGCTGCGACGTTGGATAGTTTGCTTGCAAGGCTAGCAACACCTGCGATCTCACGTGTCGCAAGACCCACCACGGAAAAGATGATGTCATTGTCTATCGTGGTATCTCCACTCTCTGGTCGGACGCCATTATCATAATATTTCATTGCATTATCCCCCAAAATATCACAATAAGTATAGCATATGCCATAGATATTTGCAATTATTCTTTTGGGATTTAGGATATATTTATGCTAAGGATTATTTCATGCAAGTGACTTCCATATTATCTAGCACGTAGTCACTATTACCCTCTACTATATCCATGATCTTGTCGATATCTTCTTGAACAGCATCACGATTTAATTTTATTACCACGTTAATAGAGTTTGCACTGGAGATGATGATGCAGTCATCAAAGCCTTGGGATGTGATGAGTGTCTCAAGTTGTAATTCCATATTCATTCTAGCAAATATCTCATCCTTCTTTGCCTGTGCATTGGCCCTTGTCTCTTCACTTGCATTCATGTCGTTGATGATAGCATCGAGTTCGGCCATCTGCTCAGTGCGTGTGAGCTTCCTATTCTCTCTATAATTATTGAATACATTTTGAGTTGTGACTGTATTGGTCTCAACTACACTTTCGGTTGCTTTGCGATTTAGGACAAGATTTAGCACACCTGTCACTACTAATAGCAAACAAAAACTAGCTACAATTATAATTTTCTTTTTCTTGGATAACATAATTTTCCTCCTATATTCCTTCAAAAATTTCTATTTGGTTACTACTTATATTAAGAAGTGCTGATGTCGCAGATATTAGTTGCATACGCACGACTAAGTCTGATGCCCCGCTGGAGACTACTATCACTCCTGTCACCTCAGGTAATTTCTCATATAGCACGTATAGGTCATTATTCTTTACCACAGGCTTCGACTCTACATTTTTGTCAGTCACATTACTACCGTCTTTGTTTGTAGTCGAGGTCTCCTCAGTCGTGCTATTGGTGGCAATGACTTTCTCAGGGCCCTGGGTGATAGTCAGCATGACATGGACTTTTCCTGCACCCTTGATATTAGATAGGATGTTTGTGAGTTTATCCTCCAGGCGTTTTACATATTCCTCACTATCTAGCATTTCAACGCTTGCAGTCGTCTTACTTTTTGCCCCGCTTGGCATCACAAGCAGGACTACTCCAACGATTACTAATAATATTAAGGGTATCAGGATCTTCTTATTCGTTAGATATGTCCGCCAGACACTATTTGGCTTGTCCCTAGTCTTGGGCACTCCTTCCCTGCTACAAGATAGATCAGATATGTCATAGGTGCGCATCTGTCCCATCAGTGTGTACAATCCCTCCTTTTTATAACCTAATATGTTATATGCGGACTAATATATCATTTATGATAAGGAAAATTCAAAAAATTGTCTTAAATTGATGTTATCTGTCAAACCCGCAAGTGGACATAGTATCACATATAGCAAAAGCAGTGCAAAGACACTCCTAATCACCGCATTTGTTCCGCCCTCGGGCAATATCTGGTCGAGCATTACTTCTAGGAAAACTATTCCTATGATAGATAATATGTATCCTGCCATATTCCCTCCCGATTACAAAATATTGCCCGTGGCAAGCACAAGTGATAATGTGAGTATATACATGAATGCAACACCTAGTATTAGCACTATTGGATAAGATAACACCTTGGCGCAAGATGATGTGAAATTGGATATCTCACTAGAGCCAATAGGTTCAATCAGACTTGCCACAAACATCAGTGCAAGCCTTAGCACTACAATGGTGATAATAGGCACAAGTATGCTAGATAGTATCAGTATTAGGCCACCTACGCCCACTGCGTTTTTGATTAGCACACTCCCCATCACGACGTAGTCAAATCCATCCGCAAGGTATCCTCCAATTAGTGGGATATAACTCTTCATAGCAAATTTTGTAGCCTTGAAGCTAATATTATCGTACTTGTTAGCAGCAATGCCTTGCACCACTAATACGCCTGAGAATATGGTGAAGCAAAACCCTATAATATATTTGAACGCGGATGAGATAAAGTCCACAAACTTTGTTATCTTCACCCTATTTGACATATTGCCTATCACGGTAAAAACGAATGCGAGTATGAATAGTGGCAAGAGTATGCGTGTGAATATCATGGAAGTAGTCGACGTCAGCACGGCCACAATTGGGCTATATATGGATACACTGACCGCACTGCCAACACCTACTAGTAGGGTCATTAGGATTGGCATCAAGGCCTCTATCTGATTATTCATGCTAGTGAGTATTTCCCGCGTCACATCTATTACGTTAAAGAACACACTGGATATCACAATGATCACAGCACTGTAACAGGCGAATTTTATAGTGGAGCTAACTCCTTCACTACCTTTTGGCCGAAACGACCCCACAATGACCGACAATGCTGCAATTGCCACAATGATTAGCATGATAGGAATGACACCCTTTATGTTGCCAAATATTAGAGATATGATGCACGAGAAAATGTTATCAAAGTTTAGCTCAAAGTCACCATTTATCAGTCCCTTTACCTTTTGCCCAAAACTAAGGTCACCAAATAAATTTGCCCTCTCGTCAAGACCAGATACTATGTCATCCAGTGTGCCAAAGTCCACATCACTTAGCGTGTCATCAATGCTGTCTTCTAATTCCTCACGCACTTCATCTTCGGTTGCAGCAAATACCGCAGTTACATTCATAGTAATTGGCACAAATAATATGGCGGCCAAACATATTAGAATGATACAACACTTTCCTCTCATAATATCCCCACAATTATCTCAAATAGTGAAGTGATAATTGGCAAGGACATAAGGAGTATTAGCACTTTGCCACCTAATGTTAATTTATCCCCAATACTACTATTGCCGGTGTCGTTACATATCCCTACTCCAAATTCTACTAAATACCCCACACCTATTATTTTGAATATAATCTCAAAGAGTTCGGAGTTTATCCCAGTCCTATCTATTATCTCGTTGATTGTGACAAATATTGGAGTGAATGATGATAGGATATATATCACCATAATAATAGCGCCGACTAGCAGTATATAGAGGCTAAATTCGGGCTTTATTTGGCGCATAAGAAGGGTCGCAATACACACTATTATAGCTATTCCTATTAGCCTAGTTATATCCATACTATCCTCCTAATATAGTGCAAACATACTCCGGATCGTTTCAAACAAGTTCCCCACTAAATCAAGCACCATGAATAGCACAATGATTATCCCTGCAAGGGTCGAAAATGTCGCTATCTCATCCTTGCCCGCTTGCTTTAATACTTGTCCTATCACGGCGGTTAGAAGTCCTATTCCTGCGATCTTTATGATTACATCAATTCCCAAAATGTCCTCCTAAATGAAAAGTATTATTAGTAGCAGTGCAAGTATTATAGATAACTTAAATGATAGTGTGCCGTATTTGTCATATCTTGCCTTGCATGACTTTGAAATATTTTCTATTTCATCACGCATATTTGTGATACTTGCTTGTTCCCCAATTATATCCATAGTGCCAAGGCCCTGGACAAAATCATAGACCATATTCCTCTCATTATCTTTTAGATAAAAATTGCGAATATGGGATAAATTCATCGCATCCATTATATCTCTCTCGCACTTTAGATCTCCTAGATGTTTATCAAAAAAGATTGATAGCTTGTCCTTCCGAAAATCCAAGTTTTGGAGCAAGCGATTACAGAGCATTTTTAGGTCATCAAAGTATGCTATGCGATAAGCAAAATATGCCTTTATTTGGTAACCTATGTACACTATGCATAGTACTAAGATGGCTAGCATTATTATCCGCATAATACTTACATCCCCGAGGTGTATAGCAGTGCAAAATTTTTGTCATATATACCCTCTATCATCCCGACGTGTCCTCTATTAGATAGGACTATGTATCTATCAAACATATTGCCATTTATGATATCTCGAAACTTTGGTTTGCTACGAAGGTCGGCTATGTCCTTGGCATGAATAGTAGCTATCACCTTTACCCCACAAGTAAGGGCGTGGATTAAGTACTCTATATCGGTATCAAGATTTAGCTCATCACACGCGATGACATCCGGCCTCATACTCCTAATACCTGCATTAAACGCATAACCTTTTGTGCAATTCATATACACATCGCAGTACTCACCAATCTTTAGATAATCCACTCCCTCGTCATAGCCTGTTATCTCACATCTCTCGTCTGCTACTAAGATATTTAGTCCCCTCTCGTGCAAACATATTTGTGAGATAATATCCCTAAGCATAGTCGTTTTCCCTGCCCCCGGTGGAGATATGATTAGAGTATTCTGGCACACTCCATTTCGCACAATATAGTTGTAAGCCGCAAGACTGCAATTCTTCACTGCATGTGGGATGCGTATATTTAGCGATGTGATATTCTTGATAGTAACGACCTTATTTTCATCCCTTACTATCTGCCCACATACTCCAATTCGTATTCCCCCTGCAATTGTAAGATATCCATTCACTATCTGGTCATTTACAGCGTATAGAGAGCTATCACTAGCACTCTTTAGGATATAATCTATGTGGCTAGTGCGTGCAACTAGTGCGTCTGCCCTATCCATAGTGACACCGTTAGATGAAAGATACATATTCTTGCCGTCATACATAATTACAATAGGCTTGTCCACACGCACTCTTATCTCATTTAGTTTCTTAATAGATAGTCCATCTATAGCGGTTAATATATCATAAGGCAATATCTTAGTTAACATAATTCTTCTCCTATCCTAAGATATGGCACGAGCCTTTACTTCATGCAGGAATATCCGATAGCATAAAAAAATGACTGATCACATCAGTCATTTTGTATCATTATATTTTCTTTTTTTACAAGTTTTTTTAATTTTTCGCAAAAGTTACAATTGCTACTGCCTGCACTTTATTTCTTCCCTAACTTTGATAGATAAATATCCTGCATCTGTTTAGCGTCCATAGATTGCGTTCCACGGCTCTCACTGATAATTACAGGATAGATATCGTTCTCTACAAGAAATGTGGCGTACGGCTCAAAATTAGGCCCGTATGTGGTATCCTCGTTAGTCAAGTGCTTTACCTCACCCTTTGCATTGTACTCAATGTGGGAGAAATGCACATGAGGATGATTGGCACGCCACTTACCTAACTTTGATAGGCAATAATCATATATCACCTTGTAATCAGCAGGAGTCTTCAATCCTCCCTGCATCACGCAATTGATATGGCCGAAGTCAAATGTTGGCATGAATCTATCCGATATAGTGCATAGGTCTATGATCTCGGTGTATGAGCCAATCTGTGAGTACTTCCCCATAGTCTCTAGACATATCCACATATCATCTAGACCTTCCTCATGTATTATCTCATCCAATCTAGCAAGCCTAGTGCGCACTAGCGCTAGTGCTTCATCCCTAGTAGCCTTGCCTTGCGTTGCCGTATGCACGACTAGTCTCGTCCCTCCCATAAGTTTCAACATCTTTAGACTTGAGATTATGTATCCAAAGGATTTCTCCGCCATTTCATCAGATGGATTAGCTAGATTGATATAATATGGCGCATGAGCAGTTATCTCGATATTGTATTTCTTGGCTTCCTGCCCAATCTCTATTGCTAATTTCTCAGATAAGTTGACACCTTTTGTGAAATTGTATTCATAGGCAGATAGTCCCATATCTGCGATGTATTTTGGCGCATCGATTGAGTGTTTGAAGCCTTTTTCATAAAACGCTTCGTCATTGCCACTCGGACCGAATCTTGCTATATCGTCATTCACTACTCTACCTCCTCATATAGATTGGTTAGGATATTTAGTAGACCATGGTCTATCCTTCCTACGCCATATAATTTATTTCCTGCTGTATACACGAAATTAAACTTCTTCCCTGTATCTAAGTACTTTATTTTCTTGCCGACTAGGACGTCTTTTGTCTCGGCTTCACTTAGGATTATCTTCCCAAACTCTGGGAATACTTGGTCCACCGGTATTATGCAATCAGTAGATATATCCTCTATTTTTGTAGCACTGTCTATATTAAATATGCCGGACTTGGTTCTAACGAGCTTAGTCATAGTGGCAAAGGTATTTAGGCTGTAGCTTAGGTCCCTTGCAATGCTCCTAATATACGTGCCACTGCCACAATTGATTTTCACGCGAAGTACACTATCTTTGTAGCTAAGGACATCAATGCTATGTATCACTACTTGATTTGGAGTAAGTGTCACATCCATATTTTGTCGAGCTAGGTCGTATGCGCGCTTGCCTGATACGTGCTTGGCACTAAATTTCGGTGGCAATTGATTGATTGTCCCAATCTGTGAAGGCAATGCTCGCTCTATATCCTCTAGCGTTGGGATATTAGCTGAAGTATGTATCACACTTCCTGCCCTATCTAGAGTATCTGTCTCGTAGCCAAAAGTAAATTCCGCGACATAGACTTTTTCCTTATCATTCATGTAGTCAAACATTCTACACGCTTTGCCACAAGCAATGACTAGCACTCCGGATGCGAGTGGGTCAAGTGTCCCCATATGACCACATCTATTAATATGCAGCATATGTTTTACTCGGGATACCACTTGGGCGCTTGACATTCCCTCGGGTTTTAGGACATTAATCAGACCAACCATACACCCTCTTGCATGCCTCAATAATCTTAGATCGTACAGTATTTGCACCACCATATAGTCTAGCCCCAGATGAAGCAGGATGTCCGCCGCCGCCAAATGTTGCGGCTAGTTTGCTCACATCCACTCCAGTTGCACTCCTAAAAGATATGACGTAATAATTTGGCTTCTCCTCACTCATCATACATGACACATCTGTGCCCTCAATTGCAGTGATCGTATTGACAAATCCTGCTGTATCGGAATTATCTACATTGAATTTTTCGAAGTCTCCTTGAGTGACATATGCAATGGCTAGCTTGCCACCAAGATATGTGTCAAAACGCGATAGACACTTCCTAAATAGGTCAAATTGTCCACGAGTCCTGTATCTAAACATCCAATAATTGACGCATTCTATATCCGCGCCAAAGGATGCCAACTCTCCCACTATCCTATATGTATCTGGTGTGATGCTGCCATATATTAGACAACCTGTATCCCCTGCAATCCCAAGATAAATACTTGTAGCTATATCAGGTGATATATCCTTATTTAACTCCTTGATATAATCATACACTAGTTCACAAGTGGACGATATTAGATGTACATCCTCATATTTTGCATACGGTTCTTCGGTTGGATGATGGTCAATTCTCGCAGTGATATCTGCCGACTTAAATATAGCACTCGCATATCCTAGCCTATTTAGTGTAGCACAATCCAGACTGCACGCAAGGTCGTATTTCTTGCCCTTGCTGTCTTTTAAGATTTTCTTTGAAGATGGGACCATCTTGTGGAATTTTTCTGGAATCGGGCTATCACAATACATATCCACGTTTTTGCCAAGACTAATTAGTGCTAGATACATAGCACACATTGAGCCTATAGCATCTGCATCTGGCCTTATATGACAAAAGAGTGCAATATTATTTGCACCTCTTAGTCTATCTAGAATATCTCTATCTATATTCATTATTTATTTCCTTTTATTTTATTTAAAAGTTCGTTCACTTCGTTCGCATACTGCTGGCCACGGTCGAGTTCGAATTGTAGATATGGCATCTTTTGTAAGTCAACTGCCTCACACACTTTCTGCCTAATATATCCTGCTGAATGCAAGATATTATTGAATATCTCCTCCTCGGCTTTCTCGTCCTTGTTGCCATAAGCAAATATACTTAGTTTCACATTAGCATATTCTAGGTTATTTGTAGTATCCACATCAGTCACGGAGATGAATCCTTGGATCTTCGGATTTTGGAGTTCGTATGTGATGACCTTAGTTATTTCTTCTTTTAGAAGTTCATTGATCTTTTGCATTCTCTGATTTTTCTTTCTCATGCTTACCTCTTCACTTCTACTAACTCAAATATCTCTAAGATATCTCCCACCATGACTTCGTCAAAATCTTTTAACTTGATACCACACTCGAATCCTGCAGCCACTTTCTTTGCCTGTTCCTTGCCTTGCTGCAATGACTCGATGTCGCAAGTATTAATTAACTTGCCACCACGCATGATTCTGGCCTTGGACGTCCTCTTCACCTCGCCATCTTGCACGTAACTTCCTGCAATGACACCAACGCTAGAAATTTTGAATAGTTGGCGTACTTCCACATGTCCAATGACTACTTCGTCATACTTTGGTGTTAGCATCTTATTGATTGCCTCGCTGACGAAATCCACTACCTCGTAGATAATCTTGTAGAACTTAATCTCAACTCCACTAGACTCGGCCAATTGCTTTGCCTTAGGGTCAGGTTTTACATTAAAGCCAATCACAACTGCCCCACTTGCGTTTGCCATGATGATATCACTCTCGTTGATAGCACCGACTCCTGCGCGGATCACATTGACCTTGACTTCCTCATTCTTTAGTGCAGATAGTGTCTCAGATAGAGCCTCACTACTGCCCTGCACATCAGCTTTGATTAACACGTTGTAATTCTTTAGCACTTGCTCTTGTGGAGTAGATAGGAAGTCCTCTAGTGACTGGGTAGCACCTGAGCCACCTACTTTCTCATTCTTCAGTTTATTGATACGCTCATCTACTAATTCCTTAGCAAATTTCTCGTCAACTGCGTAGCAAGTATCTCCTGCATTAGGAAGTGTAGTTAGTCCAAGCACGGATACAGCCATGCTAGGCCCTGCGGATTTTAAGTTCTCACCTTGATAATTGATAAGTCCTCTCACTCTGCCACTAGCAGTGCCGCAGACGATGAAATCTCCGATCTTTAGTGTGCCGATCTTCACAATGATTGTTGCCATGATTCCACGGCCTTTGTCAACTCTGCTCTCAAGCACTGTTCCCATAGCAGGAGCATTGATTGCGGTCTTTAGCTCGTTCATCTCAGCCACAAGAGTGATAGTGTCTAATAATTTGTCAACTCCCTCACCAGTTTTTGCAGAAATTGGCACAAATATGGTGTCTCCACCCCATTCCTCGCTGACCAAGTCGTAGTCTGCCAGTTGCGTCTTAATTTTCTCTATATTCACACCTGGTTTATCTATCTTATTCACTGCCACAATGCATGGCACTTTTGCTTCCTTGATGTACTTCACTGCCTCAATTGTCTGTGGCATGACTCCATCATCACCTGCAACTATCAGTATTGCAATATCTGTCACCTGTGCTCCACGTTGACGCATTGCAGAGAATGCTGCGTGTCCTGGGGTGTCGATGAATGTGATCTGCTTGCCACGAACGGTGATAGAATATGCTCCGATGTGTTGGGTAATGCCACCTGCCTCACCCATAGCAATATTTGTCTTCTTGATATAGTCAAGCAGTGACGTCTTGCCGTGGTCGACGTGGCCCATCACAGTCACAATTGGTGCACGTGTGTCAACTAGTGGGATGTCTTCAAACATCTTAGCTACTTTCACCTCATTGGTATCTGCTATATCGCGACTTAGTTTGATGCCAAATTCACTAGCAACGAGTTCGGCTGTGTCAAAGTCAATTGGTGAATTGATATTTAACATCATCCCAAGTAACATAAATTTCTTGATAATCTCAGATACTGGTTTGCCGATCTTCTCGGAGAGTATCTTTACAGTTAGATTCTCAGTCGTTATAGTAGCACTAGTCAGTGGAGCAGCTACCTTTGCCTCAAAAGTCTTTGCTTTCTTCTTAGGAGATCTAATTCTTCCCATATGGATGATGCCATCATCCTCCATCTCCTCATCGTCGAATGACACGAGGTCAAAACGGAATTTGTCCACTTTGTTTGATCTCTTGCTGTCATAATCATCACGACTCGTATGTTTGTCGTCAAATGATTTCTTCGACTTCTTATTAGCAAAACTCCTATTATCCTTGGTTACAAAAGTATCAGGAATATCACTGATGTGTGCCCCACGATTGGATGTAGTGCGTGATGAAGGAGACTTATTCTGCCCGTCAAATGGCTTCTTACCATCCTTTTGCCACCTTGGTGCTTGATCCTTCCTATCTCCACGTGCCATAGGCTTGCCTGCATCACGATTGTTCCTATTATCCGGCGTGCCGCGTGAAGGTCTACTTGCATTATTGTTATTGAAGACTACAGTCTTTACAGCAGGAGTTTGTGCGGCTGCATTATTAGTCTGCTTGGTCTCAACCTTTGCAGGTTTTGGTTGAACTTTTGGCCTAGATGCTTTTACGGTCTTGCAAAAATCTTCTAGCAATTTCTTGGAATCTCTCCCAATACCTGCTAGAACATATAGTTCCTTTTCCTGCATGATACGGCTCAACGCTTTTAGATTGTCAAAAGTGATGCTCGTCTGCTTTTCGTTCTTGTTTTCCAATAGTTTTTCTCCTATTTATTTCAAAATATTTTCAATGGAATGGGCTAGATTTGGCTCTTTTATTCCTACCGCATATGTCTTGCCCGATCCAAATATAATACTAAGATTTTCTACCTCGTATATAGGAATATTTTTCATATTTGCGATACTCTTTAGCTTCTCGCGATTTCCCTTGGACATCTCGAGACTACATAAGATTAAGCAAATTTTCTTATTCTGTGTGATATTATCCAATCCATACACCACGCATCCTGCTTTCCTTGCAAGATTGATGTATGAGATAAATTTACTTTCATTCATCACACTTATCCTCTAATTCCCTAAAAAATTCTTCGTCTAGAGTTACTTTTAAGCCTCGCTCTATTGCGTGAGACTTTTTGCAAGATAGTATGCACTCACGCTTCCTACATAGATATATCGATCTGCCCTGTGTGTGACTATCTACAAGCTTTGCTTTCCCATTATCTTTTACTATTCGCAGGAGTTGGTCTTGATGAAATCTTTTCCTGCATCCCACACACATTCTGGTCGGAATATATGTCATATCCCCTCCTACTCATCTAGATCATCAAATGTACTATCCATTGTGAATAGATCGTCAAAGCCCTCAGGTTTTTCTACTTCCTCTTTTGGCTCATCAAACTTTGGCATAGCACTCTCGGCTTTTAGATCAATCTTCCAATCAGTGAGGCGGACAGCTAGACGCACATTGTGTCCATTCTTGCCAATAGCAAGTGACAACTTGTTGTCAGGCACGACCACGATGCTAGTCTTGTCAATTGGGTTTAACTCCACTCTAGATACTGGTGCTGGACTCATAGCACGTGTTATATACACTGCTGGGTCATCACTCCACTCGATGACATCAATCTTTTCGCCACCGACTTCATTTATCACTTCATTGATCCTAACACCGCGGTTGCCAATGCATGCACCTACTGCGTCAAGATTTGGGTCATTGCTACTTACTGCCACTTTGGTCCTAAGTCCTGCTTCCCTCACAATGGACTTTATCTCAACAGTGCCATTAGCAATCTCTGGGATCTCTAGTTCAAGCAATTTCTTCACTAATCCCACATTTGTCCTAGACAATTGGACATATGGCATATCATAGCCATCTCTTACTGTACGCACATATACTTTTAGTCTAGTATTTGGCAGATATGCCTCGCCTGGGATCTGGTCACGAGGACTTATCACTCCCTCGATTTGGCCCAAGCCCATATCACAGTATACGTTGCCGGAATCAGTACGCTTCACAACCACTGTCATGAGTGCATTTTGCTTGTCAGATACCTCAGCATACATTGATCCACGCTCAGCATCACGGAGTCTCTGCATGATCACTTGCTTTGCGGTCTGGGCTGCGATCCTGCCAAAGGACTTAGGATTCTCCTCATGCATCACAAGGTCGCCTACTTTGTAACTCTTCTTGATAGTCTTTGCCTCAGCTAGGCTCATTTCCTTATCTGGGTCCTTCACCTCATCGACAACTGTCTTGTATGAGTAGACCTTGATAGTATGCCTATCAGGATTTAGCCTAACCTCAGCGTTCTTTGCCTCCCCAATATGTTTCTTGTATGCACTAGTGAGGGCGGATTGTAGAGCTTTTATCAAAAACTCCTTGTCTATTCCGCGTGCTGCAAGTTCGTCTAATGCTTGGAAAAAATCTTTATTAACCATTATCTTTAATCTCCTAATTTTTTAAAATTTTATCACTGGTTCTACGAGCGCTATATCTGCTCTATTTATCTTCACTTCACCCGAATCTTTTGAAATGCAAATGTCTTTGTCCGAATATGACTTTAGTACACCGCAATATTCCTTGCACTTATTCTTATCGGGAGCGTAAAGCTTCACACGGACTTCCGACCCAATATTGCGCTTGAAATCACGGTCGACCTTTAGCGGTCGATCAAGTCCACAGGACATGACATCCAAGTGATATGATGCCCCACCGGTCGGATCCAATTTGTCTAGCGGCTCATCCAGGAGCCTTGCTACCTTCTCGCATGCATCGAGGTCCACTCCACCATCACGGTCAATAGTCACCACTAAGTGATATCCGTCAGGTCTCTTCTCGTATTCTAGGTCCACTAGATCTACGCCGATGCTAGTACATGCTTGCTTTACTAGATCCATACAAGCAGTCACAACTACTTTGCTACTCATATTACCTCCTATAATCAAAAACTAAGAGTGGGAGGCCTTCCCACTCTTAGTAAAATAATCTAGTCAATATAAATATATCAAAGTATTACTTAAAAATCAAGTAAAATACTCAAAATATTAACTTATTTATTAAAATTTATCTAAATTTCAAGATGATCAGCTAATTTGATCAGCACATCGGCTGTAGCAATGGTGTCAAATAGTGCTCGGTGAGCGTTGTCCAGTGTCACACCTAATTTCTCTGCAATAGTTATGAGCTTGTAGTTCCTAGCACCCACTACATTCGCACGCGCTAAGTTGAATACATCAACCGACTTGTTACTTAGTTCGTATCTACACTTCTTGCAAACACGTCTAAGGAACTTGTCATCAAAATTTGTGTTATTGTATCCCGCTATTATGCAACCATTGACAAAGCGCATAAAATCGGGCAAAACTTTTTCTATCGGCAGTTTATCCGCGACCATTTCGTTTGTGATATTATTCACTTTAGTCACTTCTTCTGGGATCGCTTTTCCTGGATTGATAAGTGTTGAAAAAGTCTCCGAAATTCTGCCACTATGTACCTTCACCGCACCTATCTCTATTATATTATCCACATCTGGATTTAGTCCTGTAGTCTCCAAGTCATACACCACTATGTCGTTATTTGCAAGTACTGGGCTTACGCTCGGTGTCTCGAATATATTGAATAGATCAGCTTGTTGCTTATTCTCATATGGTTCAGGTTTCACGAATAAATATTTATCTCTTATCTCGTGATAACCACTCTCCTCTTCTCTTTCGATCTTAGTCGGTTTACACAAAGATATGTCGTGTACCTTGACACAATAATTACCCCTATAGATATCAAGTACACCTAGCACTGCTACTGTCATGCCATCTTTTAGTGCAGGCAGTTTCTTCTCATTACTCTTAGTCTCAAATATTGAGCAGTGAATGTATCCTGTATCATCATTTAGGCTAAATGTGTAAAATTTCTTTTCGCCCTTCTCGCCTTTTTCATCTTTCTTTGGTTTAAAGGAACGCACCGCAAGGTAAGATATTTTGCCGCAAAGTAGCACCTTTTCCATATTCTCGTCTATACAGTTGATAGCAAGAGCGGCACCTGTTATCTTATTGCCAACTAAAGTCTTCACATCGTCTAGATGATAATATTGCTTATCATCACCCATGCTATCATCATCCATGAGTTCTTCTTGAATTTTAATAGATGAATCGGATAGTAGTTTCGGGTCAACACGAAGGATTATATCGAAGTCACCAAAGAATATCTTATCTAGTTCAGATACTAGGTTTGTCACAAAATTTCGCTCATTTAGATATTTGATATACGCATCTGATGAGTAGAGAGTAATAGTCGCATGATGATTTACTACATCTATATCTATCCAGTTATTAGATAGTGTGGCAAAGAATGCAGTGAAATTATTTTGAAGATACTTTGTCACAAAATTTTTGATGACATCAGAGTCAAAATACGACTTCTTGATCACAAGCTTAATCTCAATCTTTGGGTCATCGACGTATTCTCGGGTTATCTCGTAGAGCTTATTTTTCATATCCACAGTGAATAGGAAATCTTCGGGATAGACCATCACGACTTCGAGTGTATTTAATTTATCATTAAAAGTAGCGCGCACAAACTTACAACGCTTGTATGCATCACTTCGTTTATTCACAAAATCAAAATATTCTTCCATTAGTAAATCTTAAATTCATCTCCTTAATAGATGTATCAAATCCACCACTATCACAAAAGCAAATAGTATGAATAACCCTATCGTGTGGACGTATCCTTCGACCTTGCGGCTTACTGGTTTGCCACGAATCCACTCTATTAGCACGAAGACCATTCTAGCCCCATCTAGGGACGGGAATGGGAGAAGATTGAATGTGGCAAGGTTCACCCCAATTAGCACGAATAATTGCACTAACATTGCAGGAGAGATAGCCACCACTTGGGCTATTGCGTCAATTGTGGTAATAGGCCCGCCAACGGCCGAAATGCCCAGTCTGCCTGTAATGAGTGACCATAGTATCTCAAGGCAATCATAAGCGATCCTACCCGAATATGGCACGGCATGGAGTAGTGCCCCACCAAAGCCATAGGTAATAGCCTTGGACTGGAAACCTATTTCATATGTCTTTGACCCCGGCTCGGTCTCAACTTTCCTCACTACAACATCCACATACTGCCCGTCACGCTCCACACCTAGGTGGATATCTGTATCCACTGGACAATTGGATACTAGGTAACTCATATTGAATACTGCCGTCACATCGTGACCATCGACAGATTTTATGATATCGCCCTCACATAGCTCCATATTGTAATCATTAGGTTTGATTGCTGTGACAACTCGAGTGCCAGGGCCCGAGATCATAAGGGCAGCAACAGCTACTATGCAAGCGGACAAAAAGTTGAAAAATGCGCCCATAAATAAGACTATTAGTCTCTTCCATGGGGCTTGATTATTGAATGCTCCTGGAGAGGAATTGCCATCCTCATCTTCTCCCTCAAACGCGCAATATCCGCCAAGTGGGATTAGGCGAATGGAAAATTTCTCACCGTTCTTCTTAGTCTTAGAGAAAATTGCTTTGCCGAAGCCCACGCTAAATTCGTTAATCTTGAACTTCAACAATTTCCCTGCGGTGTAATGACCGAATTCGTGGATCATTATCATCACAAGCAAAAGGGCAATGGCTATGAGTATATATCCCGTAGTCGATAGCACTTGCAACCAATTAATATTACCCATAACTATTACCCTCCTTTATTAGATTATGAAAAATGTAAAACCAAATATGATAAGTGCGACGAATATTAGTCCGTCTACCCTATCCATTATTCCTCCATGTCCCGGAAGTAATGTGCCATAATCCTTGATACGTGCACAACGCTTGACGAAACTAGCGAGTATATCCCCTACTTGGTCCATAATAGACCCAACCACTCCTATTAACATGAAATGCCAATAACCAAAGTTTAGAGTACTCATCATATCGACAAATCCTGATTGTGTCATAAATATTAAAAATACCAAGGAACTAGCAAATATTCCACCAAATAATCCACCTATTGCACCCGAGATAGTCTTGTTTGGACTAATCCTAGGACAAAGTTTTGGTCCATGGAATATTGACCCTACTAACATTGCAAATGTATCTGTGAGCATAGCAATGGCAAATGTCAGTGCTAGTGCTGCCCACTCTATCATGCCGGTCTCAATCATTGGTGAATAGTTGAAACTGGACAAACGATTGATTAGAAATAATACTACAAATAAAGCCCCCGGATACAACATTATGACGAATGTATATAGTGACTTGTCTAGGCAAAACCTAGCATAAGACTTCGTATATGCATACTTTGTCATCTGTGCACGAGTATTCTTCACACAAATTGCAGGGATCACTCCTGCTAAAATCGTCAGTAGTAATAATACTCCCAGTATGATTAGTGCGGTCCAGAGCAAATTTAGTTTAAAAAATATTGCAAGGCTAATGCCAAGATACGCACATGGGATAAAAAGTGGTGCAACTGTGATATTGCAATACTTCTTCATCCTCTCAAATGTCCTTGTCATCTCGACCACCGCAACCACTGCGACTGCACCTATGAATGCGTCAAAAATGTACGGCGTGAGTAATCTTGATACAAATGCTGTCGCGACAAGTAATACGATAATTGCACCTGTATAAACTCTTGTTTTCATCCTAACTCTCTTTTATTGCCCCAAACCTGCGATTTCGCCTGCTATATTCGAGCAATGCCTTATCTAATTGTTTATTATTAAAATCTGGCCACATACATTTTGCGAAATACAATTCCGCATATGCCACTTGCCAGAGCATGAAATTGGATATCCTAATCTCTCCACTAGTCCTAATCAAAAAGTCTAGTGGTGGAAGATTACCGGTATACATCAAGCGATCTAAGCTCTCCTCTGTCACTACCTTTCCTTCCTTTACAGCCTCATTACAAGCACGCACAATCTCAGCACGCCCTCCATAGTTTATGGCAAGGTTTAGAATATGCTTGGTATTTCCTTCTGACCGACTAACAGCACGGGTTATGCTCTCCTGGACGTCACTTGGAAGACGTGTTATATCCCCCATAACACGAAGGCGTACACCCATACTCACCAAGTCATCAAATTCGGTCTCAAAGTTATCCCTAAACAAGGAGAATAAATAGTTCACTTCGTCCTTTGGTCTATTCCAATTCTCAGTCGAAAAACAAAATACACTTATGCAATAAATTCCTTTACTAAAAGCATACTTCGTAGTCTTTATTAACCTTTTTAATCCTGCTTTGTGTCCCATAGTGCGTGGCAAGCCTCGGCGTTTTGCCCACCTGCCATTACCGTCTATGATAAAAGCCATATGCTTTGGTAAATCAATTTCATAAGCATTATTTCGCATTACAACTCCATTAAGTCCTTGGTCTTATCCGACTCCATTTTATCTATCTCGGAAGTATAAGAATCTAGTATCTTTTGCACTTCTTTTTCTAGGCTCGATAATTCATCCTCAGATAGTGAACCGTCCTTCTTCATATCACGGAATTCCTCCAAGATATCGCGCCTTGCGTTCCTGCAAGTCACCTTGTAATTCTCAGATATCCTAGATACTTCCTTGCATAGTTCGCGGCGTCTCTCCTCATTCATTGGAGGGAATACTAGTCGGATGACCTTGCCATCTTCGCTAGGAGACAGACCTAGATTTGCCTCATTAATTGCCTTTAGTACGTTCTTTAGCTGAGATATATCCCAGACAGATACAGTGAGCATCCTAGCATCGGCAATATTGATACTAGCCATCTGATTGATAGGTGTCTTCTCGCCATAATAATCCACATATACCCTATCTAGCACATGAGGATTAGCACGTCCTGCACGAATCTGGGAATACTCATTCCTAAGACCGGACAGCACTTTTTCTAATTTTTCCTTGTACTCATCAAGGAAAAGATCTACTTCTTCGTTCATACACACTCCTAATAATAAATATATGATACATAAAATACGTTCTTTTGGCAAATATTCTAGCCCATAGTACATGAAAAAAGTAGACACTTTTGTCTACTTTTTATCAATTTTATTTCAAATTTGCTTGCTTTGCAACTTCAGCTGCGAAGTCGTCTTGTCTCTTCTCCAGTCCCTCGCCCATTTCATAACGAGTAAATCTCCTGATGGACAATTTCTCACCAATGACCAAGGTGTACTCTGTGAGCAATTGGCTAATGGTCTTGTCTGGATCTTTAACGAAGTCTTGATCGAGTAGGACATAATCCTTGTAGAATTTCTCAAGTCTACCCTCGACCATACGCTCGATTATCTTCTCTGGCTTGCCCTCGTTTAGTGCTTGTTGCCTTAGGATCTCTTTCTCATGATCGATCTCCGATTGTGGCACTTCGCTACGAGATACATACTTTGGATTACTTGCAGCAATTTGGAGTGCAATATCCTTGCATAGTTCATTAAATTTCTCACCACGAGATGCAAAGTCGGTCTCGCAATTGACCTCGAGCAATACTCCGATCTTGCCACCCATGTGGATGTAGGAGACAACTAGTCCCTCGGCTGCAATCCTGTCTTGCTTCTTAGCAGCAGCTGCAATACCCTTTTCTCTTAACCACTCATATGCCTTCTCAGCATCACCATTTGTTGCAGTGAGTGCACGTTTGCAATCCATCATACCTGCATTTGTGCGCTTCCTTAGTGCAACAATATCACTTGTTGTAAACATAATATCTACCTACCTAAAATTATTCTTCTATCTTTGATTCTGCATCTGCATTTGCGCTTGACTCTTCAGCCTTTGGTGCCTCGGCTACTACTTCAGCTTCAGCGTCCCCTACTTGTGGCATGACCACTTGGCCATCGTCACCGATAGTTAGCACTACGCCCTCTTTTGCCTCGATTACAGCATTTGCCATAGCTGTGGTAATGAGACTGATAGCGCGGATTGCATCGTCGTTACCTGGGATGACATAATCAGCCATATCAGGATCACAATTGGTGTCAAGCAATGCTACGACTGGGATGCCCAGTGCCTTTGCTTCCTTCACTGCGATGTGCTCTTTCTTAGTATCGACTACGAATAGCACGCCTGGTAGTTTGGTCATCTCACGGATACCGCCTAGATTCTTCTCTAGTTTGTTACGCTCAGCAACAAGTCCTGCGACTTCCTTCTTTGGTAACAAATTGAATTCTCCAAGGGCTTCCATTTGGTCGATCTTGTTTAGTCTATCGATCCTAGACCTAATGGTCTTAAAGTTAGTGAGCGTGCCACCTAGCCAACGGCTATTGATGTAGTACATTCCACATCTCTTTGCCTCGTTTGCGATAGCCTCTTGTGCTTGCTTCTTCGTGCCAACGAATAGGACAGTCTTGCCCTCTTTTACGCTATCACGTACGAATTCGTATGCCTTGTCGATTAGGCCTACAGTTGTCTCCAGATTGATGATATGTATATCGTTCCTGGATGTAAAGATATACTTGGACATCTTAGGATTCCACTTGCGGGTCTGATGACCAAAGTGTACTCCTGCTTCCAAAAGTTGTTTCATAGAAATTACAGACATTATTTTTCCTCCCTTTGTTTTTTATCCTCCCCACATCTTTAAAGCTCGCGTATCCAACCATATAGGCAACCGGATCGCAATGGATATGGGTGTGTAATTTTTTTGAACAATTGATATTAACATAATTATATATTAAAATCAAGTCTTTTTGCATAAAAAATGCCTGCAAAATATACAGGCACCAAATATTCACTATTTCTTAGATTCTTCTTCCCCAAGCAGAGCCTCGAATTTGTCAAACACTTTGTTGATAACATCTTCATTCTGCTCAGTGATAAGACATGTCTCATCTCCGATATCGACGAACGCAAATACCCATACTTCTTCTGGGTCATCTACATCAGTAGGATGCAATATTGCATACAATTCATCATCAAGTGGGATCACTGCTATCTGATCGAATATCTGTGGATCTCCATTTTCATCAAACAATGTAACTGGGGCACTGTCATCAGGGTCCAAAATCTGTGCAATTGGGTCTAACTCCAATATTTCTTTCTTCTTCTTTGCCATAAATCTAACTCCTTTCACTATCTAAATAATTTTGTAGAATGATAGTAGCCGCCAGTCGGTCGATCACTTTCTTTCGCTTGGCACGTGTGACATCAAAATTGAGTAATATCTCCTCTGCTGACACGGATGTGAGTCGCTCGTCAATGAATTTGACTGGCACATCGATAGCCTTAATTAACTTGTCCGCAAAACTCCGTACCATCCCGCATAGTTCACTCTCGGTCCCATCCATATTGAGTGGGAGTCCGAATACTACTAGGCCGACATTCCTATCACGGATGATATTCACCAAGTGCTCAATATCCGTCTTCTCATCAACCCGAGTGTATGTTTCAAGTGAATTTGCGAGAAACCTAGACAGGTCACTGATCGCAAGACCAATTCTCACACTGCCATAGTCTACGCCAAGTACTCTAAAAAGTCTATCACTCATATAAAAAATATACCATAGTTTGTCGAAAGTGTAAAACAAAAATAGAGGTATATCCCCTATTTTTATCTAATTATTTTAATTTTTCTAATTGCTTCTTGACTGCTTTTTTGCTCTTTTGGGCTATTTTCTTTGCCTCATCGTTGGTAGTAACTAATGTCGCCCCTACGATAAAACCTAGTACCATGCCTATAATTAGTGCATCTTTCATTATGTAATCCTCCTAATTTACCTTAGTTTTTGTAAATATTAGGTAGATATACTAGGATTACAAAACTTCCAATGTTTTACAATTATGCCTTAGATGCTTTCTTCTTACTATCATCCTTAACTGTAGATTTCTCTGCATCTTTTGATTTAGCACCAAGTTTAGATGCTAAGCGTGCAGTCTTTGCCATAATATCCGGCTTTGCAGCACTCTTGCTTGCTCTCTCTTCAGATTTTTCCAGTTTCTTTACAGTCTTTTTGTCAGATAATTTATCTGAAATATTCTTAAACTTCCTCTTTGTAGCACGTGCCTTTCTCTTCTTGTAGTCCTCTACTGCGGCCTCGATTGCTTCCTTTGCTAGCATACTGCAGTGGATCTTTTGAGCTGGCAAGTCGCCTAGTTCCTTGATAATTGCTTTATTGTCTAGCTTTAGTGCCTCAGTCACAGGTTTGCCTATTATCATATCGATAGCAATAGAACTAGATGCAATGGCTGCTGTGCAACCAAACGTCTGGAACTTTGCGTCCTCGATAATGCCATCGTCGTTTATCTTTAGATAAATTTTCATTATATCACCACAAACAACGTTGCCGACTTGACCAATAGCATTAGCGCCTTTTAATTCGCCTACGTGCTTTGGATTCTTGAATATTTCCATCACTTTTTCTGTGTAAATCATTATTTCCTCCTACCCTTCTTGGTCAGTGGCGACATTGCTCTAAGATCAGCCACGATCAATTTTAGTTTCTCAATAGTGTAATCTATATCCTCATGCGTAATAGTGTGGTCAAAACTAAATCTCACAGCACCATTTATCTGCTCTGGGCTAAGACCCATAGCTTTTAGGACATGAGATTTTGCAAGTGACCCACTAGCACAAGCACTTCCTGTGGACACAGCTATTCCCTCGAGGTCTAGCCTCATAAGAATGCTCTCACCCTCGATGTAATCGAATGAAACGTTTACAATATTTGGCACTTTTTGGCTAAGATTGCCATTGATGTGAATATCCGGTATCTCATAGGTCAATTTCTTGATAAAATAACTAGATATTTCCTTTAGTTGTTTCACATTTTTATCGAGATTTGCAATATTTATCTCCATTGCTTTTCCGAATCCCACTACAGCTGGGACATTGGTTGTGCCACCCCTACGGTTAAATTCCTGCTCACCACCAAAAATTAACCTGCTAATAGGTGTGCTCTTTCGCACATAAAGTGCGCCAATTCCCTTTGGTCCGTGGATCTTGTGGCTGGACATAGATAGTGCATCTATACACATCTGATTCACATCTATATGCAGCACTCCCATTGCTTGCACGGCATCAACGTGGAAGTAGCATGGATATTGCTTCAACAATTCACCAATTGCACGGATATTTTGGATAGTTCCCACTTCGTTGTTGACAGCCATGATGGATACAAGTATAGTATCCGATCTTAGTTCATGCAGTAGGTCACCCATATTCACTAGTCCAGTCTCATCTACAGGCAAATAACTCACCTCGAAACCAGCCTTCTCTAGGTCCTTTGCGGTCTCAAGTATAGAATGATGCTCGATGGAGCTCACTATAATGTGTTTGCCTTTCCTCTCATTGGCTAGTGCAATGCCACGGATTGCCCAGTTATTAGCCTCTGTGCCGCCTGATGTGAAGTATATTTCGCTGGATTTTGCCCCAATAGCATCTGCAATAATATCCCTTGCATGGTCCACTCCACGAGATGCATTCCTGCCGAATGCGTGCAGACTATTTGCGTTGCCATAGTTGGTGCTAAAATATGGAATCATTTCATTTAACACTTCACTCGACATCATGGTAGTTGCTGCGTTGTCTAGGTATACAGTCTTTTCGGTCTTTTCGTTCATATTTACTCCTTTAACATATCATTTAGGGTCATATCATCTAGTACCCCATTGATTTTTGTATAGATTAGTGTGAATATATCTTTGTGTGGGCAATTAGCCGCAGTGCACGTGCCATCGACACATTTTGATGTGAAGATGCCATTCTCTAGACACCTTAGTATCTGGCCAATCGTGATATTTACTGCTGGTCGGGACAACTTGTATCCTCCATTGTTTCCTCTAGTGGATACTACAAGGTCCGCACGTTTTAGTTTCGCCATCAGTTTCTCCAGATAATCCTCGGATGTACCAATGAGCCTTGATAATTGATTAATAGTCACGTAGTTTTCGCCCCCAAGCTTTGCCACATAATACATCGCTTGCAGACCATATCTACCCTTTGAAGATATTTTCATACAATCACCTAGACTTATATTATCACCAAAAAAATTCCTAGTCAATACAATTCCGACCAATTTAGTCGGATTTGTGAAAATTTTACAAAAATATCTCTTCCATATTTTATAATTTTGCCTAACATTAACAATAAATTTTCCTATAAAATTAGCAACATAAACACTCCGTATTTTGGAAATTCTCCCAAATAATTAGTGCTATGCAAAATAAAAAATGACCCAATTTTTGGCCATTTTTATAAGTTACTATGATTTCCATCTAAATATTATGTTTAGATTCTCTAATGCAAATATTTTCTATTTTTAGATAGATATTTGATATATTATTTTTTAATGAAAAAAGTTTTTAGCTATACTACTCTATTTTGCTGTATATAAAGAGTATTGTAGTTTTGTGTAAATCTGTACTCTACACAAGTTATAGCCTCTATGTATGCAAGGAGTTATTTGTACTGCTCTACAATTTCTAGCAAATCCTCTTTTGACCTAAAACCTACTATCTTTTCCATCTCGATGCCGTCTTTAAATAGTATCATAGTGGGCACGGACATAATAGCAAATTCCTTGGATAAGTCCTCGTTTTCGTCGATATCCACCTTGTATATCTCAAAGTCTTTGCTAGATTTCTTAATATCTTCTAGCACTTTTCCCATCATTTTGCATGGCATGCACCATGTAGCGAAAAAGTCCACTAGCACAAGTCCTGTGCTACTGACCACTTTCTCTTCAAAATTACTCGAATTAATATGCTCTATATTCATATGTTTCTCCTAAAATTATTTTTTCCTAAAAACATTTAATAATTCATTTATCACATATCCTGCAAGCACACTTCCGCACGCCATTGGGTGATAACAGATGCTGCCAATAGTGTTTGTGGCCTTAGCCATTGCTGGAGTAGTCGCACATACCACATTGCACTCCTCTACACCTGCTCGCCTTAGCTCGTGTCTAATCTTGCGTGCTAATGGGTCGTATGAGGTATCAAATATATCCATCACGACGTATTGTGGCACGCCATATCTATTCCCTGCTCCCATACTGGAAATTACTGGAATATTGTGGGCCTTGCAGTACTTAATTATTCCAATTTTGCCCGGCACATCGTCTATCGCATCTATGCAGTAATCATATTCTCTATCAAAGAATTTTTCACTATCAGCTGGTGTATATTTTTTGCAAATAGCGCACACAGAAATGCTCTCATTGATAGTTGCAATACGCTTTGCCATCACATCTACTTTTGCTTGTCCAATGGTGTCAGCTGTGGCTATTATCTGGCGATTTATATTGCTAACGCTCACTACGTCATTGTCCACCAGTGTGATATGCCCTACTCCACATCTAGCAAGTATTTCGGCTACATATCCACCAACTCCACCTACTCCAAAGAGTATTACGCTTGCGCCCATCAGCTTATCTATATCGTCCCCTACAAGGATCCTACATCGGGATAAAATGTCTTCCATATCTTCCCCTATGGATTTAGTCTATTTGGTCCACGGAATAGGAATGTAGCATCTTTGATAGAACTTAGTCCCAATAATTTTGCTGTGAACCTAGCAAGGCCAATTGCATATCCGCCGTGTGGTGGACATCCGTATCTGAAAAATTCGATATAACTATCCATATGCGCTGGGTCTATGCCTTTCTCGGATATTTGCTTGCTAAGCACATCTGGTCTATGTTCACGTTGCGCACCGCTAGTGATCTCTTGGTCTTTCCATAGCAAGTCATAACTCTTGCTGTATGCTGGATTATCCTCGTGCTTCATAGTGTAGAATGCACGTGACTCGGTAGGATAATCGGTGATGAATACAAATTCGCACCCGTACTTTTCCATCACATATTTGCATATGAGACGCTCCGACTCAGTATCCATATCCATTTTCTTCTCTAGTCCAAAATTGTCATGAAGGATATTTTGCACTTCGTCGAATGTCAGTCTAGGGAAAGCCATACTAGGCACTACTACGTCTACACCAAATGTTTCCTTGATAGCTTGTCCATATTTCTTACTCACGCGCTCTAGCGTGTATTTGATGATATCTTCTTCCATATCCATCACATCGTGGTGACTATCAATATAACTCATCTCAATATCAAAGGACATAAATTCGGTAGCGTGTCTCGATGTGAACGACTGCTCTGCCCTATAGCATGGGCCTATCTCAAATACTTTCTCAAATCCTGCAGCCATAGCCATCTGCTTGTACAATTGTGGTGACTGAGTCAAAAATGCCGGACTGCCAAAGTAATCTGTCTTGAATACTTCGGCTCCACCCTCGGTGGATTGTGCACTAATCTTTGGCGTATGTATCTCGATGAATCCATGAGATGTGGTATATTCCCTCATGGCCATTTCCATATCGGTCATTATCTCAAAAATTAGCCTATTCTTGTCATCCCTTAGGTCTATCCAGCGATAGTCCATCTTTAGATCCGGACTTGCGTCCTTGGTAATAGGGAGCGCATTTGACACACTTAGTACTGTAATATCTGTAGGTATTAGCTCCTTGCCACCCATCTTGACATACTCGGAATTATGAGCAACACCCTCGACAGATATCACGCTATTTACTATCACACCGGCTAATTTCTCTACAATGTGAGGTAATTTCTCTTTCTCGATAGTGACTTGGATTTTGCCAGTCTTATCTTTGATAACTAAGAATATCATACTCTTCTTATCACGGAGATTTTCTATCCAGCCACTGATCTTTACTGGTACTTCACATTCGATATCATTTATCATCGTTCTTTTCATTAGATTTTTAACTCCTCGATCTTACATTTCGTGCTCTTGCCACTTGACATATCCTTTAGCGAGAGCAATCCACTATTTAGTTCATCCTCGCCATAAGTGATGACATACTTTGCCCCAATCTTGTCGGCGTATTTGAATTGCGATTTTAGTGACCTTGATAGGATATCATAGTCTACGCTATAGCCCCTCTCTCTTAGGTTCCTCACTAAATCTAGAGTATTTGCAGCGTCAACCATACTTGCCACATAGATATCTACCTTTTCGTTATCCTCGATAGTGATATTCTTCTGTGCCAAATATCCAAGTAGTCTCTCAATACCTATTCCAAAGCCAATGACTGGGCAATCCTTGCCACCGAGCTCTCCAACTAAATTATTATATCTGCCACCAGCTCCTAGTGCATTCTGGCCTAGTGTGACATCTTCGTCTACGAATTCAAAGACTAAGTTTGTGTAATAGTCAATGCCACGCACGAGCCTTGAAGATAACTTGTACTTTACCCCAGATTTGTCAAGGAGCGCTAATGTCTCATCCAGTTTTGCCTTACATTCATCGCATAGATAATCTGTAATCACTGGAGCATTCTTCGTTATCTCCTTGCAGATATCTACCTTGCAATCAAGTATCCTTAGCACATTAGTCTCATATCTACGTTTGCAGTCCTCACACATCTCCCCTATATGAGATTTGTAATACTCGCGTAGTGCATCTATATATGCTGGTCTACAATTCTTACATCCTAGACTATTTAATAACACAGTAGGTGTCACGCCAAAGTTACTATAAAAGTCCATGGCAATACTCAGTGCCTCTACATCCGACACTGCGGTGTTTGCCCCATATATCTCTACGCCAAATTGGTGATGCTCACGGAGTCTGCCTGCTTGTGGTCTCTCATATCTAAAGCATGGAGTAATGTAGTACATCTTCAGTGGCAATGCATCTGCATATAGACTATTCTCTATCACGGCACGTGCCACTCCGGCTGTCCCCTCAGGTTTTAGTGTAATAGATCTATCGGATCTATCCTTGAAGGTATACATCTCCTTGCTTACTATATCACTGCCCTCACCTACACCTCTAATGAACAACTCGGTATGCTCGAATGTAGGTGTCATAATCTCTTTTAGATTGTATTTCCTAGCTAGTTTTCGTGCCACGTCGTATACCTTGTGCCACTTGTAACTATCCTTTGGCAGTATGTCCTTAGTTCCCTTTGGAATGTTTATCATAATATCCCCTAAATAATATATTTCTTATAATCATTCTTGCTGATCTTATCTGCAAATATTTTCTCTACATATGGCTTGTCTATCACGATATCTATATCCGGATTATCGTTGCCGGCATTGTATGAGATATCTTCTAGCAATATCTCTATCACACTATGGAGACGCCTTGCTCCTATATTCTCACCGCTCTCATTCTCCATCTCAGCAATATTAGCTAGCATCCTTAGTGCCTCATCGGTATATGTCAGATGAATCTTGTCCACCTCAAGTAATTTTGCATATTGCATAGGTAGCGCGTTCTTTGTCTCAGTGAGTATCCTATAATAGTCGTCACTAGTTAGGCTATTTAGTTCCACTCGGATTGGGAAGCGACCTTGCAATTCTGGTATCATATCTTCCACTGGATGCAAATGGAATGCTCCTGCTGCGATAAATAGTATGTGGTCAGTCTTCACATTGCCATATTTGGTCTTCACTGTGCTGCCTTCGACGATTGGCAGGATATCTCTCTGCACGCCCTCACGGCTCACATCAGGCCCTCTGCCACCTTCACCGCCGGATATAATCTTGTCTATCTCATCGATGAATATGATGCCATCTTGCTCTACACGGCGTATGATTTCATCATTTAGTCTATCGCGGTCGATGAGTTTGTTGCTCTCCTCATCGCGAAGCATTACTCTTGCCTTCTCTACCGTAGTCTTCTTAGTACTCTTGTGACCGTCAAATAACTGGCCTAGACCTGCGAATGCTTCCATTCCCATATCTCCACCATCTGGCATATTGCCTAGTGGAATTGCGCCTATTACTTGGCCCATAGGATTTGACTTGATCCTAATCTCCACTTCTTCGTTATCTATTTTGCCAGACATGATATCTGTCCGTATCATATCCTTTAGCTCATCAAGGAGCATGGATGGTTCTTTTTCCTTGTATTTTGGTAGCAATACATCAACTAATTTGTCTACTGCAATTTTGTCAGCCTTGTCATACACTGACTTATTGAATTCGTCTGTCACTAACCTAGAACAAGCATCGGCAAGGTCACGCACCATGCTCTCACAATCTCGGCCTACGTATCCCACCTCAGTAAACTTGGTAGCCTCGACTTTCACAAAAGGTGCACCGACTAACCTGGCAAGACGTCTTGCAATCTCAGTCTTTCCAACACCTGTTGGACCTTTCATGATAATATTCTTTGGAGTTATCTCTTCCTTTAATTCGTCAGATAATTGTTCTCTGCGATACCTATTCCTAAGTGCTATTGCTACAGCTTTCTTAGCGTCTTGTTGACCGATGATATATTTATCTAGTTCGGTCACAATATGCTTTGGAGAATAATTCATTATAGTTCCTCCACAATGTAATTTGAATTGGTGTATATGCACATCTCACTTGCTATCTCCATAGCCTTGTGGCAAATGGTGGCAGCATCCATATCGGTGTTCCTAAGCAGTGCATTGGCTGCAGCGAGTGCATAGTTCCCACCACTGCCTGTAGCACACACGTTGTCAAACTCGGTGATATCTCCCACACCAGATAATTGTAGTAGATGATCCTTGTCGGCTGCAATGATGACAGCCTCTAGTTGTCTATGATATTTATCTTCGCGGAAGTTATTCACTAGCTCCACTGCACTACGAAGTAGGTTGCCACCGTGTTTCTCTAGTATCTTCTCTAGTCTATCGCATAGAGTGATGCTATCCGAAGCTCCGCCTGCGAATCCCACTATCACCTTGCCGTCATATATGCGCCTTACCTTCCTAGCATTGCCTTTTATCACCGACTCACCCATAGTTACTTGGCCATCACCGATGATAACAGTCTTGCCACCGCGCTTGACTGCAAGTATTGTAGTTGCTCTCAATTGTTCCATAATTGCTCCTTGAAGTTAAAATAATTTTTGTCTCACTTAAAGTTTATTATATCATAATATTTTTCTTTTGATAATAGTTTTAGCGTATTTATTGCACGCTCGGCTAGCATTTTGTTCTTTTCTTTCTTGTCCCTTGGTGTATTCTCCATGCTCGGCACTATCCCCCAATTGCTATTCATTGGCTGGAAATTCTCCGCCTCAGCGCTAGAGATGAAATGTGCAAGTGCGCCTATCATAGTGACATCGCTTAGATCCACCATAGGCAGACCTCTAGTATATGCCACAATATTTAATGCGGCAAGTAATCCACTCGAGATACTCTCAACATATCCCTCAACGCCAGATAATTGTCCTGCGATAAACAAATTAGGATAATCCCTACACTGATAGTATTCGTTAATAACCTTTGGCGCATTGATATAATTATTCTTGTGCATAACGCCGTACCTTAGGAATTCTGCATTCTTTAGTGCGGGAATCATGGAGAAAACTCTCTTCTGCTCAGGGAAAGTGAGATTGGTCTGGAATCCCACGATATTGTATAAATTGTTTGTATTGCTCTCCTTCCTCAGTTGCACTACGGCGTAATACTTCTGCCCAGTCACAGGATGCCAGATACCCTTTGGCTTCATAGGTCCATATCTTAAGCTATCCACACCGCGCTTTGCAAGAGTCTCCACTGGCATACATCCCTCGAATACTTCTCCCTCAAAATCATGGAGCTTTACAGTCTTGGCATGAATTAGCGCATCGTAGAATGCTAGATACTCATCGCGCTCCAGTGGACAATTGATATAATCTCCTGTCCCCTTGCCATATCTATCAGCTACAAAGCATTTGCCCTGATCTAGGCTATCTGCATCAATTATTGGGGCTACTGCATCAAAAAAGTACAATGTGCCACTGCTAAATAATTTCTCTATACTTTTGCACAAACTAGCACTTGTCAATGGCCCAGTGGCGATAATTGTAGGAATGCTCGGGTCAATCTCGGTGAATTCCTCTTTGTGAATAGTAAGATTAGGAAATTCTAGTAATCTTGCTGTCACCGTGCTTGCAAATATATCTCTATCCACCGCAAGTGCGCCACCTGATGGCACACGACACTCATCTGCCACCTTGATGAGCAAACTATCTAGCATTCGCAATTCTTCCTTTAATAGTCCACAAGCGTTGGTTATCTCATTGCTCTTTAGCGAATTGCTACACACGAGTTCAGCAAAGTCATCCCGTACTTGGACAGGATTCTTTAATCTATTCTTGCACTCATATAGATCTACGTGATAACCCCTCTTTAAAAGTTGATAGCAGGCCTCACTCCCCGCAAGACCTGCTCCAATCACTCTAATTGTTTGACTCATCTTTACTCTCTGTATAAGTGTAGTCGCAAGTCTTTGAGGCACACTTGTACCTCCACTTGCCGGCAACCTTTTTCTTAGTCAAATATGTTTTACACTTTGGACAACGTTTGTCCGTTGGCATATCCCAGGATATGAAATCACATTTTGGATAATTGGAACATCCATAGAATGTGTTACCCTTCTTGCCATGTTTTTCTACCACATTTCCGCCACATTTTGGGCATTTTGCTACTACCTTGTCTAGGCTTAAAATATTCTTGCATATTGGATAATTGGAACAAGCAATGAATTCTCCATATTTGCCCGATCTTATCACCATTGGACTGCCACATTTATCACAAATCTTGTCCGTTGGTTTTGGCGCAATTTTGAGTTTCGTGCTATCTTTGTCGGCTACTTGTAGTAGTTTCTCAAAATCTCCGTAGAAATGCTCTATCACCTCGTGCCAATCCTCACCCTTGTCTGCTATATCGTCTAGTCTATCCTCCATACTAGCGGTGAACTTGGCATCAACAATATTTAGGAAATACTTCTCTAGCATCTCAATCACACTGATTCCAAGTGGAGTTGGGACAAGCTCTTTCCCTTGCTTCTCGGTATACTTACGTTTTGCAATGAGCTCTACAGTAGGGCCAGTAGTTGCTGGACGGCCTATCCCTAGACTCTCCATCGCATCAACTAGTGTACCATCGGTGTACCTACTAGGAGCTTTGGTGAATTTCTGTGCTGGGGTCAAAAACTTCTTCTCTAGTGTCTCCCCCTCGGTTAGTGCTGGTATCTTCACATTAGCGGATTCATCATCAGATGCCTCTGCCACCTTCTTTTTCTTGCCATCATTATAAATCTTCTGGAAACCATCAAATATAGGTGTCCTGCCACTTGCGTGCAAGGTGTAGTCCCCACATGACATATCTACTAGCACACTAGAATACGTGCTATCTGCCATCTGTGAGGCAATGAATTTGTCAAATATCATCTTGTAAAGTCTGTATAGATCAGGACTTAGCTTGTCACGTACCTTGTCTGGAGTGATCTCTATATGCACTGGCCTTATTGCCTCGTGCGCGTCTTGAGCTGACTTCTTGGTCTTAAATACATTTGGCTTCGGTGGCAGATAATCCTGCCCATATGTGCTAGAAATGTACTTCCTAGCGCTAGCAATAGCCTCTGGTGCTATACGTACAGAGTCAGTACGGATATAGGTAATGAGTGCCACTTTGCCTTGGCCTAGATCCACACCTTCATACAGGGTCTGCGCTGCGGCAGATACCCTTGGGATGGACATACCAAGCTTGGTAGTAGCATCTTGTTGCATACTAGATGTGATATATGGTGGAGTTGGATGAGTGTGGCCTATAGTATTCTTGATACTATCCACAACTACTGGAGATGATTTTATGGCACTTAGTACTTCGTCCATCTCCTCTTTATTCGACACAGTAATTTTCTTGCCCTTGTATTTGGTGAGCATTGCACCAAATGTCTCGTCTGAGCCTTGCTTGCTAAGTTTACAGGAAAGCGTCCAATACTCTTGTGGGACGAATGCTTGTATCTCTCGCTCTCTATCTACAACGAGTTTCAAAGTCGCGGATTGCACACGGCCGGCCGACAGTTTCGGCTGAATCTTCCTACAGAGAATTGGTGATAATTTGTAACCAACTAGTCTATCCAGCACGCGTCTTGCCTGCTGGGCATTGATTAGATTTAGGTCAAGAGTTCTAATATTCTTGATACCTTCTTCCACAGCGGACTTCGTGATCTCATTGAATGTGACACGCACCTTAGCATCCTGTGGGATACCAAGTAAGTATGCTACGTGCCAAGCAATAGCCTCCCCCTCTCGGTCAGGGTCGGTTGCGATGAATACTTTGTCTGCCTTGGAGTATTTCTTCTTTAATGCCTCAACTATATCCTTTTTGTCGGGCATGACGACATATTGTGGTTCAAAATGATGTGCCACGTCGACAGCCAAGGTCTTTGCTGGCAAATCTCTGATATGACCAAAAGTAGGAAACACCTCATAGTCTTTCCCTAAAAATTTCTTTATAGTGTCTACTTTTCCTTTACTTTCAATTATAACTAACTGCATTTATCCCCCATCATTTCGAGTATATATTATTGCCTAAAGACTTGATATATCCCTTTAATTCCAGCCTCATTAGTTGTGTCATAAGGTCTTTTGGCTCTAGGCCGGATTTTTGTGCTATCTCGTTTATATGTACATCATCTTGTCCGATTATGTCAAGTATATTTTGCTCAACGATGGATAGTTGTTCTACATTTTTTGTAACCCCGCCAGATGCTACTGGCCCATCACCGTATGCTTCTAGTATATCCACTGGGTCTAGCACCATAGCACCCTGCAGTGAGTGGATAATCTCGTTGCAACCTGCACTGTAAATATCCGTGATTCTGCCCGGCACTACGAATAGATCTCTGCCGTATTCTAGGGCGTATTTCTTAGTATGCATAGATCCACTCTTTAGTGTTGCCTCAGTGATTAGCACACCTCGTGACAATCCTGCAATAATCCTATTCCTGATTGGGAATTGATAAGCCTTTGGCTCGCAGCCAGGCTTGTATTCACTGACAAGCAATCCACCAGACTCCACTATGCGCTTGGCAAGTAGTGTGTTGGTGGCAGGATATATCACATTTATCCCGCTAGCAAATACCGCAATGGTCTTGCCACCATTATCAAGTGTTACTGTGTGCGCCACTGAGTCCACTCCATCAGCAAGTCCTGATACTATGGTGTATCCAGCACGAGACAGGGTCTCAACGAACTTGGTCGTAACATCCCTGCCGTATCTAGTTATTCTCCTAGTGCCGACGACTGCAATACATTTTGAGGTAAGCAGGTCAATATCTCCCCTACAATACAGCATAATTGGTGGATTGTCCACATCAGCCAGTGTTGATGGATATTTGTCTGAATACATATTGATTAGCACAATATCGCTACCTAGGATATTCTTGTACATATTATCCACTGCGCCACTTCTTACCATATCTAAGAAAGATGATGCAAGATCCTGTCCAAGTATTTTATTTATCTTTGGAATAAACTTCTCAATATCTAGGTCATCTACGTGAGGATAAAAAAGGTCAAGGAGCAATCTCTGCTTCTTGTAACCTATCTCATCCATATATGTACATAGTAAACACAATTTGTCTAGTGTATATTTGCTCATACTAAATGTTCCAATATTTGTTGTCAAGTGTCCTATATGATAATGCCTCTACGATGTGATTCTCACTGATATTCTCAGCACCATCGAGGTCAGCAATGGTCCTTGCCACTTTTAGCACACGTGTATACGCACGTGCGGATAAATGTAATAGGTCAAATGCTTTCTTCATCAGCTCTTGGCTAGGCTTGTCTATCACACAATGTTTCCTAAATAATGCGTCAGTCAATTGGGCATTGCAATTTATCTTCGTGCCCTTGTACCTATCGCGTTGGATCTGTCTTGCGCGCTTCACACGTTCCTTGATAGATGCACTGGATTCAGCTAGGTCAGTAGCGTTTAGGTCATAATATGACACACTATCCACCTCTACTTGGATATCTATCCTATCCATCAGAGGTCCGGACAATTTCTTTAAATATGCATGTATAGCCTGTGGAGTGCATTTACATTCCTTGTCGTGACTACCAAAGTTCCCACAAGGACATGGGTTCATACTAGCAATCAGGCTAAATCTAGATGGATATGTGATGGAAATAGCGTTCCTTGCAATAGTCACTTTGCCATCCTCAAGTGGTTGTCTTAGTGACTCTAGAGTCTCTCGTTTGTACTCAGGTAATTCATCTAGGAATAACACACCGTTATGGGCAAGACATATCTCACCCGGCCTTGCCTTGGCACCACCACCTATCATAGCAATCTTCGTGGTCGTGTGATGTGGGTCACGGAATGGCCTGCGTGTAATAATACCTTCATTTAGGTCTAGTGTGCCTGCCACGCTATGCACCTTGGTTACCTCTAGTGATTCCTCGAATGTTAGGTCTGGAAGTATCGATGGATAGCACTTAGCAAGCATGGTCTTACCACTGCCAGGAGGACCGACCATTATCACATTGTGACCGCCCGCTGCGGCTATCTCAAGTGCGCGCTTTGCCTTCACTTGTCCCATGACATATTTGAAGTCATGGTCATATTCTATATTGTTTGCGATAGTATCATAATCTTTGATAGCAATTGGCTCTAAGCGGAGCTCTCCTTTTAGGAAATTCACGGCCTCAGTGAGGCTAGCTACAGTATATACATTGATATTTTGGATATAACTTGCTTCCTTTTCGTTAGCCTTTGGGATAATAAAATTCTTGTACCCTGCATCTTTTGCAGAAATTAAGATCGGGAGTAATCCCTTTATCCTACTGACGTTACCGTCTAGAGTTAGCTCACCAAGGATAATGTAATTGCTAAGGGTCGGAGCATCTAATTGCTTGGTCGACCTAAGCAAGCTAAGTGCTATTGGCAAGTCATATATAGGGCTATCTTTCTTCATATCAGCAGGTGCTAAATTGCACGTAATGCTATTCATTGTGAAAATATATCCACTATTCTTTATCGCGCCACGCACGCGCTCTTTGCTCTCCTTGATTGCAGTGCTTGCGAGTCCCACGATGTCAAACTTTGGCAAACCATTGTTCACATCAATTTCAATTTTTATCTCAAAACCCGTAAGACCCTCTAATCCAAAACTTCGTGAAATTGATAACATATCACATACCTTCCTCTTCTGTTATATTAAAATTATAAAACTAAATATAAATTGCTTGCAAGCAAATTTTGCCTCTCAAACAAAATTTATCAAACAAATGTTTTGTATCTTAACAAATAAAAAATCGCCACTTGGCGATTTTTTAAACTATTGTTGTTTCTCAGCAATACGTGCGCTCTTTCCTGAACGTTTACGCAAATAATACAATTTTGCACGACGCACACGACCACGCTTTACTACCTCGATCTTGCTAATCCTTGGGCTGTGAAGTAAGAATGTCTTCTCTACTCCGACACCATAGGAAATACGCCTCACAGTGAACGTCTCACGCACGCTGCTATGACGCTTTGCAATAACTGTACCCTCGAATGTCTGGATCCTCTCGTTAGATCCCTCCACAATACGGATGTGGACTCTGACAGTATCACCGACATTGAACTGTGCTACAGATTCCTTCTCTCCCTCGTTCTCAATAGTATCGATTATATTCATGACTACCTCCAAAATATTCGTAAATTTATATGTTCAATGTGGCAAATACCATAGCGGAACATACTAGTCACGCATAAATATTATCACATAATTTCACATATTTCAAGTGATTTCGCAAACTTTTAAAAATATTTATATTATATCTAAAATGCCTCACGAATCAGGTTGCACCCCTCATCGTCTACCTCTAGCACATCAAACTCAATCTTCTTATTGAACAAATTGTGTGATGAGATATATAGCTCACTTGTGCGCTTGATATGCTCTATTTTCTCAGGCGTGATTGATTCTCTAGGCAAGCCATATTTATTTGATAGCCTATACTTAACCTCGATGAAGCACACTACTCCGTGATACTTGGCAATGACGTCTATCTCACCTAGCCTTGTAGAATAATTTTGCTCTAAGATCTTGAATTTATTTTTCTTTAGATACTCTACTGCGATTGCCTCGCCAATCTGACCAATTAACCTCGTATTCATTATTTTTCACCCAAAATATTTTTTAGGAACGACATCCTATGCATTTTACTTGGTCCATACTTTTTGACAGCAAGTATGTGGTCTTTTGTCCCATAACCCTTGTTTTGTGCCAAATTGTACCCTTCGTACTCATCTGCAATACTTCGGATATATCGGTCACGGGTGACCTTGGCGATAATGGATGCACACGCTATAGCGTAGCTCGTAGCATCACCTTTTATGATAGAATGTGTATTTGGTCTATCTATCTTTACTGCGTCAATTAATATGATGTCAGGCCTAGTGTGCATACTATCTATACACTCACACATACCCTGCTTTGTGGCATTCAATATGTTTATCCTATCAATGGTCTCGTTGTCTATCATGACTGCATGATACTCTATGGCTGAATCTATGATCTTCTCATATAGATCCTCTCTCTTTGCCTCAGATAATTTCTTGCTATCATTCACGCCATCGATATAACTATTCTTTGGCATGATAGCTATCGCTACACACACCGGTCCAAATAGTGGACCACGTCCTGCCTCATCAATTCCTGCAACAAGGCCGTATCCCATAGCTCGGTCGAAGTCATACAGCACTCGGGTATCCAATTTACTTCTTTTGCTTTTCAATCCTATCTACCTTCTTTAACTTTGGTATATCATGCACAGTCTCAAGCGTTATTTTGCCCAAATAACCTTTTCTAAAATCCGTGATAAGAGAGGCTGCACCTTTGTCATAGTCCAGTTCTCCTCCACGCAGTTTATGACCACGGCTTAGGCAAATTTTTTCTAATTTCTCAAGCGTCGTAGTTGATTTTTCTATATCACAACCGTATCTATCACGCAGGATGTCTGGTGATATCTTATCTAGTTCCTCTATAAAGTCCAGTGACAGGCTCGGGATATCCAGCACCTCGTCGCGTATTGAGCCAATGTATGCCAAATGATGCGCAACGAGATTATTGTTGAATGCCGGCCACAGCGTGCCTGGAGTATCCATCACCTCTACACCTGACTCGATCCTCACCCATTGTTTGCCACGCGTGACTCCTGCAATATTGCCGGTGATAGCACGTGCCTTGCCGCACAAGTTATTGATAAGTGTGGACTTGCCACAATTTGGCACACCCACTACCATGAACCTAAGTGTCACCTTGATATTCTTCTTCGCGTACTTCTCTATCTTCTTTGCAAGTAATTGTCTTACCACTGTCATAATAATTTTGCTAGAACCAGATGCTGTAGAATTGATAGTAACGCAATAGTTATCGCGGGAGAAATATTTACGCCACTCATCGAGCTTTGCGCTATCTGCCATATCGGCCTTGGATAACACGTAGATTATAGGCTTCGACCCAATTACTTGGGACAACTTAGGATTAAGGCACGAAAAAGGTGCTCTACTATCTAACACGTAGAGTATACAATCAACTTTTTCGATATCATCAGCCATGGCTTTTAGGGCCTTATTCATGTGGCCGGGATACCATTGAATGATCATACTAGTCCTCCTTCTTATTTAATAAATCGGGACGATACTTCCTAGTCTCAAGTATTCTATTTCCCTGCTTCCATTCCTCAATCTTCTTGTGATCACCGGATAGTAGCACATCAGGGACAGATAGCCCCTTGAACGTGCGAGGGCGGGTATACTGTGGATATTCTAGCAGCCCATTTGAGAAACTCTCGTCATCTGTACTAGTAGCACTACCAAGCACATTTGGCACATATCTAAGAATGCTATCGACCAGTGCCATTGCAGGTATTTCCCCGCCGGTCAGCACATAGTCACCAATGCTAATTTGCTCGTCAACTAATAGTGTGATGATCCTCTCATCAATGCCCTCATAGTGGCCACATACTAGCACTAAGTGGTCATATTTTGACAATTCAACTACCCTTTTCTGACACAAAACCTTACCTTTTGGAGATAAATATATCACGTGACTATTCTCATCTTTTACGCTCATTATTGCATCATATAGTGGTTGTGGGGTCATCACCATGCCATCTCCACCACTGAATGGATAGTCGTCAGTCTTCTTGTGTTTGTCAGCACTAAAATCTCGGATATTGATGATATTCATCTCGAATATTCCCTTTGCCTGTGCCCTGCCAATAATGCTAGTGTAAAGTGGTGTGAACATCTCAGGGAAAAGTGTTAGAATATCTATTCTCATTCTACCCTCACATTTTGGAAATTTTCTCTATCAACTTTCATTAGTCCTTTGGTCTTATCTACACCAACCACCACACTATTTAGATATGGGAATGAGAATTCAGTGCCCGAACTATCCTTTGCCTCAATGATATATCCTGCACCATAATTGACTACATCCGTCACCTTGCCATATACCTGGTCCATATCATCTACTATATCTAGTGATATTAGGTCGACTATGTATTGCTCATTATCATCTCTCTTGTGTGCCTCGGCTCTATCTATGAATACTTCGTCGCGCCTGAATCCCTCTGCCTCATTAGCTGTATCTATTCCCTCTAATTTTAGTAGCAAAAAGTTAGAATATGCCTGCACACTTGTGCATTTGTATTCCTTCCTTTTGATATAAACGTGTGTGATATTCAATAGATTTTGCATATCGTCGGTAAAGACTTGCACTTTTAACTTGCCGTCTATGCCATGTGGACGAGATACAAGACCAATACTAATTTTTTCCATAGAAATGAAAAAAGAGTAAAATTACTCTTTTTCTCCAATTTTTACTATGTATTTCTTGTCCATCTTGTAGGTGGATGCACGAACAATACGGCGTATAGCATCTGCTACTTTGCCGCCCTTGCCGATCACTTTGCCCATTTCTTCCTTTGGCACTGTGACCTTGATGATCATCACCTTCTCACTCTCCGGTGTCATTGTGACACTGACCATGCTTGGGTCAGAGACGAGTTCGGACACAATGTATTTCACAAACTCTTCCATTTGTAACCTCTACTATTTACTTTCTTTCTTCTTCTTATCGGTCTTTGGAGCAGTCTTCTTGCCTGCTTTTAGTAGTCCTTCTTTCACTAGAAGATTTCTCACAGTCTCGGTTGGTTGAGCACCGCATTTTAGCCATTTGTTAGCCACTTCTGCGTTCAATTTTACCTCGGCTGGATTGGTCTTTGGATTGTAAGTACCTACTTGCTCGATGTACTGTCCATCGCGAGATTTCCTGCTATCAGATACAACGATACGATAGAAAGGATTCTTCTTGTCTCCTAGTCTTGTTAAACGAATTTTTACTGCCATTTTTCTTTTCTCCTTTTGTTTATATTTAGAATGGGAATTTCCCAAATCCACCAAATTTTCTACTACCCAGTTGTTTCATCAACTGTCTAGATTGTTCGTATTGCTTTAGTAATTGATTGACGTCGTTAATTGTTAGACCACAACCATTTGCAATACGCTGTTTCCTACTACCCTTTATCACATCGGGATGATCTCTCTCATATGGGGTCATAGATAATATGATTGCTTTGGTATGCTCGATCTGTTTAGGATCAATCTGCCCTATGGCGTTCTTTATCTTTCCCCCACCCGGAATCATAGATAGCAGGCTGCCAAGGTCGCCCATCTTCTTGATCTGCTCGAATTGGACTAGATAGTCCGACAGAGTAAAACTATTCTCTCTTAGTTTCTTCTCCATCTTACGCGCTTCCTCTTCGTTGATGGTCTCTTGGGCTTTTTCGATTAAAGTCAATACATCACCCATGTCGAGTATTCGTGATGCCATGCGGTCAGGATAGAATGGCTCGATATCGTCCATTTTCTCACCAACTCCGCAAAATTTGATAGGCTTGCCTGTGATGTATTTGATGCTAAGCGCGGCCCCACCACGTGTGTCACCATCGAGTTTGGTCAGTATCACACCGGTAATTCCCACTTCTTGGTCAAAAGTCTGTGCCACAGTCACTGCGTCTTGGCCTGTCATAGCGTCGACGGTCAGCAGTATTTCATGTGGGGATACCTCGCGGATAATTTCCTTCAACTCCTCAATTAACTCGGTCGCTATGTGCAATCTACCAGCTGTATCGATAATGACTGTGTCATAACCCTGCTTATTTGCAAGTTTGATTGCATTCTTTGCAGTCTTTGACGGTCTATTCGTGCCCTCATCATACACTGGCACATCTACACTCTTTGCCACCACTTTCAATTGATTGATAGCAGCTGGTCTATAGATGTCGCACGCGACAAGTAGTGGACGCTTGCCCTGTTTCTTTAACATTTTAGCAAGTTTGCCACACATTGTGGTCTTTC
>CANREZ010000010.1 GCA_947629745.1 uncultured Clostridia bacterium
AAAAGTTTCGGCAAAATTTGACCATATCAAAATTGTTGAGGGCAGGCACCCTGTAGTTGAGGCCCTGCTAAAAGACGAAATATTCGTGCCAAATGACACGCTGCTAGATAGCGACGATAATCGCACCATGATCATAACTGGCCCTAATATGGCTGGAAAGAGCACCTATATGAGGCAAGTGGCAGTAATCACACTTCTTGCCCATATCGGCAGTTTCGTCCCTGCTAAGTCTGCAGAAATTTGCTTGGTTGACAAGATATTCACAAGGGTCGGCGCATCCGATGATCTTGCGTTCGGCCAGAGTACATTTATGGTCGAGATGTCTGAGGTCAGCAATATTATAAAAGGCGCTACAAATCATAGCCTGATACTACTAGACGAAGTGGGCCGTGGTACCAGCACATTTGATGGTCTAAGCATCGCTTGGAGTGTCATGGAATATCTATCATCACACTTGCACGCAAAGACACTTTTTGCCACACATTATCATGAGTTAACCGACCTTGAGGGCAAACTAGACGGTGTGAAAAATTATAGAGTGAGTGTGAAGGAATATAACAATTCAGTCATATTCCTAAGGAAGATTGTCCGAGGTGGGACAAACAAGAGTTTTGGAATAGAAGTGGCTGGACTTGCAGGACTGCCAAAGGAACTACTTGACCGCGCAAGGCAGATATTGCATGAACTGGAAAATCGCAGTCTGTCAGGCAATATGGGTGTAGTGGATAGCACACAAGTCGAGGCAAACAAGGTGAATAAATCGGCACTTGAGATATACAATTATCTACGCGATGTCGATCTAAATACGCTGACGCCACTTAGTGCGTTTGATATCCTAGTGGATCTAAAAGGGAGGACGAAGAAATAATGTCAAAAATTAATATATTAGACCCATCAATTTTTAATAAAATTGCAGCCGGAGAAGTGGTCGAGCGTCCAAGCAGTGTGATAAAGGAAACTGTGGAGAATAGCATTGACGCTGGGGCAAAGCATATAACGATCGAGATAACCAGTGGCGGGATCAAACGAATTCGTGTGGTGGACGATGGTTGTGGCATAGAATATGACGACCTTCGTGCAGCCTTCATGCCTCATGCTACTAGCAAGATTGCTACAGTGGAGGACTTATCAAAAATTGGCACACTGGGTTTCCGCGGAGAGGCACTTAGTTCCATTGCAAGTGTAGCTAAGGTGACCTTAGTCTCCAAGCCAAAAGATAGCCCAGTAGGAGGGCAGATTACTATCGAAGGCGGCCAGATACTTGATGTGTCCGAAGTAGGATGTCCGGACGGTACTTATATCACAATTGACGATATATTCTACTGCGTGCCAGCAAGACTAAAGTTCCTAAAGAAGCCAAAACTGGAGGAATCTGACTGCACAAATATTGTGACAAGGCTAATACTAGCACATCCAGAGATTGCATTTAAATACGTAGTAGATGGCAAGATTATCTACAATACCACTGGTGGTAGCCTAAAGGATAGTATCTACACCATTTATGGCAAGGAAATGGTCGACAACTTAGTCGAGGTCAATTACAAGAATGAGGAGCTATCAATACATATCACAGGCTACATAGTGCGACCTACTTTTACTAGGGCAAATAGGACATATCAGAGCCTATTTATCAATCATAGATATGTGATAAATCAGGTGATATCTACTGCAGTATCCAAGGCATATGAGCCGTTCCTGATGAAGAGTGGATTCCCAGTATTTATCCTAAATCTAGAATTCCCACTGGACAAGGTGGATGTCAATGTCCATCCAAATAAGTTGGATGTGAAATTCGAAGATAGCAACAAAATCTATGCGCTAATCAATGGCGTGATATCCGAGACTTTATACAATATCAATCACACTAAGACCATATCGACGTATGAAAAAGTAAAGGAAGTGCTTCATCCAAATCCTGTTGATACTACCAAGCTTCAAACTCTAAATCCTAGTGAGGGTAGCAATTATCACCCAAGTAGGGATCTATCTAGTGACAAAGAACCCGAGCCTAAAATAAAGGATGTCACTCTATCAGATGACAACAAAAAGGACTATGACAAGTCACTAAAAGACGCTGTGTCGCATTTTACCAATAACAAGACATCGATATTTGAGCTAAGGAATGATGAGGCAAAAATTGACATTGCAAATAAGATCCTTGATAGCAACTATGCAAAGACGAATTCGTCCCAAAATGTAGGGCAAAATTCATTATCCCAAGGTACTATGCGAGAGCTTGCTATGGAGTACAAAATAATTGGCACGCTATTTGATACCTACATTCTCCTAGAACAAGGAGAAGACATGTTAGTTATCGACCAACATGCAGGTCACGAACGCATACTTTATGACAAGTTTAAAGCCGAATTTGAGGCATCGACTATCCTATCATATGATTTACTCGTACCATATATCCTAAACGTAAATTCTAGTGAATTTGCATATCTTATGGATATGTCTGATAATCTATCCCGTCTTGGCTTCCGTGTGGAGGAATTTGGCTATAATTGCGTGAAAATTTCCGCTGTGCCAAATTTACTTAAGGATATAGATTATGTGGCGTTCTTCAAGACAATTCTCGCTGATATTGAGAATGGTTCGATAAAAAAAGTAGATATGATGAATGATTATCTTGCTCGCTCTGCGTGCCGTGCAGCTGTCAAGGCTCATGATAAACTAAGTGATATGGAGATAAATTCTCTACTTAGTTCATTAAGCAAATCAAATCAAGTATTGCTGTGTCCACATGGCAGACCGGTTGTGATCAAAGTGTCAAAGAAGGAAATTGAAAAATGGTTCAAACGAATAGTATAGTGCCATATGACTCCATAGTAATTGCTGGAGCGACAGCTACTGGCAAGACAAAATTATCCCTATATATCGCAAGTTTCCTAAATTGTGAGATAGTGTGCTGTGATAGTATGCAGATATATCGAGGTCTCGATATTGGCACTGCTAAGCCTACTCCTAGTGAGCAGGCGATAGTACCACATCACATGATAGATGTGGCAGACCCAAACGAAGTATTTACAGTAGCCGATTATGTGACAAAGGCTCGAGCAGTCATAGAGGATATTTGGCGACGGGGGAAGATACCAGTGATCGTGGGCGGCACGGGTTTTTATATCGACGCGATTATCAATGGACAGATCATCAGCACCACGCTAAATCGGGATATTAGGGAAAATCTAAATCACGATTGTGACACTTTTGGTCTAGAGAGTTTGTACAATCGACTAAAGACGATTGACCCAGTCAGTGCGGAAAAAATTGGTCCTAATGACCGCAAGCGCATCATCCGTGCACTTGAAATATATTATGTGACAGGCAAGCCTAGGTCGGAGCAGTCGATGCAACATCCAGGTGAAGATACGTTCCTTCATCCAATCACATTCAATGTAATCTGCGATAGGGATCAGTTATATTCTAATATCGACAAGCGCGTTGATCAGATGATATCTGATGGTCTAGTGGATGAGATCAAGACACTGCTAAGTAGTGGAGTTCCATCCGATTGTGATGGATTTTATGGGATAGGTTATAGACAACTGATACCATATATTATGGGGCAAAAACCACTAGATGAGTGCATAGAGGATATCAAGATATCCACCCATCATTACGCAAAACGCCAGATTACATGGTTTAGACATCACTTGCATCATGCGATAAATATAGACCTAACCGGTGGCCTAGATGACCATATTCGAAAATTAGTGCGCGATATATTAAAGTAGTGTTTACTTGTATAATATTATTGTCATAAAGGATATTATCTATATAAGATAATAACTATATATAATTATATAAAATAATCTATAATATCTATATAAATGCTATTAATGATTAAACTGATATTAAATAATAATATTAAATTACACTCAAAACTAATTAATAAAAATAATTAAATTAATATTAAATAGAAAAGTCCACCTTATTGGTGGACTTCTTTAATTTTTACACAAAATAGGGTAGATCTAAATTTTTAGAACTTTCTCACAAGTCCTATTACTTTGCCAAGGATTGTGCAGTTATCTACAATTATAGGTGAATAAGCGTCATTTTCAGGCTGCAGGCGGAATTTGCCATTCTCTCTAAAGAATCTCTTGACTGTAGCCTCGCCGTCAAGAAGGACTGCGGCAATTTCTCCGTCTTCACACGTTGGAGTCTGCTCAATAACTAATTTGTCACCACTGTATATGCCCGCTCCTATCATGCTATCGCCCTTTGCTGTTAGGATAAACAAGTTATCTCCATGGAACATATTTGGGGTGAATTTGAAGTAATCTTCAATATTCTCGACCGCAAGAATTGGCTCGCCGCATGTGACTGTGCCAAGCACTGGCACTCTGAGGAATCCGGCACTGTCTTCCTCAATAGTATTATCATTATTCAATATCTCAAGGGCACGATTTTTGTACGGACTCTTCCTAATCTGGCCACTTTTCTCTAGTTTATTTAGGTAATATGCAATAGTGCTCGTGCTATTGACCTTGATCGCATGGCACATTTCACGAACTGTTGGAGGGTAGCCATTTGTATTTTGGAATTCTTTGATGAATTCTAATAATTGATTTTCTTTGTTATAACGCATAAAATTTTTCCTTTTGTTGACCTATTCTAACATAAAAATAGAACAAAGTCAAACATTTGTTCTACTTTTATTCGAATATTTTACAGTTATAGGGTAGAATCCGCTTCTTTCTCTTCATCCGGACGTAGGCGAATAACCGTTGCAGCTCGTTTCCTGATATCGTCACTCATTGCAGCATAGTGCTTCCTTGTAGTATTGACGTCCTTGTGGCCAAGCACATCAGCTACGACGTAAATATCGTTAGTTTGCTTGTAGAGGTTAGTGCCAAAAGTACTACGCAATTTGTGTGGGGTGATATGCTTTAGAGGGGTGACAATGCTTGCGTATTTCTTGATCAATTTCTCAACTGCACGCACCGACATACGCTTATTTTGCATACTTAGGAAGAATGCGTCTTCGCTGCCGGGCTCGGCCTTTATCTCCATCCTTTGTGGCAAGTATTGTAGCAAGGCTTCCTTTACGTCGTCATTGAAGTAGAGGATCACTTTGTTGCCACCTTTCCTCGTGATGGAGAATGCGTTGTTATCAAAGTCTATATCCTTGATATTTAGCCCCACGCACTCCGAGATACGAATGCCTGTGCCAAGGAATAGTGACACCATAGCATAGTCGCGAGCTTTCGTGTGATTGTGAAAATTTCGCTGCTGCTGAGAGAGTCCCTCACCAGTCTCAGATAGGTCCAACATATCTCGCACTTCGTCCTCTTCGAGCCTAATTATAGGCTTTTCGTGAATCTTTGGAGTATCGATCTTTGAGGCTACATTGCTATCCAATTTTTCGTGTTTGAATAGATACTTAAATAGTGCACGGATGGCCGACAATTTCCTAGCCTTGGCGCGTTCGCCATTTCGCATCACAGTGCCATCCTCTTGCTGATAAACTGAGCAGTATGATAGGAACATCTCTATATGCGTGCTGGTTACTTTCTTTAGATCCTCAGTCTTGATACTCTTAATATCTCGTCCATAAAATTCCTCGGTATCGGTGGTGAGGAAATCAAAGAAAAGCTTGAGATCTCTAGCGTATCCCAGCCTGGTTAGCGGGGTAGTATTTTGCTCGATTCCAAGCAAAAATTCTGAGCAACAAAAGGGCAATTCCATCTTTAAATTGCGAATTTTTAGGATATTTTTCTCATCGCGCTTGCTAAAATAATCTTGATTTTGTTTTTCCATACTATCATTATAATTATTTTGCGAATAGTTGTAAAACAAATTGATGATAATTATTTAATAATTTTAGTTAATAATGAATAGGAGAAAAACTTTGAAAAGTGGTAGTACTATGCTAAAATATATTAAAAGTGGAGGGTATTTTGGATAAACTTGTAGATAGACTTCAGACAAACCTAGAATATGATGAGTTTGACCTAATTAGGAATAACTTCATTGAGGTTGTGCGTGGCATGATTGCTGATATCATAGCGGACAAGCCTATGTTTGATATTAGTGACTTTGACCTATATTACTGCGATGATTATAGCACTCACACCAATTGTAACAAAGTGGGCGACAACATCCTATACATTGAGATTAGCCAACCTAGGAATATAAAGGCTGACCAGCCACGTTCGTCGCGCCTATTTAGACAAAAGAAAGTGAGGATGCCAAAGTTGCACTACGAACTATTTGACTTTAGGCGAGACTTATTCGATAAGTGTGTAGCATCATTCGATAGCAACACCAAGATGTGGATGACAAAGTTTGGCATCACGCTTGCCCACGCTGAAGATATCCACGGCAATGGCACATATCAGTCTTTCAAGTTCCAATTAATCCCATGCCTGTCTTATTCAGATATGGATAACGACAATCTAGGAGTTATTTACTCAAACGAATATGGCAATAATGTGCAGATAGAATATCCGAAGCTAGCCCTAAAGAATTTTGAGAAGAAAAACCGCGCCACAAAAGGTTGGTACACCAAAAGTTGTTGTATACTAAAAAATCTACTTCTAAGCGACCCAAAATATGACGTTGTGACGAGCAAAGTGGTAGAAAATATCATGTACAACGTGCCAAACGAGGTGTTACTAGATGATAAAAGCGGGCAGTTATTCAAACTACTAAATTATATCAGGAATTGCTCGATCGACAATTGCAAGTCAATGGATGAGCAAGCATATATCTTCAAAGACGACAATAGATCAATATCCTATATATATGCCAAGAAGATTCTAAAAGCCATGGAAGACCAGTTAAAGAAAATAATTGCAACTACTAAATGATATTTCTCAATAAAATAAATTTAAGAAATAGGTTCACCAAATCGGTGGACTTATTTTTCGTATGGGATGGATCAAGAATATATCATTGTGATTGGATAGAGACGGACGATTAAGACTTGATAACTATAAGAACATTCATCACCAATCAAAATCATTGATAATGAAAGAGATAGGTATAAATAAATAATAACAATCAATGCTATGCAAATGTCAAAACTGATTATCAAAGTATGCTATGCAAAGTGTAAAAATTAGATAACTGTATAGGACCTATGCAAAATGCAAATTTGATTGCAAAGTGCGAGGCTGATAAATTTTAATAAAAATTGATAAATAAGTTATCAAAAGTTGAAATATCGAATTTTAGGCGTTTTTTAGCCCCAACTATTCGCAAAAGCTGTCTTTTGCGAATAGTTCTATATATAAATTTGTACACCCTACACTGTAGGTTTGTGTAAGGTGTTGCACTTCTTCCTATTCAATTTTTGCTTAAAACATATTAAGTAAGTACCCCTGCCCTCTCACCGATTTGATACTCTTCTTATAATTTGGCATAAGCACAGCTATTAGTGAGTAAAACTTCTTGCTGTGGTTGAACTCTATTATATGGCACAGTTCATGTATGATGATATAGTCTATATCAGTAGGGGACAGCATGGACAGTCTAGTGTTAAATCTAAGGTCTCCATCCTTGGTACAACTCCCCCATTTAGTCCTAGCATTCGTGAGTTTCACTGAATTGTACTCTATCTGCATGATATTTGCGAAATACTCTACCCTGCTATCTATTATTATATGCGTCTGGCTCTTGATATACTCTGCTAGATATTTTGCCCTATCTTTGGGGCTATTTTGATAGGGAATCACTATATCTTTCTCCCCTAGCATCACTTCTTTTATCCCCTGAATTGGGATTACTCTATATTTCTTGCCAAGTAATTGGATCTCGTCATATGAGAGCAACTTCTGATTATCATTATTGATATTCCTAATGCTATTTTGCTTCTTTGATATCCAACTACTCTTCTCTTTGATGAATGCATTTATATCGTCTATGCTCATCCTTCGTGGTGCGTGGACTATTAGTCTACCCTCTTTGTCTATCACAAGGCTTAGACTGCGTCTTGAGCTGCGGATGATTTTGTCTGGCACTATCATTATCTTAACCTCTAAGATATTGTATCACACGACCCGCTTATACTACAAATATTATAAGCTTACGACACTTTGGATAGCATATATTTTCTGTCCTAATTTGTCGATCAATTTTGCCTCATGTTTATCCTATTGCCTAGTAGTACGCAATACCCCAATACTTGTGAAAGATAGGATAAATTTTTAGTTATGCATAGTATTTGTTTGACATTATTTTTAAATAACATTATATTAGTAATATAATACTTATTCGTATCACTTCTTTTTTGGAGGTAAACGCGTATGATAAAGAGAGGCAAGAAGCCGGCCTCACGTGGATTCGTCAACAACATCATCCTCGAGAGTTTGATGGAGGGTGACAAATATGGCTATGAGATTATACAGGAAGTTAGCCGTAGGTCGGACGGCAAGATTGTGCTAAAACAACCAAGTCTATATAGTTCGCTAAAACGTTTTGAGCAAAAAGGTTACATATCCTCCTACTGGGGAGATAGCGACATTGGTGGTCGCAGACACTACTACACCATTACTGAGCCTGGTCGAGCATATATCCTATCAAAGTCAAAGAGCCCACTTGATGAAGATGATGTAAAGGATGAGGATGAGGAAGAAGAGACATTCGACGAAGTTTCTCTAGACGATCTATCCTACACACCTAGTTCGTCATATAGTGTGGATGAAGACAATGGTGATGATTTTAGTGATGATTATATCAAGAATCTAACTAGTAGCGAAGATACTGATACTAGTGAAGTCACTACTGATGAAGCGGCAGATGAGAGTAATTCTACGGAAGACGACTTTGACACCCACAACCTAGATATACAAGATGAAGTGCTAGATGTGGATACTGATGAGTCCTCCCCTGACATGGCAGATATCAAGACAATTACTGCAGGATATGAGAAGCAGAATATCTTAAAGGAAGATGACAAAGCTTATCTCCAACCAGACCTATTCGAGCCAAGCAATCCGAATACTATAATGCAAGAGGAAAGCGATATTGACCACGACTCTATCAATAATTCTAGAGAAGAAGTGGTGGAGGAATCCCCTACTCAGTCCGAGATCCCACTAGTTGTGGAGAAGTCAGATGACACATTCTTTAACTGGGATGAGAAGAAGCGTGAGGCAATTAATAGCAACAAGTCTTATATAGACAGTGACACAACCACTACTACCCCACACAATCCTGCACTTCACGCATTAGACGAAGAATCTATGGATCTAAATATTGTGGACGAAGAGGACACAACTAGTGAGAAGAATGATGCGATACTACTGGAGCACGAACCAAGGAATATAGATAACGTCAATATCACCTTGCAACCAAAGTCCACCCAAGGATACTCCTCTAGTCGCGCAGTAGATTACAAGAATATTCTAGGAGAACTCTACACTAGCGAAGAGGCACCTATTGAGGAAGAAAAATCAGCCGAGCAAATAGTTGCTGAGGAATTATCTAATACTCCTACTGAAGCCACCTCGTATACAGAATACACTGAATATGATGCCGATATACACAATTCGTCAGAGGACAAACTAAATGCCCTAATTGAGGATGGATTCAAGTTCAAACCATATCAGGCACATACATCAGAGAACTCCCCTGCTACATTCATTAGGTCAAACAAATTGATACTAATAGTGAGCATGATACTAGGATTATTCCAGATGATACAGGTGCCTGTAGTATATGCAATACTTCGTGCTACGCACAATTACAATTCTAGCGTTGTGTCCGCTCTATACATTTGCGGCTCGATTGGACTACTAATCGTGATATATGGATTAGTTAGATACTTCTCAGCCCCTGATCTAAAGAAGCCTATCAGTAATTCACCAGTGCGGTCGTGGCTTGCAATTTCATCAATTAGCGTAGTGATACTCACAATACTCATATTTGGCATCAACATGATGGCCGGAATGCAATTTAGCAATATCTCCATATTCTATGGTAGCATAATAGTACCTATCATCACTACCCTACTGCTACCTATGAGTGTGATACTGTATTACACCTTTGCATCCAGCAAAATTTGTAGAAAATAAGTAGATAGCCCCGCTATCTACTTTTCTTTTTCTTTGGGATAATATGGTCTAGGAAGTATCTTTCTATTCTATCCTGATAAGTCGTGAGCAGTACCACCATGATAGCGCTGATAATCACAATGAATATCCATATCACTATTCCCCAGCCGCTAAATGGTATCACACTGCCACTGCCAAAGTATGACATGAACATCACTCCTATTGGTCGAGTGATGGTGGATATAGCAAAGAAGCTGCCAAACTTCATACTAGTCATTCCCGCAATGAGGCATAGTATATCATCTGGGAAGAACGGGAGCAAAAACGCATATGCTAGGAAGAACTTTCCCCTATCATTGATGACTTTGGCATACTTCTCTGCTTGGTCTTTCCCCACTATATAGGCTACTACCCTTGCCCCAAATATTTTGCCAATAGCAAATGATATGTATGAGCCAAGTAACACCCCTATGCTATCTAGTATTCCACCAAGAAGTGGTCCCCAAATTGCTGCCCCAGCAAGCGTGATAATAGCGGCCGGAATAGGCATGAAAATCACTTGGGCAATCTGAATTAGTATGTAGACTATCATTCCACGCTCTTTGGTGTATAGGATGAATGCTTTTAGGTTCGCAATGGACGAGAAGATATATCCTAGATTATTCATATCAAGGATGATGAGCAAAACGAGCGCTACAGTATAGATGATATTTGTGACAAACAATGCCCGATATATGCTCATTTTGTCGCGTAATCTGAATGCTATAGTGAATATGGACAGAAGACAGCTAGCAAGCACTATCACACATTTCAGAGCAAAACTACTAATGTATGTTGGATCAAGGATATTCATGGTGATAATAACTAGCGGCAAAATAGCGTTTGTTATATAGAAAAATATCAATTTTTTGTTCATACTCACCTGCAATTATCAAAAAACTCTTTATCTTGTCGCGTATTTGTGATATATTTATACTAGGTATACTATATTATCTAAGTTACGTACTTAGATCTTAGGAATTGATTTTAAAGATTTAATTTAAAATATTATATTATTATTCAAATTGTATTATTACAATGGGGGTTAGGTTGTGGCAAAAGTTGTCTTAAAAGTTTCCAATCTGACAAAGCGATTTAAGGATCGTATTGCTGTAAACAATGTCTCGTTCGAAATTCACGAAGGAGAAATTTTTGGCTTCCTCGGACCAAATGGTGCAGGAAAATCCACTACGATGAAGATGATAAGTGGTATCTCTACTCCGACCAAAGGTTCAATTACTGTATGCGGTTATGACATGAGGACTGAGAAGGAAAAGTGTCTAAGATGCCTTGGCGCTATGATCGAGAATCCTCTGATGTATAGTTATATGTCGGCATATGATAATCTGAAGTATTTTGCCTCCCTGTACGGTGATGTAGACAAGAATAAGATACTCTACTATGCAAAGGTTGTTGGGCTAGAAAATAGGCTAAAGGACCCTATTAGCAAGTATAGTCTAGGTATGCGCCAGAGACTAGGCATTGCGCAGACTCTGCTCCATTCGCCAAAGCTTCTAATACTGGACGAGCCACTATCCGGACTAGACCCTGCAGGTGTCAAGGAGATGCGTGAATTTATCATCAGCCTTGCAAGGAAATATCACATCGCTGTCATGGTGTCCAGCCATATGTTAGCCGAGATGGAACACTTCTGCGACACAATTGCAATTATCAACAACGGCGAGTTACTAGAAGTCAATGAGATAGAAAAATTGCAACAAGGAATAGAGGGTGCTAAGAAGATTAGATTCAAAGTGGACTACCCTAACTATGCAGGAATTATTGTGAAGAATTCGCTGAAACTTCCTGTCGAAATAGTAGGAAATTCCATATTAGTGCAATGTAGTGAGAAGAAAATTAGCAAGATTACCTCTCTACTTGTAGGCCGCAAGATATCCATTCTTGGAATAGAAGTGGTGACTGCAAGCCTAGAGGAAATATTCATGGATATAGTGACCCGCAAAACACATGGCAAGTTAGAAATAAAATAGGAGAAATTATGGGTATATTTCGTTTTACACGAGCCGAATTTACAAAGATTTTTAAGAAACCAAGTGCTTACATTATGGCTGGTTTTTTGGTGGTCGTAGCACTATTTGGATACTTCATATACAAGCCACAGGTATCACCTACGTATCTTGCAAATATCGAGTACAAGGATACTGATACTGTAGGAGGACTGTACGAAAGGTATCTTGATGGGACGCTCTCCCAAAGTGATTCGAATGTGAGATATGAACAAAATTTTACACAAGCCAATCAGATACTGCTAAATTATAGCCACGATACTGAGCGAGTGAAGACTCTAACCGCTGACGCAGCGGTCGTAAATTCAAAGTTTTTGACACTCCTTGGAGTATCTGGTCTTGAGACTACTCCAACTGATGCGATGAATGCAGCGATTCGCGAGATGTCGGATGTACTAAATACGCTAGAAGATGATATAGCAAGAATGCAATCATCCTATGGCACTACCCTATACGGTGTGTCAGAGTATGTGAATTCTACGACATATAGTGATGGCATGAAGAATATCAATGACCTAAAGCAAGTGTTGCAATCGGGCGGAAATGTGGCAAGTACTATCAATCTCAATTCCTATATGGAGAAATTGAACGAATTTGTTTCTCAATCTATTTACTATTTGAATTCAACAATAGAATATTATCAGAAGAATATAACTAGTGCTGCGAATGATTATACTAGCACCTATAGCACTGTTCCTATCGATCAACACCAAAGTTATAGGAAGACGCTGATATCCCAATTAATCGCATACAACAACTATGTAACGAATTTGCTAGACAATCAGAGCAAAGGTTATGCAATAGTTGTGATAACTGCTGATGCGAAGAAGAAATACAGCGATCAATATGAGTATCTAAGTACTCAACTACAAATGTCAAGGGCTGACGATGTAATAACTGGCTCATCATATGATAATATCAATAACATACTAAAAGACTCATCTAATCTAGAAAATCTATTTGATTCCACAAAGAATATCCGCACACTTAGTCTCTCCCCTGATATAGTGGATGAACTAAATAAATTCTATACCGAGGTAGTCCTCCCACAAAAAGATGCTATCAATACTGAAATAGATGAATATGCTAGCACCAATAGCACTAGTAATACAACTGAGGACAAGGATGGTTTCATCCGAGTAATATCTAAGCAAAAGAGCCTTAGTGAGAATACACAGACTCTATTTGCAAGTATAGTCAATGATAATATCCTAAAAGATATGTCAACTGATGAGATTCACGCGCTTTATGGATTCAATTTCAACACTTACAATACTTACTCCGCAAATGAAAATATTGCAAAGTATAGATACATGATAGAAAACGAGCTGTACAACTTCGAAGTAGGCGAGCCATTTGACCTAACACATACTAGCACGGGCAAAATCAGTGCATACGACTTCACATACTTCATAGTGTCAGTCAGCATGATAGCAATCACCCTATTTGCTATATTCATGATAACTAACCTTATCTCAACAGAGAATGACAATGGCACTATCAAGATGCTCCTCACACGTCCATATCAGCGCTACAAGATAATTACTGGCAAGATGTTTGCAACTCTACTATTCGCAGTCATATTCCTGTTATTTGTGGCAATAGTGAGCTTATGCGCAGGCTGGGGACTATATGGTATCAATATGACAAGCGTGGTCACAGTATTTAATGGCACAACTGCAATGTCAATCAATCCTATATTATTACTCCTCATATTCCTACTATGCTGTGTGCTAAAGATATCCTTCTATATAATACTCGCTGCTATGATATCCATATTATTTAAGACCTTCCCTGCTAGTATTATAGTCAATCTAATAGTGTATATCGGAATAATAGTCATGGATATATTCCTAGGCGGATTCGGTTGGTATGCATACTTGCCATTTGCTGACCTCATGCTATTTAGTTACTTTGGCTCACACTCGATTGGCAGTACAAACGGAATGTTATCTAGCCTCCTATCCTCGCCTTTCCAAGGACAAGTGCCGATGATTGCATCAATCCTCATCACTTGTGCATTTGCAGTATTTATGCTCGCTATAACCTACCATACATTTAATAAAAGAGATTATTAAAATATTAATAGAAATAGAAAAATTCCACCAGGAATGGTGGAATTTTTTATGCACAAATCACTAATACAACTAGTAATATAAAATAGTAGAATATCCGCTTTGCTAACACCTTTGCTGCCACTGAATATTTATATAACAAGTTCTAGGAGTATTACTCCTCACTGCCCTCTACTACTTGCTCTACTTTCTTATTCTTTGAGATCTGCCCTGTTGCTAATTTGTCACAGCGATTGTTGTAGGCGTTGTCAGCATGACCCTTTACCTTCACAAAATCCACTTCATGACAAGCAACGAGATCTAGTAGTTCCTGCCATAGGTCCATGTTCTCGACTGGTTTCTTCTTCGAATTTTTCCAACCATTTAGTTGCCAGGCGGTTATCCAGTCATCGCTAAAGGCATTGTAGACGTAAGCACTATCGGTGTATACTGTCACATTCACTCTCTCCTTTAGCGCCCTTAGTCCAGATATCACTGCAAATATCTCCATGCGATTATTTGTGGTGTTTTCCTGATACCCGGACAATTCCTTTTCCTTACCCTTGTAGATGAGCACTACTCCCCATCCGCCTGGACCGGGATTGCCACTACAAGCGCCATCAGTGTATAGATCTACGTGCTTTAATTTCTTCATACGCATAGTATATACTATATAAGTTTTTAAGTCAAAATTATTGACTAAGATTGGGCAATATGTTATATTGATAATGCGAAGGCGAATAGCTCAGCTGGTAGAGTCGCGGTCTCCAAAACCGTTGGTCGTGGGTTCGAGTCCTACTTCGCCTGCCAAGAGTAACCTAAATCGAACACTCGGTTTAGGTTTGTTTTTTTTATAAAAGGAGAAACTATGCAAAATAATAAATTACAAATCTTAAGAGAAACTTTAATAGCATATGCTAAAGAGCTTGACGAATGTAGCGGTAAAATTTTGGAAGCTATTAATCATATAGATGAGGCATCTAACATTCTTGCAAGTTTGCCACAAGATGTTCAAAACGATATTGAAAAAATCATTGCTCCCGTTTTACTTGCTGGTGGAATATCACTTTTCAATAATCATGGCTAACTTTACGCTGTGAAAAGTATTTGTCAAGAGTTTGAATGGTTTAATATATCAAATGGCAAAGATTAAATATCATCTAATGCTCTTTATCTGCCTATATTATTTTATAATAAAATTAATTGTTTTGCTGAAGGTATTCTTTAGAAAGAGCTTTTATTTGACTATTATTCAAAGAATCAAATTTGTTAATTAATGAATCTAATTCATTTACCTCTTGCTGAATTTCTTGTGTTTTTGCCTGAAATTCTTGTGTTTTTGCATATAATTCACCACTAAGTTTATCAATTTGCTTTCTTAATTTACAATTTTCAATATTTAATTGCTTAATTTTCTTATCAGTGTCTGATATGTATGTGGAAGGGTCGTTAATAAAAGCATCTTTTATAAGTGCTTTTAACTCATCTCTATCTATCAATCTTACATTAGCATCCTTTGCATATTCTTTTGCTTGCTTAGTAAATGTGCTATTCGTAATAACCCAAGCATCCTTTGTTTTGTATCTCGCCATTGAACTATAGACTTCTTGAACAGCGTGAAATCCGACTACACCATTATATAGTTTGCACTGCACGCTGATAGATTTGTTCAATATTAAGTCCGCCCCAAAGTCTCCACTGCTTTTTGTCTTGAGTGCAGAATAACCTAGCGCAGAAAACAATTTTACACAGTATTCTTCAAAATCCAAACCAGTTAAATTATCAACATAACTAATCTCTGATAAAACTATGTTGCTATTATATTTCTTTATATCCCGTTTATATCGCTTTATCTTGTTTTGATTACTTCTAATTTTTGATGAGAGTTCACTGATGTTCGTGTCAAATGGCTTTTTAATAATCTGAAGTTCTTTGTTTAGCTCAATAGCGCGGTTAGTTAACCATACTAAAAGTTTTTTCTTTCGTTTTAACCTTATGCATATTAGCGAAATGAGCGTGATTAAACCTATGATTATTAAACTTGAAATAGTAACTATTACAGAGTATGCAGCGACACTATAGTGATTATCATTAAACGCAATGCCGCCAATAATTATAAAAGTAATTGGAATTGTAAGTAAAATTATTAAAATGAATATTTTTTGACTCACTGAAATATTTTTAATTATGTCTTTAAAATTAAACTTACTTTGATTTTTCCATTGGATGATAAATGTAGATACTAAAGCAATCAAAGTGATTAAAAAAGGGACTGTTAAACAAAAACCTAGAGGCATAAAATAAGATCCTGTTTCGCTTATAGTTTTTAGCGCGAAGATTTCTCCTGAAATTTTTTGGTATTCAATTTTTTCAATAAAATAATTGTTACATATTTGCTTAACTTGATTTTCACCATTTATAATATTTGTTCCATCATAAATAAGAATTTCTATTTTAACTTTTTTCTCAGGAGTTAAGGTATAAGCAATAACATTTTTAAAAACATAGACTGAATCATCACGTTTATCACGACAATATAAAAGTATATCATTTGATTTTATTTCTAAATCACTATTACTGCAATTTATAATTTCACCATTTGCAGTTACATTCTTATAATTGTCATGTAAAGCAAACGATCCTTCTATACGTAAAACCTCTGAAGTTTTAGCTTCGTTTGACCATACATAATATCCAGTTAGTTTATAAAATTCCTTGAAACCATAAAATATGGCTCCAATTATAAAAATTATTAAGAATATGTAAAATGTCCTTTTCATAAAATCCCTTAACTGTATTTAGTTTAACATAGTTGAAAAAATTTTACAAATTGTTTAATTTCTATGGCCCAGATTCTTTTTTGATCATAAAAAATTACATATGATATTCTATCTATTTAATTTATATCTGATATAAGTTTATATCGATACCGCCTGCCAAAGATATCTTCTTATTTTTGCACCTACTATGCAGATAGAAAAATGACCCTAAATATAGGGTCATTTTTTAGTTTGCATAACTATTTGTAAAAGGTGTTATTTAGCTACCTCTACGCTCCTTGTCTCACGGATCACATTGACCTTGATTTGACCTGGATATTCCATTTCCTTCTCAATCCTATTTGCGATATCCTTTGCTAGGAACAATGCTTGTTCGTCACTAATCTCCTCTGGTTTTACCATGATACGGATTTCGCGTCCTGCCTGTATTGCATAAGATTTTTCAACACCCTTGAATGAATTTGCGATCTCCTCTAGTTTTTCTAGACGCTTGATGTAATTCTCTATAGACTCACGGCGAGCGCCTGGCCTGGATGAAGATATAGCGTCTGCAGTCTGCACAAGTATTGCCTCGATGGACTCGAATGGCACTGCTCCATGGTGAGCCTCGATGCAGTGGATGACTTCCTTGCTCTCCTTGTATTTCCTACATAGGTCGACTCCGATTGACACGTGTGTGCCCTCTACTTCGTGGTCAAGTGCTTTACCTATATCATGGAGCAAACCTCCACGCTTTGCCACTGCCACATTGGCACCAACTTCGGCTGCAAGTAGCCCTGCAAGATAACTAACCTCTAGGCTGTGCTTTAACACATTTTGACCATAACTTGTTCTATATTTTAACCTGCCTAATGTCTTTACTATCTCAGGATGCATTCCGTGGATGCCGGCTTCAAATACTGCCTGCTCTCCTGCTTCCTTCATAGTCTGCTCGATATCTTTTGTGACTTTGTCGACCATCTCCTCTATCCTTGCTGGATGGATACGGCCATCTAGTATCAGCTTCTCCAGTGAAACACGAGCAATCTCACGTCTCACTGGGTCAAAGCATGATAGCACGACCGAGTCTGGTGTATCGTCGATGATAAGGTCACATCCGGTAGCCTGCTCGATTGCGCGGATATTCCTACCCTCACGACCAATCAGTCTTCCCTTCATCTCATCGTTTGGAAGTGCAACTGACGTTACAGTTATCTCACTTGCCTGGTCACAAGCCACCTTCTGTATTGCGAGAGTCACTATATTTCGAGCCTTTTTGTCGGCCTCTTCCTTTGCCTGCTCTTCAATATTCTTCACTAAGACTGCGGCGTCTTTCTTTGCCTCATCCTCGTATGCTGCGATCAGTTCTTTCTTCGCTTGATCCTTGGTTAGTCCTGAGATGCTTTCCAGTTTCTTTAACATCTCAGCCTTGATACCCTCTTGCTCCTCACGCAATTTATCTAAAGTTTGCTCTCTCTTTTGAAGATTTTCCTTTTCCTCATCAAGTTGGGATTGCTTCTTGTCTAGCATCTCCTCTTTCTTATTGATGAAATCTTCTCTTTGGAGAATTCTATTCTCCGTTTTTTGCATTTCTGCGCGTCGTTCTTTCAGTTCAGCGTCACATTCGCTGCGTAATTTCTGAGTCTCCTCTTTTGCTTCGAGGATAGCCTCTTTCTTTGCTAGTTTTGCATCATTAAGTGCTTCCTGGACAATATTGTTTGCGGTTGCACGACTCTTGTCCAATTTCTTCTTAGATATTAGATAGTAAACAAGGATTCCAACCCCTGCACCTGCCAATAATCCAATTACTACAAATGCAATTGTGAGCCCAACTGAGACACTCGACAGCATATTACAAAATTGTAAATTTGTCATGTCTATCTCCTTTGGATTATTTTATATAATAAATAATTATTATATAGTTATATTCTATCCAAAATAATTTCCAGTGTCAAACCATTATAAAAGCAATTTTTATATATTACAAAATTTAATAAAAAATGACACCCCATTTAGTGTCATTTCAACAACAATATCTTGTCCAACTACAAGCTACTAGTCTATATCCCTAGTATTCACTATCTCGATATTTGCTAGTGCCTCATCAATTAGTGCCTCATAGTCAAACTTTGACTCCTCGATGTGGACTTTTTCTAGGTCAGGCTTGATTAGTGGATGCTTTGGCAAAAACACTGTGCAGCAATCCTCATACGGAAGAATTGACGTATCGAACGTGCCAATATTCCTTGCGATTGTCACTATATCTTCCTTGTCCCTGCCAATGAGAGGTCTAAATACTGGAAGGAGGTCTATCACTTCATTGCTCGAAGTGATACTCTCGACCGTCTGGCTCGCCACTTGGGCTAGACTTTCCCCTGTGATAATAGCCTGGATATGATGTTTACGCGCGAGTCTCTCGGCTATCCTAAACATTATCCTGCGCATGATAGTTATCATATACTCACTCTTGCAATACTTGTGGATAGCCTCTTGGATCTTAGTAAAACTCACGATATATACGTCAAAATCCCCTGCATACACGGATAATTCCTTAGCAAGGGTTAATACCTTTTCCTTCGCACTAGCACTCGTGTATGGAAAACTGTGGAAGTGCAAAGCAGATAACCTCATTCCCCTGCGAGCTAATTCATATCCTGCTACTGGACTATCTATGCCACCGGATAGTAGTAGTAATCCTGCACCTCCAGTGCCAACAGGCATTCCACCTACTGCAGGCATTATGTCAAAATATATGTAAGTTAGACCATTCTCACGAATCTCGACAAACACTGTGTGGTCAGGATTATTCAATTTTACTTTTAGATTATCATTATTGTTTAGGATAATTTCGCCAAAGTGACCAGCAAGCTCGATGGACTTTCCTATAAAATTCTTGTCCGCACGATTGACATCCACTTTGAACGTGCCAGATAGTCTAATCGATGCAATCTCTGACTCTATCATATCTATTGTAGATGGTATCTCAACTGCTGCACTTAGCGAGTGGAGACCAAAGACCTTTGACACCCTCTGCATGATAGATATCTTGTCCTCTGGGTCAAATCCACGGATTATGTATCTGCCCGAGGTCTTGTATAGTTCAGCACCCGTATATTCACTAATTGCAGCCAAGATATTCTTGCACAATACTTTTTCGAAATATCCCCTATTCTTGCCTTTTAGATACAATTCGCCATATCTTAGTATGATTACTTCATTCCTCATTCGCTAACTCCTGCACGATATGCATTAATGCACACACCCAATTTTTCTATCAAATAATCTACATCATCCAGTGTATTTTCGCTACTAAAACTAATTCTAAGTGCCCCATCACACAATATTGGCTCAAATCCCATAGCTTCTAGCACACGATTGCCACGCTTCCTCGAACTACAAGCCGAACCATTGCCAATATATATATCATATTTCTCTAGCATATGGAGTATGGTCTCCGCCCTTGTACCGCGGACTATCACACTCAAGATATATGGTGAATATGGGCTCACTTCATTTATGATCACTCCATCAATTTTGCTTAGTCCACTGACCAATCTCTCACGCAATTTTCCTACATGTGCTAGATTAGAAGCAAGATTTTTTGTGCCAATCTCCACGGCCTTTGCCATAGCAAGGATTGCTGGAGTATTCTCCGTACCACTTCGCTTGCCGTCTTCCTGTCCACCACCTATTAATAGTGGTCTAAAATTCACGCCTGATCTTACATATAGTGCCCCAACACCTCTAGGTCCGTGTATCTTGTGACCCGATATAGTATAGGCATCAACGCCAAGATTTGGCAGATTCACTTTTACCTTACAAAATGCTTGCACGCCATCGCTGTGGAATAATATGTCTTTGCTGTAGGACTTCACTATCTCCACCAAATGTTTGATATCATTGATTGCTCCAGTCTCGTTGGATACATGGATGATGGAGACCAAGCACACATCAGGCGATAACTTTTTCTTTAGATCTTCTTCGTCCACTAGCCCATTAGGTAGGATATTCACTATCTCATAGCGCCCGTCAAAATTTGCCTTGACATACTCATATACTGCTGGATGTTCAGCTGCGGATATTAGTATTTTGCCCGTGCGCTTTAGAAAGGCATTGAATATCATATTATCTGCCTCGGTCGCACCGCTTGTAAAAATTAATGTACCACTGGTACATCCCATAGATTTTAGAATGGTGCGTCTTGCTCTCTCAATCTCGCGTTTTGCGTCCACTCCGCCCTGATATAGTGCACTAGGATTGTAATACATATCATTACTTGCCCTGTCATATACCTCCAGTGCCTCAGGATATATCTTAGTTGTGCTAGCATTATCAAAGAATCTCATCATATAACCTCACGGCTATGATAACACAATTTTGTCAATTTTACAATGAAATAGATTAGTATGGCACGAAGTTTAATAGAGTATCGAGTTGGTCGGAATATAGATAGACTTCCGGCACTTGTCCAACGATAATACTTTCGGCAATTAGCACTTGTTGGTCGGCCGTGAATTTCTGGCTAATCACTGGCATAACCACACTGACATCCGCGCTGATAGTGAGATAAATTTTGTGATTAGTCTGGTTGATGCCTGCATACTCGAATTTACTAGAAAATGAGCAGTGTACCGCCCCAACCGGACTAGCCCGCACAGTGATGAGTGGCCCTCGACCTACAAGAATTGGAATGCCACTAAATGAGCCTAGCGGGACTTTCATCCCCACTTTGCCAAACTCCTCCAGCCTTAACTCAGTAGTCTGGGCTAGATCCTTGGACAAATTGTTAATCTCAAGTGCATTTGCCTGTATCATGCTGATATTCCCAAATTCGTCAGTTACGATGTTTATTAGATCATCATAGATGATGCTATTCATCACCACATCGGATATAGCACTATTCATCGCGCGCGTTGCAAGCGCCTTGCTCTTTGCCTCAACTGTGTCCTTTAGTATTGGATTGAAAGCCACCACGAGGTACAACCCAATTATAGTGCCAAGAACGACTGTTACTACAAGAATTTTTGCTAAAAAATTACCGCGTCTACGATGTTTAGTACAAGCTCTTTTCATACAAAATGTATATGAAAGATTTCATGCGATTATTAAAAAATGACACAATGATGTGCCATTTTAATATTTCTTTGTCCTAGAATTGAATATTAGAGCAAATAGATAGGCAAATATCACGGCGGCGGCTATACCTCCCGCTGTGGCGGTGAGACCCCCTGTGAATACCCCGAGGAAGCCTTGAGTCTTGATAGCATCGACTGCGCCTTTTGCTAGACTTCTACCAAAACCTGTAATTGGGACAAGTGCGCCCGCACCCGCGAAATTGACTATTGGCTCATATAGGCCCAGTGCCTCAAGTATAGCCCCAATTACCACGAATAAGACAAGTATCCTACTGCTAGTGATATTAGTCTTGATGAGCAGTATTTGCCCGATCATACATATCAGCCCGCCTACTAGGAAAACATTTAGATACATCAACCACATATCACTCCCTCCTTATCTCTACTGCGTGACAAATTCCTGGAATGCTATCCCCTTGTTGTGCTGATGTGGAACTAAGCAGTGCACCGGTTGCTAGGAATAATACACGCTTGATACTACCCTCACTTAGTTTCCTCATCACATAGCTATTTAGCACACTTGCGCTACACCCTGCACCAGACCCTCCTTGGAAGGTCTTCTGATTGTCATTGTACATCATCTGTCCGCAGTCACTATAGTTCCTGCCAAGTTTGTAGCCATTGTGCTCCATAAGGTCGATAAGGAGCTCACTACCTAATTTCCCTAGGTCTCCTGTGAGTATCAAGTCATAGTCCTCGGGCTTAGTGTGCATATCCTCAAAATGTGCGATGAGTGTGGAGCACGCAGCAGGTGCCATAGCCGCACCCATGTTATTTACGTCAGTTACGCCATAGTCCACCACTTTTCCAAAAGTCGCACTGTAAATTTTGTTACAATCATTAGGACCGTCTGCTGATAGTATCGCACATCCAGCACCTGTCACCGTCCACTGAGATGTAGGAGGACGCTGATTGCCTAGCTCCAGTGGGAACCTATATTGCCTCTCAGCGCTGGAGAAGTGACTACCTGTGGCACAAACTACGTTTTTGAAGAATCCGCCGTCTACCATGCACGCCCCAACTGCAAGGCTCTCGGCCATAGTGCTACACGCACCATATAGGCCAACGAATGTTGCATTTAGTTTCCTTGCAGTGAAACTGGATGAGGTTATTTGATTGAGCAAGTCCCCTGCTAGCATCAGGTCTATATCTTGGATATTGAGATGAGCCCGCTCGATGCCATGGATTATGGCGTGTTCTATTAGTTTGCGCTCAGCGTGTTCGAATGTGTCTTCGCCAAATTTATCGTCCTTTAGGATGTAGTCAAAGTAATCTTTGAAGTTGCCATTGCCTTCCTTTTGACCCACTATGCTATATGTGGAGATTATCTTCACCGGAGTAGAAAATTTTACTGATTGCTTGCCGCATTTTTTTGCTATCATACTTCACCTACAGGAACATATATATTATGCCCACAATTATTGACACTGCCAATCCATTGACTATGACTGGGCCCGCTACGCTAAACATCTTGACACAAAGTCCGAAGATAATGCCCTCTTTCTTGTACTCAATGGCAGGAGAGGCGATGCTATTAGAAAAACCCGTGATAGGCACGATCGACCCTGCCCCCGCGAATACTCCTATTCTATCATATACTCCAAGGCCGGTTAGGAAGCTTGCCAAGAATATTAGCCCAATTAGCATCCATGCACTAGCCGCATCCTTTGTCATAGACGGGAATATTGCAAGTAATGTGTCAGATATGCCTTGGCCTAGCATACATATTAGTCCACCCACAAGGTAGGAGTAAAATAGACTAGGAAAATTCTTAGTCTTAGGAATCTTGGCCTGTACATAGGCGTTATATTTCTCATGAAGTTCTTTGTCGTCCATCATATACCTCATGATAATATTTGCCAAATTGCGGATAGTTAAACAATCCCTCTCATTTATCCTGCGGATTTTAAAGATTTTACATAATTTTGAAAAAGTATCACACACTAATACTACTTTTATATATTTGGAGGAAAAATGAAAAAATCAAAGTTAATTGGCACACTGATTGCAGGTATGAGTATAGCGTGTGCTCTTAGTGGCTGCTCTATGGGAGGCACCGAGGCCACAATCAGGGATAATTTATCGCGAAATTTGAATAATCTAACTAGCGTAGTAAAGAGGATGGATACACTAGATTCTCATTATTTGCCAAGCGAGGACGAGGCGATAATCACAAGTATCGCAACCCCTCCACAGAAATATTCTGTACAGTATCTAAATGAAGACGAGGATGTAGAAAATGGAGAGAATAGTGATGAGAGTAACATTCGCCGCACACCATATACCCATATCAGGACGACCTACAACCCAAGATTCACTACACGCTTTGTCGCATATGGACTAAACCCTATGGATGCAAGGATGAGCGAGCTGCACCTCGTATCTAATGATGTAAATAGCGCAGATAATACCTATAGACAGACAAAAGATGAGTTACTAGGAACAATTGATGAATTGAAGTCCATGATAGATGAGATAGATTCATCGGGCTGGAATCCTACTACGGATCAAAAGAATGCCTTAAAGAATTACATTGACGAACTAAGGAATAGCATCACAAGACTGGATAGCACAATAGGTCAGATGAATAACACTATATCAGATATATCAAGGACAGGCTCAGATAGAATTACTTCTTCCTACGAGGAGCTAAATAGCAACTTCATGCGAATACTAAATCATCTGGATATTAGGATTGCCTATCTTGAGTCCACCCTCTCCACACTCTCTAGTCTTAGGAATATCATCCTAGATAGTATGACATCCGAACAATTGCCAGATTCTAGCGATAACGAAACTATACAGCAAATGCCTGGAGACACCATCTTAGACGGCACTGACCAAGATAGGATAATGGTAGATAGTAATAGAGAAGATCCTAGTACGGATGACGTGGATAATACTACTAGGGATAATACAGTAGATAACTCTACACCTAGCACGACTGACACTATGGATGATAATGCAAATAGTTCAAATAATGCAAATAATGCACAAAATAGTGTAAATCAAAATAGCAATGATACTGTAATAAATAGAGATGATACTGTCACAAATAATAATACTACTGACAATAACTCCAATAATAATGACACAAATACTAGAAATGATGCAAATAATGATACCAATAATATAAATGATAATTTAGTAGATAATTCCACTCAAAATGATAATAATTTAGCAAATAATGATAACAATGATTACAACAACAATGTGGATAACAACGCTAATGATAATGTAAATGATCGTAACAATGAATCTATAAAAAATATCGATACTTATATAGACAACAATCTAAATAATATCGACACAATGGACCCATACTACAACCGCACTGTGGATAGCTATGATGGCGCTAACCGAAGTGAACATCTAGACGGATACAATAATAATCTAAATAATAACTATAATAACGGCACAAACATGGGTTACAACAATAGTAGTAATATGTACGACAACAATGTGAATGTTAGGGATAATGTAACTAATAACAATCTAAGTACACCAGATCAGATTGACCCAATGTTTGGATACAATGGGGACAATAACACAAACGCAAATAATACTACAGATATTACCGATAACACAGATTATAATAACGGTGGGAATACAGGAATAAAGAATATTGACACATACGGCGATAACTCTCTAGATAACATGATGGGAGATAGGAACAATGCTAATAATACTTTGGTCGTTAATTAAGAAATGGTTTGGAGTATAAAAAATGAGCAAAAATTGCTCATTTTTTATTGCATTCTCTCTTTTATCTTTGATAATATCTTGTTTTCCAGTCTAGATATCTGCACTTGGGAGACACCTATTTCCTTTGCAATCTCACTCTGCGTCTTATCTCTAAAGTATCTAAGCAGTATAATCTTTTTGTCCCGAGGCTCCAAACTATTCAATATTTTTAGCAATGCGATGCGTGTATTGGTGCGCTCTATGTCGTTGCCACTAGATAGTTTGTCGATTAGCATCAATTTTCGTCCGCCGTCGTCATCCCCTACTTCCTGATATATGGATATTGGAGATCTGCTCGATTCCATGGCAAACACTACATCTGGCTCGGATATGCCAAAGTGTTCGGCAATTGTCGCTATATCAGGCTCTTTGTTAAAATTCCTAATATGCTCCTCGATAAATTTTGTTATCTGGATATTTTGGGATTTTACACTGCGACTCACTTTAATTATCCCAGAGTCTCTAAGGAATCTCTTTACTTCTCCTGCTATCATAGGCACGGCATAGGTCGAGAATTTCACATTAAATGCTGGGTCAAAGTTGCTAATTGCCTTGATAAATCCGAGACATCCTAATTGATACAGATCGTCATACTCGATACCTTTGTTCTTATAGGACTTTATCACACTCTTTATCAGTGGGGAATTTTCTATCACGAGGGTGTTCTTTGCGTCGTTATCTCCTTGCTTTGCTTGTTTTATCAAGTCGAGAGTTGATTCATAATCTCGCATTTCTCGCCCCCCTATTCTTTTACCCTTTTTATCTCCTTTGTCATGGTGACAAGTGTGCCACTACCCGGCTTTGATGACACCTCCACGCTATCCATGAATCCTTCCATTACGGTGAATCCCATGCCACTGCGCTCTCCAAATGGTTTTGAGGTATAGAATGGCTGCATTGCTTGCTTCACATCCTCAATCCCTACACCAAAGTCCTCCACTGTGATGGTGACAAGATATCCTGTGATCTTCACACCAATTTCTATATTCCCCACGCTTTTTGGGTACGCATGGACTACACAATTGGTCACAGCCTCGCTCACTGCAGTTTTTATATCGCCAATTTCCTCAATACTTGGCTCCAAAGTTAAGCAAAAACTTGCTACTACACTTCGGGCAAATACCTCATTCTCACTAAGTGATTTTATAGATAGTTTCATTTCGTTATCTATCATGATGTCTCCTCCTACACTAATTTTGGCATGATTTCATACAAGCCACTCATCTTAAATATTTTTTCTACTGTCCTATTTGGATTGTAAATGTATATTGGCACTCCTCTATCTTTCAACTTTTTGTATCTACCAATGAGCACTCCAATGCCCGTGCTATCCATGAATTGCAGTTCGCTAAAATCTATCACAAGTTGTCTAAAAGGCCCAGTCTCGCACAATTTGTCCAGCGTTTGACGAGTATATTTTGAGGAACACTCGTCGAGTTCCCCACATAACATTACATATAGAATGTTATTGTCCAATCGGTGTTTTATGACCATATCACTTTCCTCCTACAAATATTTGCCGCACTAATTACTATGTCTACATTATGTAGCTAGACTAGTAATAGTATAACGCATAATAGTTTGCAAAAAATAATTTTAAAAATCGCAAAATGTCTATTTTTAGGGCTTTTGGTAAAACTAGAAATACTGATAGTAATCAAGACTTTTTTGATAAAATTTCTTGACAATGGCATTTAGATATAATATAATCTACTTGTCAGTGTAGCAATCGGGGTGTAGCGCAGTTTGGTAGCGCACTTGATTTGGGATCAAGGGGTCGTGAGTTCGAGTCTCGCCACCCCGACCAATATATATGCTGACAACAAGTTGGGCCTTTAGCTCAGTTGGTTAGAGCAACCGGCTCATAACCGGTTTGTCCGGGGTTCAAGTCCCTGAAGGCCCACCAATTTGTTATGGCCTGGTAGTTCAGTTGGTTAGAACGCTAGCCTGTCACGCTAGAGGTCGTGAGTTCGAGTCTCATCCAGGTCGCCAAATTTTGTTCATTGGGCTTCGCCCCACTTTTGCCTCGGTAGCTCAGTTGGTAGAGCAAGGGACTGAAAATCCCTGTGTCGGCGGTTCGATCCCGTCCCTAGGCACCAAATTCATGCTGGTGTGGCTCAATTGGCAGAGCAGCTGATTTGTAATCAGCAGGTTGATGGTTCGATTCCATTCACCAGCTCCATATATCATGGGAGGGTTGCAGAGCGGTCAAATGCAACGGACTGTAAATCCGTCGGTTCATGCCTTCGATGGTTCGAATCCATCCCCTCCCACCACAAAGAGTAATGCCTATTACTCTTTTTTTTTGTTCCCGGGGATGGTATGTGAAAAATTTATTTTCACACGAGTGCTCCTGCACTCATTCGAACTGTATTCATGCTCTTTGCGGAGTGTAAACCCTCCTTGCAGCACGAAATATATGTATCATAGATACACATAGACGCATCCACCCCATCCCACCACAAAGAGTAATGCCTATTACTCTTTTTTTTTGTTCCCGGGGATGGTATGTGAAAAATTTATTTTCACACGAGTGCTCCTGCACTCATTCGAACTGTATTCGTGCTCTTTGCGGAGTGTAAACCCATACATCCAACGGATTTACAGTCCGTTGCATTCGATCAGTCGATACAAAGATAATAAAAAAGACAGCAGAGCTACCCTGCTGTCTTCTTTTACTTATTGTCATTGTCGAGAATTGTTATCTTTTAATTCGTTAAATTTTAGTATTAAAAGAACATTTAAGCATATTCTTTTTCTTTAGAACTAAAGTACATATTGCGGGCACGCAAATATTTGTCGGCTAGGACTAGGATGTATTTTTCCTTCTCCACGACATTTAGGCTATCATATGTATCCTTGTCGGTAAGGATTGCGATTGGGTTTAACACATCTTCGTTATCTTTTAGTATGCTAAACACTTTGTCTATGAATTCGTAGTCCTCAGTAGTTGATAGATTGATATACTCCACCTGCCCTGACACGCGTTTTAGACTAATAAAATTTTTGTAGAAATAACTATTGCGGTTCACGTCGTTGACTGTATTGTATTTCTCATGTGATGTGCTGGCATTCCTCAGCCTTTGCTTGGCAAGCATGGCCAGCGCCTTTAAATTTCCACTTGACATAATTTATCCTCCTATATTTTATAGATATATTACATCAAGTGCATATGTTAGCGATATAGACTGACAAAAGTAGTGAAAACTAGTGCTATTTCGACATTTTACAACACGGCTTCCATAGTCTCGATCATCCAGTCAATGTATATGCCAAAGCCCTTGGTTGGATCAGTGACGAATACGTGCGTGACTGCGCCAATTATCTTGCTATCTTGTAATATTGGACTTCCACTCATGCCCTGCACGATACCACCGGTGATATTTAATAGTGTAGGGTCAGTAACTTTTAATATCATACTCTTTTCACTGGAATGTGACTGGAAATTTGTTTTGATAATCTCTATATCATAGGCCTTAGTGCCATTGCCATCTATGTCGCAAAGTATCTTTGCTGGGCCAGAATGTGCCTCCATACGGCTAGCCACGCGGATCAATGATTTGTTATTCACTAAATTGGAATCCTCACATAGATTGCCATATAGGCCTGTATTGCCATTGTAGACTATATCTCCTTGGCTACCCTCACCAAGAGTAAATGTGCCACGTAGCTCACCTGCTTGGCCTGGGACGCCCTTTTTCACACCTAATATATCACAATCATAGAGTGTGCCACCCTTTACGACAATTGGGCTAGAATCTGCTCCATTGGTGATAGCATGACCAAGACTTGCATATTTGTCCTTTTCCTCATTCACAAATGTGAGTGTGCCAAGGCCGGTGGTGTCATTTCTCACCCAAAGTCCTAGCCTATAATTGCCAGTTACAATATCTATCATTGGGCTAACTAATGTGTGCAGAGTTTGTCCGCCATGCATATATGCTATATCTATTGCCCGACCGTGAGAGAGTGCCAGTGCGCTATCTATATCAGCCAGTGTATTGATCTCAAAATTATCTATCATAAGGATGGTATCACCCACAGCAATCCCTGAGTCCTTCATAGGCTCAGCCAGACCATTTATGGTCATAATGTTGTTGAAGCCAATCACAGTCAGTCCCTTGGTCTTGATATCAAAGCCTACTGCTCTGCCTCCAGCGTAGACATTGGCAGTATCTATTACGTTAATTTTTAGTTGTTTGATAGTAAATAAATTTAGGAATTTGTAAGACGTCTCGTATTCCTTAATTTTCTCATCAATGGATGTATCCGCGGCATTGATCACAGTGCAATTGGTATAATTTAGGAAATCCTGAAATTCGCTGCGTGTCATGTATATCGGCCCAGTCTCAAAAACCGCACTTGGAATAGAAAATATCCCCACTACAAGAAATAGTGAAGATATCAAAAATATTGCAAGTTTTACTAATTTTGAAGCCGATAATTTTTTCATCAAAACTAGTATATGCAAAAATATTAAATATATCGGAAAATATTAGTTATTTCAAGTTATTCTTTATATTTGCTGCGCCGGCTAAGAGTTCCTTCGCATGGAGCGTAGATACCTCCGAATGACTACCCGCTAGCATCCTCTCTAATTCCAATACCTGTCCATCAAAGTCAAGCTTCTCGACTGATGTATATGTGTGGTCATCTTTTGTGTACTTTGTGATCTTAAAATGCGTATCAGCCATACACGCGAGTTGTGGCAAGTGAGATATGCATATCACTTGATTTTTCCTCGATAATACATACAATTTCTTTGCCACTTGGCTGCCCACAACACCGCCAATTCCACTATCCACTTCATCAAATATCATAGTGGTGTCTGAGCCATGGCAGATGGCCTTGATAGCTAGCATGAATCTACTCATCTCGCCACCGGATATTATCCTAGTCAGTGGTTTGGCCGGCTCACCCATATTAGCGCTAAACATTATCTCTATATCGTCCGCTCCGTCACGGGTGACAATGGACTCTATATTTGACCTATCGTAGGTTGACTTATTATCCACCACCACTTGGCTATTTGGGATACCCAAGTCCCTTAACTCCAGCATCACGCCTTGGCAAAATACCTTGGATATATCTGCTCTAAGTCTTGTCAAAGCCAAACATATATCATAAATTTTATCTAATACCTTTACTTTTTCTGCCTCAAGGCGGGCAATTTCAGCCCCGCAATTGGCAAGTTTGGATAGTTTATCACGGGCAGATGCTAGATACTCCTGCACACACTCATACGAGCCGCCATACTTTCGGTATATATCGTGGATGACATCCAGTCTCCTCATAACGTCATCTCGTCTATTTGGGTCAAAATCGAGGCGTGACTTGTAAGATTCAAGGCTCGAGAGTAGATCCTCAGCATCGTACTTGATATTATCAATTCTCGACTGATACTCGGAAAGCCTAGTATCATACTTTGAGGCCTCAGTTAAGCTCACACTAGCCGTACGCGACACACTGGCAAGGCCAAATTCCCCGTCAAGCGCACTAATCGTATCACTTAGCCCTTGATAGATATGCTCGTAGTTATTTAGGATATTTTTCTCCTCGACTAACTTCTCTTCCTCAGACTCGGATAATCCTGCCTCCTCTATCTCGTGTAATGCATATTCGAGTAACTCTGCTTCCTTTGTCCTTTCCTCTTCTGTGCCACCAAATGAATGTATATCCTCATCTATCTTAGCAAGGGTGTCGAGCAATTCCCTAAGCTCGTCTTTTAGAGCCCCTGTGCCTTTCTCGTCTAGACTGTCAAGGATAGCTATATGCCTTGATACATTGAGTAAGTCTTGGTGCTCAAACTGCCCATAAATGCTCACAATTATACGGGTTAAGCGCCTTATAGTAGATAGACTACAAATATTGCCATTGATGCGACATTCATTCTTGCCCGATGTAGTCATAAGTCTTGATATTGTCACTATATTGTCGCGCTCTATCCCACATTCATCAAAGAGTGCTCCAATATCTTCTCGATCCGGGTCTATATCAAATGTGGCAATGACACTTGCCTCACTCTCACCGGATTTGATAAGAGTCTTGTCCGCACGGTCTCCTAGCACGAAAGTCAGTGCGTCGATAATGATGCTCTTGCCGGCACCAGTCTCACCCGTTAGCACGTTAAAGCCTGCGCCTAATTCAATCTTCGCATCGGTGATGAGTGCAATATTGTGAATCTTGATACTTAGCAGCATACTGCCTCCTACACTATACCTCATTGTATCAAATATCAAAAAAAATAACAACCTATTGGTTGTTATCTGCAATTATTTAATCAAATCTAATAATTTATTCTGCACTATGTATGCATCCTCGACATCGGCTGTCACTAGCATCACAGTGTCATCACCATATGTCGTGCCGATCACTTCAGGATAAGACAATTGATCTAGGAAGCTAGCACACATATTGGCCGTGCCCTTTAGGCTCTTCACTATCACGAGGTTCATAGCCTTCTTGATAGATATCACACACTCACGGAATATGGAATTGTATTTATTGGAAGTAGTGGTGACGCCTTGTCCTACAAAAGCATATTTGTATTTCTTGTTATCAGACTGTATCTTGATAAGACCTAGTTCCTTGATATCACGACTGATGGTTGCTTGGGTGATATCAAAATTCGCATCCTTTAGCGCCTTGACTAATTCCTCTTGCGTCTCAATCTCTGTGGTCGATATCAATTCCAATATCTTTGCTTGCCTAGAATTTCTTGCCATTAGTAATCTCCTTATCGCTTAGTGCCCACACCAAGTTTCAGAATTTACTACATTATACAACATGATTTATATTTATGCAAGTGTTTTTTGAATATTTATGCGAAAGTTTTTTGTATAAATATACAATGATTATGCATACTCCCCCTGAATAAGTATACAAAGCCCTAAATATAGGCGTTTTTGACAAGAAAAAAGTGAGTATTTTTACTCACTTTTTATAATCTTATATACATTTTATACATTAAGTAGTCTATTTCAATATAGCTTTTAGCACGTCTTTTAGGGAGAGCTCAGATCTATCCATGGTAGACCTTTCGGTTAATTCATATAGACCGGACTGGATACTCTTGCCTGCGACCACTATATATGGCACGCCTATCAGCTCTGCATCCTTTAGTTTTACCCCAATGCTTTCCTTCCTATCGTCTAGTAACACATCAAGTCCATTTGCCCTGCATTCGTTGTACAGGTCGTTTGCCCAAGCACTCTGGGTGTCATCCTTTACATTAGCTATCACTATCACTGCCCTATATGGAGCAATTGACTTTGGCCAGACTATTCCGCGCTCGTCGTGATGTTGCTCCACTATTGCACTGAGCATTCTAGAAATGCCTAGACCATAGCAGCCCATCTGCATTATTTGTTCCTTGCCATTCTCATCTAGATATTTACAGTCAAATTCCTTGGTGTAACGCGTGCCGAGTTTGAATATATGTCCACACTCGATTCCTCGCATGATCTCAACAGCCTTGCCACACACTGGGCATGGGTCGCCTGACTGGACTTTCCTAATATCTACATATTCGTCTACTCTAAGGTCTGAGATATTAGCTCCCTCATAGTGATAATCCTTCTTATTTGCCCCGATAACGAAGTTGTGCATATGCTCTACTTCTCGGTCAGCAATTATCTTGACTGAAGCTAATATATCCTTATTTGCCCCGATAAATCCTGGGACTGAGCCCATGGACTTTATCTCCTCATCAGTTGCAAATTGTAGATAGTCTGCGCCTAGATAATTTAATAGTTTGATCTCCTCAATCTGCCTATCCCCACGAATTAGAGCTATCACCAGGCCTTTGTCCGTCCTATATGCGACGTGTTTGATTAGA
>CANREZ010000011.1 GCA_947629745.1 uncultured Clostridia bacterium
TTGGTATTAGTGAGTTTTACGGACAAACTAAATGGTTTTGCGACACGGCATCCGCCCTCTATTACTCGGAAACGCAACACAAATGCATTAGATATATTAAGATCTTCATCCACCAATATTCCATTCTCGTCCACTAGCTTCAGACTGCCACCAAATACACTTGGCTCTAGAGCCTTTTGCTTGTTGTTAGTGAGAGTTAGACCTCCTAGTGTGGTGCTCAGTGATTTCGTGCCAGATACCACTCCATTAAATAACTCCACCTTGTTACTATAAGCATTAGATCCATAATACTCCATAGTGACAACTAGCGTGATATCTTCCTCACTCGTTATATCTAGTGCTAGGTTGTAATTAGCAAGGTTACTTATCTGTCCATTTGACTTCACTGCTACTCTATCATAACTCTTTGCAGTTGCGAGTTCGGTAATAATATTACTATTGTCTGCACTAGCGCGGTAAATTTTTGGGAATATACTCTGCCCGGCATAGGTCGTGCCAAGCACTCCGCTACAAGAGCTGTCAAATGTCGCACTCTCTATGCTAGATAGTATTTCTCGGACTATCACTGAGTAATTCTTTACATTCCTCACGGCTATCATATCCGATGGATTGTATGGGTAATTTAGATTTCCCACAGCCTTGATATCCATCTGATAGTCAATATATCCCGGTGTCGGCAAATTACTGCGGTTGTAATCTGCTTTATCTATTGTCTCTCCATCATTGGTGTAATAACCATAATAGAGATAAAAATAATTTTCATCTAATTTACTTGCAATACTCTGTAAACTGCCACCACGCATATCACAGGAGTTTATCCCAACAAGATAATCAAATTCATCACTTAATGACCTAGTTCCAGTATTTTCACAAATATATGTATGTGTTGTATTGAATACTGATTCATCATACAAATCTTTCAGATAATATGCAAATATTTCATATTTACCAACATTATTTCCATCAGATGTTGACAATAAAATATTATTACATATGTTATCATTACATACATATGCTTTGTGTCTCTCAAAATCTGCAGTGTTCTTGCCATATTCTGGCACAATCTGGCAGGAATTATCGTCGCGTGTGACAAGACTGCTGCCAATCACATAATCTCTAATAAATTCACTCAACTGTACCTTGATACGAGTGAGGTAATTATCCAAATATGCAATCTTTGATATCTCATCAGTATAATTGCTATAATTATCAATCTTGCTTGCAACATCCGCTACACTACTGCCATTGATCAGTAGTGCAATAGCGTATTTTAGTCTATCCTTTGCTGTATTGTCCTTGATATAATTTGCCCATGCCCAAGCATAATCATTGCTATCTATCTTTACTATTTCCCTATCCTGCAGGATGTAATAGTCTTTGCCATAAATAGAGCCTGCCAATTTTGACATCTGGCCGGAATAATAATCTTCACTGATATATGTATCACTTGGAGTATTGTCATTTGCAAGGTATGCCTCCAGCATCAGTGTAGATGGATTTAGTAAATTCTCCAATAAATTGTTGTTATTGGATGAAATATTGTAATACACTACTTCGCAATTTTTCTTCGCATCAGCATTGTATTTTCCACCATATCGGGATTCTATCAGGTCCCCATTCTCATCATATAGGAAGACATATCTATCATTCCCATCAGCATGCACTGCATATTTTTCGCTGATCGCAGTACCCTTAGAATATGTGTGGTATGTCACGCCATCATACACGGCTGACCTATTCACCACATCATCTATATTGCCATAGACTGCAATTAATCTATCCAGTATCTCACTTGCGATCACATCAATTGATCGATCTACCAGATAATTAAAATTCTTAATGCTCCCATCATAATCACGGAAAGCTGCTTCACTACTTGATCTAAATAATCTAGTATCTATATCATTTGTAAACAAATTTCTTTCGGTATTCGTGCTACTACTAGAGCTACTGCTACTACTAGAACTGCCCGTACTACTATCTGTGTACCCTGGATACACATCACCTGTATAGCTACTAGATGATGAAGTCCTAGCGCCGCAACCAGCAAACATTATGCTAGTAGCAATTGCACCCGAAAGCATCAAATATTTGATACTTTTTCTCATATTCCTCTCCTAGTTTTCCTATATTGTACCCCAAAATTTTCTTTTTGTAAATAGCTAACACTTCTAATATAAGTAATATAGGGAAATATTGTGCGGAATTATGATAAAATTTAGATGGCTAAAGTTGGAATAAAAGTAGCGCAGAGTGCCATATTGATAACTCCATTTACAATAAAAAAGATGTTGCGATACACAACATCTCCTACCTAGCGAGTTCTCTAAAAATGCTATATTTAAAGCGTTTGATATGGAAGTAATCAAGTAGGCTCTTGCCTAGTGTGTCAAATCCAAATAACGTCCTAAGATTTACTCCACTCTTTAGATTCTTGCCATAGACAAGAATTGGAGTATATTCCCTGGAGTGATCGGTACTAGGAGTACTAGGGTCACAACCATGGTCACCTGTAACGATCAGCACATCATCATTTGACAAATTCTTGATAATCCCCGGGATTGCCTCGTCTATTTCCTCTAGGGCCTTAGCATAACCCTCTACATTATTCCTATGTCCATATAGTGTATCGGTATCGCAAAGATTAGCAAAAACTATTCCATTGTAATCTTTCCCTGCAGCCTCGGTGATTGCAGCTAGTCCCATTGTATTATTCTTTGAGACTATTCTCTCGGTGATGCCTGCTCCATTGAATACGTCATAAATTTTGCCAATACTCACTACGTCATATCCAGATTTTTTGAATCTATCGAGCACACTCTTCTTTGGCGGGAATAGTGCATAATCTCGTCTATCCTCGGTGCGGGTGAAATTACCCACTGTGCCGACGAATGGCCTTGCTATAACGCGTGCGACATTGTACTTCCCTGTAGCAACACGCCTAATTGTCTCACACATTTTGTACAATTCATCAAGTGAAGTCACATCCATATGTGATGCTATCTGCAGCACACTATCTGCCGAAGTGTATATGATAGGGCGCTTTGTCCTCAAATGTTTCTCACCAAGTCTTGCTATAATCTCAGTGCCCGATGCTACCTCGTTGCCAATGAACTGATAACCAGTTGCTGCTTCCAATTTCTCAATCAATTCCTTTGGAAATGCATTTGAGAAAGTAGGATTAGGATGTTTCTGCACAATACCCATCATCTCATAGTGACCGGTGAGGGTATCTTTGCCATTGGATTTCTCATACATTCTGCCAAAATTCCCGATTAAGTCACTAGTATGTGGGATATTCACGCCATCAATATCCTTTAGCCCTAGTTTGGTAAGATTAGGCAAATATGGATGGCAAGCCTTCTCTATATGCATATAGGTATTGCTACCCTCATCATGCCACTTGTAAGCATCTGGCATCTCGCCTACGCCAAAACTATCTATCACTACAATTATTGCTTTCATCAATTATTCTCCTCATTACTTGGCACGAAACTGTCAACCAAACTTAGTGACAAACCAAATGGAATCTTGTTCTGTCCCTGGAGCATATTGCCGTCTGCATCAAACACCTCAAATGTGATAATCAGGCAATCATCAGCCTTTATCTCATAAGATACATTCCTATTTGTCACACGTCCTGTGCCATCGCGCTCAATCGTGCTAGTAATCTCAATATCATTGTGGAACTCATTTCCACTATCAAAATCATATTGTTCTTCGTCTGCTACTATCTCAGTAAGGCTGCTTGGCAGAGTGAATGTTGCACTCCAAGTATTGTCTAGCGTGTTACTATCAGCATTTGGCATATTGGTACTGTAGAAGTCCACTGTGCTCTGCATCCTGCCATGACCTAACACCTTAAAAATATCATCATGATCAGGTATCATATCCGACTCGGATACGAAATAATCTCCACCAGGGATAGCTCCACTATCGGTACGCTTGAGATAAACTTTTTCGCTAACTGCTCCGCTAGATGACCTAGTCTGCAAACCAATCCTGATACCCATTGCCTCGGTCCTTGCTAGGTTATTTGTAAATGCAATGAGCAATTCATAATGCGTCATGTCGGTGATATTTGCCCCACCTTGTGCTGGAATGATAATTGCATCAAAATCCATCATATCGGTGTAAACTACTTCCTCACCTGTTCCCTCGAAGTCGTCAAGGGATGTGAAATTGTCATCACGTCTAGTACGCCAAGTATTCATGTGGACTGAGTCACTGACTGAGACGCCGCCCTTCTTCACTGGGTCACAATCACTGCTAAATTTCTCATCTGCTATGGACTGGAGTATAGATGCGGTCACAGTCTCATAATTCCTAAAATTCCTAGTAGGAACCAAGTCGGATAATGTGTATGGGAAGTCTAGATTACCTAGAGCCTTGATCCCTTGAGAATAATCTAAATATCCCGGAGTTGGCAACTCATCATCAGTTAGTGTTGCACTTGGGTCTTCCGCTTGTTTTTGTGTTAAAAGATCTTTATATGTTTGGAAATCAATTTGTACTCCACTTGAGTCATAGTGACCATAATATAGATAAAAATAATCGTCAGTCTCAAAACTAGATGCCCTAAATTTCAAAGTCCTACTACTCTCACTAGAATACGTACCTTTGCCAACTAAATAATTAAACTCATCACTAAGTGTACGTGAACCTGCACCATGTAGTATTTTTGAGTTATTATTATATATATTTATTTCATCCAATAGGTCGGTTAATCTATAATTATTATTCCCTGTTTCAGTTATGTCATCAATGGCACTTTTGTAATTATCATCAGCATATTTTATAGCTGTCTCAAACTCCCTTACTTTGGCTTGTAGTGTCTCAAGTGCAGTAAGTGCGGAGGCCTCGGATGCGTGCAATGACCTGCCTATGACGTAATCTAGGATATATTCTTGGATAATATCTCCGAAGTAACCGGAATCTGGGTCAGCATCGGTGTAATTTGAGATAAAATCAATGCTAGATAGCAATTGATTGTAACTCTCAGGTGAATAGTCATCAGCATTTATAGTGGATAGGTCCACTGCTCCGTTCGTGCTAACGATATTTGCTATGACATATTTTAGTCTATTTATAGCATTCTGTGCTTCGTTGCTACCAAAATATGTGTTCCATTCCCATGCACTATTAGCATCAACTGATGCGGAGAGAGAGTCTTGACCAGCAGAATATTTGTACATACTACCTGCTATTGCCCCACTAAGATAAGCCATGTTGAATGGTGCAAGGCTAGAGATAACACCACTGCTATCACCTACGTTGCTAGATGAGCCATATGTGTCGACATATTCTGCAGACCAATTGGTGATACCTGGGGCACTGCCCTCAAGCATGCTAGATAGTTTGGCTACAATCATTTTAGCAGAAAAGTCATTAGGGTAATCATCTAGATTATTATGCGTGCTATCCACGAAATATACGATCTTGTAATTGCCAGTACTGCCATCAATCACATACTCAGCATATGGATCACTCGCCTCTGCTGGTATCATATTGCCATCACTGTCATAGAGAAAAGCAAATATTACATCTTCATCACCAATACCATTGATACTAATAGTTGGAGCCTCGATGCTATTTTGTGTGCTATACACAGTGTATTTATCTGAAACAGCAGAATGATTGCTCCAATCGGTGTAAACATCCTCGCCTAATTTTGTTTGCTTTGGAGAATTCGTGATAATATTATTCTGACCATAGACCGACACCAGACGCTTCACAATCTCGGTGGATATGGTAGTTATCTCGCGGTCGATCAGGTCATTAAAAGTCATCGTGCGACCTGCATAGTCGCGCACAATTGTGTCCGTGCCACCATTGGTGAGGACTACTACATCGCGGCTAAACTGGCTATCTTCGCTAGGAGTGATATTGCCACTCAGATTCGGGTCATCTGGGTCAAAACCATCGAAATCGCCAAGACCAATGCACCCACTAAAAAGTAAGGTGCTAGCACCAAACATAATAGATATCATGGCAGATAAGATGCGATGTTTCTTCATAATATCTCCTATAATAATATATTATATAAAAAGTATGTGTTCTAGTCAAGAGTTGTAGGATATTTGTGCAATTTCATGAAATTTTTCTAAAATGTGAAAATTATCATATACTCCACACCATTTTAACTATCGGCAAAACTTCAAAATATCGATGTTTGCACTAAATACGGGTATATTTTCGCATAAAAAAGACGCACTGTATTAAATGCGTCTAATTACTCTGTGATTGCCAATATCCATCACGGATACGCGTTGGCTCTAGATTGCTCCTGCCTAGGGTCTCGACCTGAAATGTGACCTTGATGCTCTTGCCTGCAAATTCGTCTCCTAGAGATTCATCGATCTTGATAGTATTGCCCTCAGTGAATGTGACAGTCTCGCCATTCTTTGCACCGCGTGGCATGCCATTGTCATCCACTAGCACCCACCAGTCGTTGATGGATAACCAATTCTCACCCGGCCCCATAGATAGGTGAACAAACTCGGAGAAATCCTCGTCGTTGTATGAACTATAGAATCTACATCTGACATACGCTAAACCCTCATCTTGCTCGGATGGGTCATCAGCTGTGCTATCACGGAATACTTTTACCTTCAAATTGACACCCGAGATAGTCGAGCCCGGCAAGAATAGTTTATCCTCAAACGGGAAGTCGGCTGTGGTATCTGTGCTGATACCGAGGTTCATCTCAATTGTACCCGAAGTAGTGTTGTCAGGACGGGCAAGTGTGATGCCTAGCACGACACTAAGAACAATCACTAGTGCTACCACTAGTGCCATAAGAGATATGTAGATATATTTCTTACTCTTATCCATCCCCTACTCCAAATTTACAAACTAAATTCTGCAACTTGACTAACTATTTCACTTGATGCATCTGCCCACAAAGTCTCATATGCACCATATTGTCTCTGGATAGCCTCGACAGTGACTGTCACCTGTATATCCATACCCTCGATCGCGCCAGTATTGTATCCTCGGATAAATGTGGCGGTCTCAGTGGTTGACACATAGCCTAGGTAGTAGTACCAGCCGTCAGTATCCTGTTGCCAGAGAATCTGTTGCTGACCTTCCTCAGTCTTATTCATATCTATAATCGGCTGGATGAGGTCACTCTCCTGCCCATCAATAACTACCTTGTATTTAGCACGAATTAGCGCGTCGATTGACCCTGCTTGTGTCTTGATAGTGACTGGCATATCGTCATAGGTGTAGTCTGGTAGCAAATTGCCCTTCCTATCATCCTCAAAAGTCGTTGTCGTCACATCGAGTTTGAGTACTGCAAGGTTATTGTTGCCGCCACCTTCGTCGTTGCTGCTAAAATACGCAACTACGCCACAAGTGATGGCCACTGCAAATAACATTACGCATAGTAAAAGTATTGAGATGGCAAAAGTTGCAGTCTTATTACGCTTCATATTACCACCTACTGCCATGCTGTCCACCCTGGGATGTCACTAATATCACCCCATGGCAAATCACCATTACCCGTCTGGTAGGCATTGCCATCATATGCTAACACATCGACTATGAGTGAGATGCTAAGTGTCTGGCCATTGTAGGAATCATCGCTAACTGTTATGTTTGGGATAAATACTATTGTACTTCCTGCAGCGACTCTTTCGTTGTAAAAATATGTAGTTGGATAACCAAAACCGTCATCTTGAGTTTTCCACTTCTCATTATCAATATTGAAATTGATTATTTCTTCATCAACAGCTTCGTCACTAGCATCGCCCAATGTTCTAACGAAATTAACTCTCACTAGCATCTCTACTGTGGAGGTATTCTTGATCTCAATGATATGATGTGGGCTCTCAACTGAGGATTGTAGAGTGATGGATATTGGGCTCTCGGCAGTTTGCTCATCACTTGCCACAAGTGAACCTTGAGCATAGATCTCCACCCCACCGGTTGCGCCGTGGAGGTCGTCCTCTACCTCACTCTTATCTGTAAACCATGCAAAAGTAATACCGCAACCACTAAGGGTGACTGCGATAACAAAAAGTATCATAACTATTGATGCTCTAATACTCTTGCGTAGCATATGCGTGTTCTCCATACGTGGGGGCGCGGCGTGACCCGCATGCTTGCGGGTCGCCGGTGCTAGCAGCACCGGCACCATGCAGGTCTGCATGGCCGCGCCCCCTACACTTACAAATATTATAAAAAATATAAAATATTTTGTAAAGTAATTATCATTAGTATGCCAAAAATATTACATTTTAGCCAAATACAAAAAATAGCCATGAAATTTGGCTATTTATTGCTAATTTTATTCATAATTGGAGATAATTCCATCTCCACAATTTGCTTGGTTGGACTAGTGGATAAGTCATCTACACACACTATGGTGAGACTAGAATTGCCATAGTTCCCTGCCGAGCGCAGTAGTTCCTTTATCTCCTGCAAAGTCTCATTGGATATACTGTTGTACTCGAATTTGCCTTTGTTCCACCTATCAATGAGAGTGACATACTTGGTGAACGAATGTAAAACAAGTGTGCAATTTTGCCCACATCTAGCACAGGACTTTGCCCTATTTAGCACTAGATTGGTAGATATTATCTCGCCTGCAATAGGCTCGGTGTAATTTAGGTGATACTTTGTGATATCTCCATCCTCTTCCATGCTCGTATCGAGTATGCTATCAAGCTCAATTGCGTAGACTTTGCCTGTCACCTGCCCTGCAATATCAGCTACTATTTGATCTAGACTACCCGATGTGACTAGATAATTTGGTCTACCTGCTACGATATTGGCTGATACCTCACAAGTATGGGTCAATTGATTATCACTTGGCTTGTATCCTTCTGCATCTATGCCATTTATCTTGTCCACAACTGCTACATATCTTGCCGAGCCAGATTTGCCCTGCCCTACCTCTGCCTCAATAATATCTCCACTAGATAGGTGATATCTATGGACAAGCATTGCGGATATATAGCAATCATTGTGGCTAGATCTCCAGCCCTCGACCCTTGCAATTCCATAACCATTGACGGTGATATCCACCTGACCTGATATGATATCCATATCATTTGTCTCACCCTCACCATATGGGTCACAATCCTGAGCTAGAGATAGACCTTGCAGCGTTTCGCGCTCAAAATTTTCGGACTCAATGTATGTAGGATGTATGAGTGTGGCATCTTCAAAATCCGTCGGCATGACGAATGCGTAAAAGTCATCCTTTTGCATAAGCGGTCTTGCTGGACGACCCTTGTTAGATTTCTTCTCATGAGGGGTGCTCTTGCCACTCACGATATCCATTATCATACTGATTAGCACATCTTTTTTCTTCGAACTAGGGCTTTGCACTCCAATATTTCGTGCCACGTCTCTCAATTCGTAGATGCTGAGATTTTCTAATTTATTTTTTGATTTTAACGTAACTCTTCCCATACCGTTATTATAACAAAATACTTGAGAGATTACAACTATTTTTGAAAATTAAATTATTTTTGTAAAAAATTACCTCACAAATTCTATATTAATCCCTATTTGTAGGCATTTTGTGCATAAAAAAGACCGATGTAACTCGGCCTAATTAGATTATTTCACACGGCTAACGTATTCACCGGTGCGGGTATCGATCTTCACGATATCTCCGTTGTTGCAGAATTCTGGGACCTTCACCTTAATGCCAGTCTCAACGGTTGCGTCCTTGTAATTCGTCCTATCTGAGCTATCGTTCACACCAGGAAGTGTGTCGGTGATAGCGAGTTCCACAAATGTAGGAGGAATGAGGGCTATGACCTTTTCCTTCACAAATTGTAGGACAACCATCTCGTTTTCCTTGACATATCCTACAGTTTCCTTGATATTGTCATAATTGACACATAACTGGTCATAAGTCTCGTTATCCATGAAATAATACAAGTTGTCGTCGTGATATAGATATTGCATCTCGCGTTTTGTCACTGATGCATCCTTTACCACATCCCCTGGATTGAACTTCTTCTCAATCATTTGGCCGGTCTCAACATTCTTTAGACTAGTATTGATAAGTGGTGCTAGCCTTGGGCGTGCAACGTGTTGGAACCAAATAACCTTCCACACAGCGCCGTCCATCTCAAAAGTTGAGCCATTCTTAAAATCCTTTGCTACCATAATTCACCTCATTTTGTTACTTATATTTAGTACACAAGACTAATTTTTGTGCAAGTATATCTAAACAGACGACTTAGTATAACACGCCATAAGTATATTTGCAAGCAAATTTAGGCTTGACTTTGCCATTTTAACTATAGTATTAAGCAGTAGTTAACATCTCGTGTGGCAATGCTTGCATTTTGGTAGCTACACGAAAACAGTTCGAATAAATGCTATAGGAATTTTGTGATGTGAAGCATCACGCCTACTACCCACGGGCAAAAAAAAGTCGAGGTGATCTCGACTTAGGCTTTTTGGCTGGGGTAGTAGGATTCGAACCCACGAAATGGGAGAGTCAGAGTCTCCTGCCTTACCGCTTGGCTATACCCCAATATTTAATTGCTCCATTAGTATACAGAATTTTTCACCCACGTGTCAAGACATTTGCAAAAGTTAATTGTGACTTTGCGAAATTTACTTGCACTTCTTACTCAACATAAATACAGTGCGCTAGAGTTTTACAATTTTAGCCTTCTCTTTGCATCACACAAATTTATTGTCAACAATATGATAATTATTGTCACAAAGTATGATGAACGTGTCTATTACGTCTACTATTCGATGAAATGCAACGAAAATCTACTACTCTCCTCTGCTAATATAAATATATCTGGTAAATAAGACTATTTATACAAATTACCTATTGAAATCTATTTCCTTATATGTTATAATGACAAAAATTAAGTGGGGAAAGTATGGATTACAAAGCTCTTACAAAAGACACTATAGCGACTATTGAAAAATCAAATGGTCTTGAGCCACATTACAAGGAATATTTACTAAATGTAGTGTCTAACTATGCTAAATATATGTCAAAATTTGATGATGAGATACTCCTTGATTGGCAGTACCTTAGATTCGAGCAGAACAAGTGGTTAGAGCGCCAATCCTGTGTAACTTTGGACAAAATAATCCAAACGGATAATAAGAAGAATAATAGGCATAAACCTATTTGCAAATATCCATCGATGTCAGGTATGCATTTAGGCGATATTCAAAAAGGTAACTTTCCCATGGATATATTGAGTACTGAAATATATATTAACCGCGACAAAGCGTATAGACTAAATAACTATATGTTCAAGTGGTACAATTACTTCACTGATACTCATAAAGCAGTCATGCAATCCAATATAAAAAAGCACATGAAACAGTACAATGAAAAATTCTACATAATCACGGCAAAGTTAGGTCATGTGGGCAAGAATTATTATGTGCCAAGGCCTTACGTAGTCTTGACATCTAAAAATGACTTGCACATACAAGTGGAAGGAATTCGTGACAGTGCAGGAGTCAAACATACTAGGAAAGATGCAATCATTTCTCAAGTAGCATGTCCAGACATTGACGTCGCACTACAGTTATACTCACTGTACGAAATGGACCCTATGAGATATGCACTCAACACTCGATTTAATTTTATGTTATACAATCGTGATGAAGTGAAAGTGCGCGAGGAGACTAATATTCTCTGCAAGGATAGCACAAGAAATATAAAAGCTGCTAAGCAAAATGCCGAATGGGATGATGGCTACAAACCTAGTTATTCCTATAATTTTGCTAAAGAAGCTCGCCCTGGCAAGATGATCAGGCGCACTTCAATCGATTATGAAGAATTTGAAGGACTGAGAGGAGTTAAAAGTAAAGCTAGGAATTTGTCCACCAAGTCTTACCAGGCAAATGATGGTCTGGGGCGCATGAAACGCAAGGCTGAGTACGTGAATAGGGGTAGGAAACACAAAAGGTACTATGATAATCATGACGACGATGACGATTTCGATGGGCGAAGCTAAGAAAGTGTACCTTTACAGCGTGAATTTTTTAAAAAGTACTTTACAAAACGCAATTTGTGATTAAAATAGATAGTAGTGTAGGAGTATCTTATGAAAGAATTTTTTAAGAAGATAAAATATTTGAATTTGCTATTTATCATAGCATATATAGTACTTGGTTCGTTCCTAATAGCAGGATCATATGACATCACAAGACTAACTATTACATATATATTTGCTGGAATGTTAGTTGGTTCATGTATAATTAGACTTATCGATTACTTCATATATAGATTCGAACTAATGGGTCTAATATATGGATTGCTATGTGGCATAATGGGACTAATATTCTTCATCATAGCACCAAGTGTTGCAAATAATTTCCTAGAATATGCATTCGCAATCTTCTTTATCATAAAAGGTTTGTTTGCAATCGAAGATAGTTATGATTATAGGTTAGCGGGTGACAAGATCTGGTATGTCGACACGACATTCGGCCTAATCCTCATAGGTTGGGGAATTGCACTATTTATCTTGAAGTCATTGACCTTTGTAGGTTGGGCACTCGAGACCACTGCCCTACTCCACATCATATCTATTATCATTGTGGCAAGCACAGTGCGCAGCAGAGTTCTCCCTCGTCACAAGGGAAAATTAGAAGGCAAAGAAACAATCGTTGTTACAGACGATCGCAAGAGATAAAAATTATCCACGGGAGACCGTGGATTTTTTATGTCAAAAAACTTTCTAATACCGGTCATATGGAGTATAATAATTTTATGAAACTAAAAGTATTAGATCTCCAAAATAATTCCGATAGTTGTGTGGTATGTGGGCTAGAAAATAAACTGGGTCTGCACGCACACTTTTATGTATGCGAGAATGACACCTTAGTCGGCGTATGCACGCCGCGTGATGAGCACCAGAGTTACCCAGACCGTATGCATGGAGGACTTATCTGTGCACTGCTAGATGAGACTCTCGGCCGTGCTGTCCAAATTACCCATCCTGATGATTGGGGCGTAACAGGCAATATCAGTGTGAAATATAGGAAACCTACCCCGCTAAACGCCACTATCTACTGTGTAGCGCGTATCACTAAGATGTCCACTCGTGGATTTAGTGCCTACGCATTCATCGAGGACGAGGCTGGCAACTTGTTATCTGAGAGCGAAGCTATGTATGTGAAGATTCCAAAGGAAAAATTGACCAACGGTTACTTTGACGACCACTCACATTGGTTCCTAGATAATGATGCAAAAGATTACAAATATTTTGATATAAAGAATATCGATCTATTTGATAAATTATCTAATTAAAAAATCGTGCACAATCAGTACACGATTTTTTTAGTCTATATAATCAGTATTTAATTACTATATATCTTTAATATTTATTTTACATTTAACCTTAAAGAAAATATTTATATCATATATTGGTATTTCCAAATACAATTAAAATTAATCGTATTTATCTATACTTAATATTTGAATTTTATTATCTAATATTATTTGCTAGACTTTTTATTTTGTGATTTTAATAGATCACGAATTTCTTTTAATAATTCTTGCTCAGTAGGATTTGCCTTCTTTGCCTCAGCCTCAGCCTTTTCCTTTGCGGCTTTCTCTGCAGCCTCTTTGCTTGCTTTGTCTGCTAGATACTCATTCCATGCAGTCTCAAAGTCGCGACCTTCTGCCTCTGCAGCGAGCCTTACTGCTTTTCTCTCCTTCCTTAGTTCGCGCTTTTCCTTGCCACTAGATGCGCGTTCCTCCAATTTCTTGCGTGAACCATTGACAGCCTTCACCATGACAAACACTGAGAATGCGATGATTAGGAAGTCTATTACGGTCTGAATGAACACACCGTAGTTCCAAGTGAGTTTCACGACTTCGCCTGCAGCATCGGTTGTTTCCTTTAGCACAATGCTAAGGTCGCTTAGGCTAGCAGCACCAGTTGCCCATGTGACAAGTGGCATGATGATGTCATTGACCATGGATGAGACTATCTTATTGAACGCTGTTGCAATAATTAAGCCTACGGCCATATCAAAGACATTGCCTTTTGAGATGAACTCTTTGAATTCTCTAAAAAATTTCCTCATATATCCTCCATAAAAATTTCTATAAAGATTATATCACAGGATATTTTTTTAGTCTAACAATTTGATAAGTGAATATGTACAAATGTGCATTTATTATTATATAGCGCTAAGACTAGAATGTGTTTAAATTACACAATTGCTATACGGGTGAATATCACGGAAAAATTCACTATTGACGAAATGACAATTTTAGGGTATTATATAGTTAACTAAGGAGGCAGTATGGCTAAATTAGATGAAGAGAAATTCCGAATAATAATTCCTGGTGAGGATGATAAGGCTCCAAAGTCTGAGGAAGAATTAAAGTTTGACGCGATAAGGCAGGAAGCTGCAAATTTTATGGCTGAGCATAGCGGGCTAATCAATTATGATGGACCAAAAATTAGTTGCGGCATTATTCAAGCATATGAGTATGCACAGCGTTATCCATTATTTGAGATCTTGCCATTACTCCCAAATGATATATTAGATGACAAACAATTCATGTATAGAGTACTTAAGACTCACACAAATAATCTCTACCCTATCATAGCATATACAGGCGAGAAACTTAGGAATGACCCAGAATTCGTCGCCAATTGTCTCCAATATGATTCAGTTAGTGCTGTGCCATATATTGGACACGAGCTTAGAGGCGATGTAGAATTTTACAAAGGTGCCATGATGATATTTAGCAAACGCCCTAATGCGCTAAAGACACTACTTATGAGTGCAAACGAGAATGTGCGTCAGAATATGGACATTGCTCTATTTATAGTAACACATACGCATTATGACAGTGCTTGCTTCCCACAAGAATTATTCCGTAATTATGACTTTACCATAAGGGCAATGCATCTTGACCCACATTTCTTCAATTTAATATCTGCTAGGACTGACCTAAAAGATATTGACCGAGAGGCACTAATAAGTTACATAAACGTCCTTGCAACGAACGAAAATTATACGTTCTTCCCATTGAATGATAGATTGCTAAATGAGGGCATCAAGCAGGATAAGAAATATTTCAAATGGCTTGTGACTGTAATTGAGATGTTGGAGGATTGCAAGGGCTATCAAAAATGGGGAATAAAAACTTTGCGCAAGCGTGCAGTAAAATACTGCGATCTTGCAATGCAAAAGATAGAAAAAGAAAAACTTGCAGGAAAATACAGGTCATCTTTATTAAATGAAGATGAGAGAGAAAGCAAGTAGAAAAAATTAACACTGACTGTAGCATAACAATCAGTGTTTTTTTTGACTAAATTCGCCTTACTATAAGGTAAGTATTTGAGAATCTAACTGTACTATCCGATGTAACAGCAAAAGCTAGCATGGAGGATTCCTTCTCTATTCTGCAGAAGAATTCTCCACCAAGGAAATATTTGCCCTGTGGCCCTCCTTCTCTCTCAGTGACATCCTGCATAGTGTCGTCTATTTCTAACCAAATTTTTGCGGTCTTATCTGGTGTCATGGTGGCATTCACATTCGTGCCATAACTAATTAGATAATATCCACGGGACAGTTTCACGGTATTATTACCACTATCAAGTGTAATTTCGCTAACTGTCCTAGGATAGGAGAGTTCTTGCACCAAGTCAGGGTCATTTTGGAGAGTGGCAGACACTGCAGTGAACATGACTACGGTATTTACAGCAGGCAGACCACTTGGGCCAGGTGGGCCGGCTTCACCTCGTGGACCAGAATCACCTGTGTCACCCTTTGGACCAGGGTCGCCTTTTTCACCATTCGGGCCCGCAGGACCGACTTCTCCCCTTTCGCCTTTTGGACCCGCAGGACCCATTGGACCAGTTTCCCCGCGCGGGATGACAAAGTCTAGAGTATGATTATTTAGCACATGATTGTCTACTATGGTTGGCAGTTCCTGTGGCTCAGCCGAACGCACACGTCCTATTGTGATAGTATCACTTGGGCCAATGGGACCAGTATCACCTTTTGGACCAGGCAGGCCCGCAGGTCCAGTTGGCCCTGTAGGACCAACTGGTCCGGCTGCGCCGGTTGGCCCGGTCGGGCCACCTGCGGGCCCTCTCTCTCCTTGCGGACCGGGTATTCCTCTTGGTCCGGTAGCACCTGTCGGTCCCATTGGTCCTACAAGAGTTATAATATTCCCACCAAAGATATTTGCATTGTATCTATTTATAGGGCTATAAATATATTTGCCCGACTTATTCCTTGGACAGTTGCGCATAATCTTCTCCTAATTCTCTTAATTTAGATTATGCATCAAGCAAAAAATATGACAATGCCTCATATTAGCATTGCCATAATTCACATATAGATATATTTCGATTAACTAACTTACGCTGCAGCTTTTGTCTTTCTGTCCTTCACCTTTTTGTAGATATAATATGGCAGATAGAATAAGTATGGAATAAGGAAATATGCTACGTATAGCACAATAGTAAATGCCCATACTGGCATGTGTGAAGCAATGATAGTAAATGGGAAGAATTGTCCTCTGAAGAACATATAATCTGCAGGTAATGTGAAATTCACTATATTTGCCACAATTGACACCGCACCTAGTGGTAAGAATGCAAGTGCTGCATCACGGATGTCACGGAATGTGTAGTATTTGCTAAATAACATGAGTAGTGCCACAAATACCATTGTTGCGTGGTATATTAGTGTGTGAAGTCCTGCAAAGGATATTGCTGAATAATTAGATAACACATTGACAGGATACACGAAGTTCACGAGTCCTCCGATGAGATTTAGGGTACACAAGAATGCACACGCACTGCGCCAGAGTATACTGCCCTCTTTTGCCCAAATGACGAAAGGCATCACATACATGAATATGCTGCAAATATACAGTGGCAATATCCCGCCTGCCTCGAAACCATTTGGATTGGTGCAACTCTCCCACACAATTTTTACAACCTCGAATGTCGTTAGCACAGCCCACAACACGATGAATGTGATCCTCATCTTCTTCCTATCCATTTTCCTAAGGAAGAATGCCAGTAGTGGGACGGCAACCGTTAGAATGCACATTATCACGATGTGCAGTGGTGAAAACAATCTGCCAGGAAGATTAGCTGGCAAATATGCCTTATTCGTAAAGAAATACTTAAATAGATCCATTTTTCCTCCTATATAATCTATAAGAAATTTTTGTGTATATGAAATATATCAAATATGATGCGAAGTATAGTGCCACACATTGTGCAAAGTAAGCAAGTAGTGCATATAGTGTAGGCGAATAATTTATCACGGCCTGCAACCAACTAATCCCGAATGGGTTACTGAGGAACATCATGTTGGTATTGAGCATGCTATTTACAACAACAGCAATCACACTAAAGAACCCTGTGAAGTAGAAATAATAGACGAAGTGCCATAGCTTTGGCATATAAATTTTATTCACAATTGCAATTATTCCAGAGTATGCCATGAGCCAGTGATATATCATACTGTGAATGCTGCCAGGATGCCAGATAGGGAATAATGCAAGTGAGGTCGACGGCATGATGATAAATCCAATAGACGCCACCACTCCGCCAAAGACTATGTATGACCATCCTATATCCTGCACTCTCTTCCACGGCAAATTGATAAGCACGCATGCATATAGGAATAGACTACAAAAGTACAGTGGTATCCAACTATCTCCACTTTGTCCCTTGTAGATACGAAGAGATATTTTCACTATCTCCATGACAATAACAATTATGCTAATGCCAAATAATACACGTTTGGTTACCTTAACACTCATTTTGTGTGAGAAATATATCGCAACTATCAGTAATATTAGTAGGCTAAACATTGCTATAAAGTGCGGTAGTGTGAACATGCCACATATCTCGTCTGGAGTGAAATTATCATAGAACAATTTCATCTTAGTCCTCGTACTTTGTCATCCATAGACTATGTAGATTGCAATATGAGTATGCAGCAATGACCTTATCTTTTAGATAAAAAGTTGCCTCAGGGGTATCGCCTGGCTTTAGTGTGTGCACTAATACATCACTTGATGTGACAAGGACTATAAAATTGATATAATGTCCTTCCTCCATTGGATGTGGGATTTCTCCCACTGCCACACTACAAGTATTTCCATGCACTTTGATTACTGGCAAATGTTTCTCCCCTGCAGCGTCCACTGTGTTTAGAATGAGTTCGACCATTGGCTCACCGCAGCAGATAAGTGTAGTGCCCTTATCCACCAATTTCATCACCACATTGCCACAACGATTGCATTTAAAGAATTTTAATACTTTCATTTCTACTCCTTATTTCTCCTCACCTCTGATTGTTATATTGTGAATAGATTTTGCAATAGTTCGCATAGCTTTGTTGTATGCATTTCTCTCGATAAATGCCGTATTCACGCCTTCCCATACAAATAGCGTGCCGCTGATATTGATTAGGTCAAACCATAGGTCAAATTTCCTTAGGAAGTAACTAGCAATCAGCACCACTGCACCCGCACAGATAAGGCTAAAACCATTTAGCCTCTTTTTGTTATTTTCTTTTAAGATACAGTATCCCGCAAGGTGTACATTGTCGCGAATTATTTTCTCGCACTCCTCTACCTTGTAATCTCCAAAGTCCTTGATAATTATCTGCAAATCGAGTTTGTAGTGTCTAGGCAGCAGCGATACAGCATCCCTCACATCCGACATCAATTTGTCATTCAATTTCTCCGTCTTGTCGTCACCAAAATTAGTATTGATGAGTTCGGCAAAACTATCATACACGAGATTGAGTGTCGCAATATCTCCATCTATGTGGAAATAATGTTTTAGTATCTCCATCTCCATTTCTTTTCTCTTGCTCATATATCACACCTTAACCAAGTAACTATTAGTATTATACCACACACGTCCCCTATCTCCAACGCTTTACACCCCACCCTACAATTTTTAGTAAAATAGGATAAAAAAGACTACTAGTATCAACTAGTAGTAGTCTAAAATCTATTACGCTGCTGCGTGCTATCTATTCATTTGTCTATACCAAATAATTCGTTAGGAGTGACGCCAAATTTCTCATATATGGCGTAGATACTGTCATAACTTGGTTTCTTCCTCCCTAGCAACCATTGACCAATAGTAGTCTGATTGACATTCAATATCTTCGCCATCTTCTCCTGAGACAATTTTCTCTCCAGCATAATCTCTTCTAAAATATCTTTGAAACTCATACTACTAATTTATACCCGATTAGGTCAAAAGACTTGACTTAGGTCAAAAGACCTAATATAATAATTTACAAATATTAATAATATTTATACTTGGAGGAAATATGGGAAATACAACTAATGATAAATCAAGTGAAGTGAAGGAAAATATATCCAAATCACGATCGAAATCAAGCACTCCAAAATCCAATCAAAATGCAACTACCAATCAAAGTCAATATCAAAATCAAACTACCCAAAATCAAACTAACACTAATGTAAATACTAATCAAAATAATCGGCAAAATTACAATCCTAATGGTGCATATCCGGGATATCAGGGCAGGAATTATTCACAGAATGGTAATCCATCATCCACACAAAATATGAATTATAATCCAAATTATCAGAATAATCCTAACTATCAACAACCTCAAGGGTTTAACGGTCAGCCTAATCCTAATTATCAAGCAGGTCAAGCGCCAAATTATTATCAATATCCTCAACCAGCCCAAACTGCTCCTGAGAGCAAGACAGCTATTGGTGTAGTATGTGGATTATTCTTAGGTTTGATTGGACTAATTATTGGTATTTGTTTGTTCAAGGAAGGATCTTTTGAGAGAAAAACATTCATGCATGGATGGTTGGTCACATTTGTCTCGGTAGTCGCTGTAGGACTATTTTTAGTAATCATATATTCAATATATGTATTCCTAATTTCAGCTTCATTAACTGGTATCATTGCATCTGCGTAAGGAGATATATATGGATAACAATAATCAAAATAATAACGAATTTAATGACCAATTCGCAAATTCAAATAATTATGGCCCACAAATGACTCCTCAAGATCCCTACCCTAATATGCCACCATATATGGACCAAGTGCCACAGGGAAATCCTCCTATGATACAACAAGACTATTTTAGTGGCCAAATGCCTGGCGCTATGTATGAAGAAAATTTTTATCCTCAAAATATGGCATACATTGCACCAAAAGAAAATAGCAAACTTACACTTGGAATATTTGCAGGGCTCCTTATGGGAATATTTATTGGACTACCTCTAGCATTTATATTCAATACGGGCACAATAGAGAGGAAGTCATTCATCAATGGCTGGGCAATAGGTTATGCAATTCGTGCAGTGTTAATCAGTATAATTGGAATATTATTATTCGTCTTTTCAAAGGATATCACACTATTCTTGCGTCACTTAATTAAGTCTATATAAAAAATAGGAGCACATGATTGTGTTCCTATTTTTTTGCTAGCGACATTGATGTTTTTTAGTTACTCTATAATCCCATCTTCCTTTAGGAGTCTTAAGCTCTCCTCGTGGGTCTTCTTATCCCCACGAATATCAATATATTTGTCACGCCAAAGTGGTGGGCGCCTATCCACTAGACTGGAGCTAAACACTACGCAGTCCATTTCTTCTAGCCAAGCGGGGTCATCCTCTGCGTTCCTATAATTCTCCATCCTCTGCATCAATTTTTTATAAATTTTTACCCCTAATGGATAGGTCTTAGAAAATGAATAGAGGCGCAGAGTCTTTTTGCCATAACTACGTGCAATCTCACATATATGCAGTAGCATTGATGTACCTATTCCACGATTCCTATACTGCGGCAAAACACCGAGGCAATCCATCCATATATCATCTGGATAGCCCTCTATATTGTATAGCCCTACTATACCTACTGGAATATTCCTGTAATACACTAGATATTCTATAGGAAGGACATGAGATTTTAGCTTGTCCTGTATAGGTGCAGTGCGTCTATAATCACTGTATATTACGCTATAAGTATCACGGAATATCTCATACTGGATGCGTGCCATTGTGGATAGATTCCCTGGATTCAATTCCTCATATCTTAATTTTGGTCGTCTAATATGGCTTGGGCTATTTAGATCAGCTTCATAAATTTTGCCAAAACCATGTTCCCTATGCGAATCACGGACAAAGTGTGCCCCAAATGTGTGCAAGGCAAATTTTATCCCGTCAATGCTCACACAGTCTTGGATAATCTTGCCTAGCATCACACCTTGTGTCCTTAGTTCCTCCAAAAATTCTTTGAATCCATCAACTAACTTTATTATTGCTTCGCCATCGCGAAATTCCTTCTTTAACACAACGGATAGTAGTAGGCAATTTAGAGTCTCTCCCTTATGGAATGACGTGATATCTTCGCGCGTTAGGTCATAATCCTTTATCTGCCCACGCTCGAATTTTGCATACACTTCATCCTTTAGCGGGACGAAATTGATATAGCCTACCACATTTCCATTATATTTTAACACCGTGTAGATGTCTGGGTTCACGCTCAGCCACTGCCTGCATCTATCTATATCCACTAGGTCACGCTTGGAATAAACCTCCCTATCCAGCGCAATCATCTGGTTCAGAGTATTATTGTCTATTTTGTGCTGAATCTCCCATTTATCCATAAAAATTTTTCCTTTAGTAAATTATTTTATGCCTTGGTCCAGACTGGGAATAGTGTGATATCCTCAGTAAGGACAATTGATGTCATACCTGATCCTACGAAGCTATCCCATGGCCTAGAAGTCCTCCAGGATGTAGCATTCCAAGTGTATGCAGTGAAGTACTTTTGTGCTCGGACAAAAGCTTTGTACTCAGTAAGATCCACAGTCGTGCCATGCTTGAATGAAACGCTTGGCAAGGACTCAGTACGGTCTAGGATAGTACCCTTTGATGTACCCCAACCAACTGGTGCGTACCAATATAAGTCAAATGTGATGACGTGATATTCTATCCTATTAGTCTCAAATGGGCAATCTATCACTATATCACTATTTGGCATCACATAGTCTACTATCGCTACACCTAAAATATTTGGTGCGCCAAATTTATACTCAATAATATAATCTATTAGATGATCCTCGGCTGTGTAATATTTGATATCATAAGGTGCATGAGCAGCAAGATTTATCTTCTCCCCTTGATAAGCAGATAGCGTAGTCACTATCGCATTATGCACATTGCCTGCACCGTCATATGATGTATAAGTATATGTGTATTTATTCCTAATATGTAGTGTGATATCTTCATGTCCCATTGTCTGCGGCACAGTAATACTACGAGAGTACTGCTCGTCTAGATACCATAGAGTATCTTTGTCCACCCTAAGGCCACTATTTAGCACATTGATTGCATCACCTACACCGATGAGTTTTTGATAGACAGTCTGACCATTATCTATTATGGTCAAGTAATGTTCCTCTATCACATCCACTAAGTTCCACTTAGCAAAAACTGCAGTATCATGCTGTGGCATGATGTAGTCGAATAATTCTAAGTATGTATTATCCAAATACCAGCCATCGAAACTATATTTGTATGTCACGCCGTTATCGTTCACCACAAGTAATCCGCTACTATCTAACATATCAGCGAATCGTGGCAGCATTTCTAAAACACTCTCGCCTTCGTACACTCTATATGTGAGAGTGTCACCTGCTGGGCCTTGGTTTATCACAAACGCATACTCCTGCCACCTACGTGTGACATTGTATACAGCATACACATCGATGCTCTCACTTGGAATAGTGGAGACTATATGACCACTAGCGTCTTCCCAATGTGAGAAAGTATTTAGATATCTAATATTTCCCTCATAAGTATATTTATCGTCAACGTGCACTAGTCTAATAGGCGTGCCTACAGGACCAATTTGGCTCTCATAGAGTCTGCCATCTACATAGAATCTAACTTCTCTAATGCTATTAATTAGCGTCCATTTTGCGTAAAGTACTTTGTCACCCGGAGTCATAGTAGTGTCGACAAATTTTGTTTCCTCGTCGAACGTGCTAGTAGTGAACCATCCATCAAACCTATATGTATCCTTGTCGTTATTATTGGTAATTACTAGATTGTCATACACAGGTAGTGTGATGCTATCGCCTACGTGGAGCACTTGATCACTCACACTCTCTCCACCGTTTTCCTCAAATGTGAGAGTATATGTGGTCTCAGAGTCCAATCCCCATTTCTGGTCCTCATATCTTTGCCACTTCTGGCCAGATAGTTTGCCCGATGCATTGTATTCATTAATATAGCTCGTGATATCGGATATATCAAGTATAGTGCCAATATCTGCAAGTGTGAGGTCACTACTTGTGATATCTAGCTCTAGATTCTTCGTGAATGGCAGGTTAGCAAGTAACTCTCCATGTGTGATGTAATCTAGATCATTTACCTTGCTCGTGCCAATATTCAGTGTCAATGTGTCAAGGTCGGCGTTGTTTGCAATCTCTTGTAAATTGAGTATGAGATTGAATATATCAAGCGTCGTGTTATTAATTACTTTGTTTGACTTCCAATAGTTTATTAATATATTGCCGAAATTGATTGGTGTCTCTCTATGTAATGCCTTGTACACTGCCCCGTCAATCTCGCTCATTATATAACTCTTTAGTCCCACGCCGTAGCTTAGCACTATCATAGGGTCATTTAGCAATTCCTCGACCGACAGCTTTAGTGACTTCTCGTACTTCAACTTTGGCTTCGTAATGCTCAGTCTTGGGATTAACTCTGACCTATAGAAGTATGCGAAGTCGTCCATAATGTAGATATCAAGGATCCTATTCTCACCTGGTGCCATATTCTCACCAAGGTCGATCACATTGCCTATCCTGTATGGCACATCGTCATTCACTAAGGTGACCACTGGGATTGGGCCTAGTCTGATTGCGATAATAGGCTTGGTGTCCACGAGCTTCACACGCAGGTCAACTGGGATATTCAGCGTGATAGCGTCGTTATCTTTATACATCAATTTGATTGCAAGGTTGCCCGTCACATGATAGTCATTTAGTGCCGAAGTATTGATAAATGCTCGGACTAATTCATGTACTGAGGACATATCTATATAACTTGCTTTTTCGTCATCAGTTAGTGTGCCAACGCTTGTCAGTGGCAACACATCTATATCTAGGTCAAATCTCTCACTCTCGGTCACTCCTGTGTAGAAGTCGTCAAAGGATATGGCTACTAACTTGCCATCCTTCTCATATATAGATACTGTGATATCGCTCATTGCGCCAATGCTAAACTTGTCACCCTTTAGCGTGATAGTCAGTTTGCCTGGCTCAAGTGATAGATTCCTTATCACATCGATTAGTCCTAGTGGGATAGAGGAATCAAGTGATGGGATGATAGCCTGCAAGTTATCCATACTCACATCATTCTTGTCACTCACGTCTTTTAGGAAATCCACTGTGCTTGTGTCAATGCCTAGCATATTGAATGCCATATATAGTAAATTGAATAAGCAATTCTTATCCATCTTGACTTTTAATTTATCAAAATTGATATACATCATCTGCCCATCATAACATAAGTCAAACTGCATATCCTGCTCGCCAGATAGATCCGCATGGCCAAACATCTTAAGTCCATTATTTAGGTCAAGTGCAAGTGCGCACGTTGCAGCAAACCTCACACTATCTCCCTCATACACTGTAGCTGTAGCTGACAAATTGACTGCTTTGTCTACCACTACACTGTAGATCGCGTCGACAAAATTGGTCAGCGCGCTGTAATGGATAAACTCGTTTGTCACAATATCTGGTGCAACAAATGATGACTTCCCTAGCACTACTTGAGCATTTATGCCAGCAAATCTAGCAGATAGCGTGATATTCGAGCCAAATGTGAAGCTCACGTGATTTCCGCCATCTAGTTTGACATTCAGAGTTCTGCCCACCATGGATAGTTCCTTGACTAGTCCACCAAGGGTAGATAGATCCGCGCTGCCACCAAGGCTGATTTTCTCACTAGCAAATTTATTGATATACTCTATTACACTATCTATCTCGCTAATTGGCAAATACAATTTCACTCCCGCGAGATCCACATATATGGTGTTATCTAGCAGATACACACTAGCATCTAGACCATATAGATTGGTCCTTGCAACTAAGGTTATTCCATTATTAATTGATAGATTGTAGATACCTGGGATATTCATTCCGGATACATCTATATTGAACATTCCGCCAAATTCCTTGCTCGTTACTACGTCTATAATATTTGACATATATGGCGCGAGATTTGATATATCAAAGTAATATGAAGCGTTTGCCAAGACATCTTGCTTATCACATAGATCTATTACTACATCTATTTCGTCCATAGATACTGTGATAGTATCCATTGTGTTGTATATTAGGTCAATAGATACATCTATATCGTTGTAATGAATAGTTAGATTATCCTTGGTGTAATCCACGCTAAGGCCAGCTAATATTTCCTCAATATCTAAGTCCTTACTCTTAGTATCAATTAACTTAGAGAGAGTATCCTTGTCTATTCCATCATTTATAATGCTGGTGATTACTTCGCGTACATTTTGTGGGATATTCACTACCCCATCTAAGCTATCCAGTATCCAATCTATATCGTCAAGGCTACCTATTAGATTCACACCCATTGTCTCGATGTAAATTTCTCCATCAATTAATTTGACATATATATCTACACCCTTGATATTTAGGGCAAGACTTGCAGACAGTGCCCCATCATTGTAGCCAATAAATCCTGTGACATTGAATCCTTGGATATTCGCGTTGATATTATAGTTGAATTGCCCAAGTTTTACATAATTAATTATATTCCTAATCAGTCTATAGGTATTATCCAGTTCCACATAAGACTCTGGAGTATTTACCTCGACTTGTGCGTCAAGAGCAATTATGCTGCCTGTTATGTGCAACTGCTCATATTTAACATCTATATCTAGGTCATTTGTAGTATCGAGTGTGACGACTAAGCCATTGTATAGTGTAATTGTAGTGACATTGTTATCACGTACATAACTTGTAATCAAACTAGAATGTGTATTCGCATCGAGTATGTCATCGAGCATATCATTAATATCCAAGTCGTCTAGTGGGTTCTCAATATCTAGTTTGTCTAGGATATTAGTTATATCATCGAATGTGCCAGACACACTCATGCCAAGTGCGGATAGATATATCCTATCATTTACTATTTGTGCGGAAATTTCCTTGCCAAATAATGTGGTACGCAAGTCGGCTTCGAATCCGTCATCTAGAATATTTAGTCCATAATTTACTACATAATTATTGTAATTGATGTATCCAGTAAATGTGGACTTAGCAAACATATCCTTTAGGCTTAGCACCAAGTCTAATATGTCTATCGCATTAATATAATATCTATTTGGCACGGTGATATTGAAATCATTTTTCTTGAATTTCACATCAAGGTCTAGATCTTTGTCGTTGAATCTAATCCTGGAGAGTGGTCCATACGCATCGACTATTACATCACCCACTCCCTCAATGGAGATGGTGTATGTGCCGTTATTCTCAATGATATCCTTTAGTGCACCAAGGCTGATTGATGATAGGTCGATGCTGCCAAGGTCGATATTATTGATATCTATATCGGATACTTTAGTTACTAATTCCTGCACCATGCTCACATCAAGGCCTAGACCGGATAATTTATCTAAGAGTATATCTATATCTGCTATGTTACAAGAAATATTGATATTATCCACTGATACATAGACTGTCTGACCAACTAGCGTACACTCAATGAATCTATCAAATATACTAGTCTTAGCATAGACTTTTAGCCCATCGCTATAATCTATCTGCATATCTACTGGCAGTGCAAAATCTTTGTATCTAATATTAGCATTCAGTGCTACTTTGCCGTCCTTTAGTAGGTCCACTGCTCCGCGAACGATATCTGCAATTGACGAGATATCTATGTATCTGGTAGTAGGTTTAGTCACTCTATCAAATTCACTAAGATAACTAAGACTCACATAAGGATTGATGCTGATGTTGCCAAAAGTAATCTCTGGCACTACTATCTGCTCTATTCTATAGCTAGCGTCGGTGTAGATACTTACATCCATACCAAATAGGTCACAGACTAGTATTCTCTTGCCGCCAACCACAGTCTCATTCATGCCACTTAGGCTATCCATGAGACTCTCAGTATCAAGGGATAGATTTATATCTGGAACGGATATATCAAATAATGTCGTGACATAGTCAAACATCTCGGATATGTCACTCACATTTAGCATATAATGCCCATCAAACATATCAAGGTAGATGATGTTATCTATGTATCTAAAGTATAGGCTAGTGACTTTGCCAGATATCTCTATATCCACTGCCCCATCTAGTGCTAAATTGGCAGCGCCATCGTGCATATCGACTAGCACTCGACCTGTAATGTATATTTCATCAAAGGTGTCACTTGTGATAGACGCTGCTGCATTTATCTCAATGCCGCTTGTTGCCATAAACTCCGACACCACACTATCAAACGGCGTGGATATCTCGGTCGATTCGCTGACCGTGCCGGCGTTTTTCATCGAATAAGGGTCGACAACAAAAATCATACCGACAGCTGTCAGTATTGTGATACACAGATATAGACTGATGTACTTTAATTTTTGTATCATTAGACCCTTAATTTTTCCTTTTTTAATTTTTAACTAGCAGGACTATAGCCTGCCCTAATTCCCACTAAATCATATCAAATGGTGTGGCAGAATATGTGAAGTAATAATCAAGCACCGATACGGTGGTCACATTGATCACCTTCTTTACCACATACTCTTCACTTGCAAATATTCGGCTAAACGTGCCATCTGCATTGAAGTAGACGTCGAGATTGATGAATGAGATATTTGGTTTTGACCCAAGACCCGACAAGTTGGTTATCTGGTCGCAGTATATCACGGCACTATCTTTAGTGAGTGACATACTCGCATGATATCCACTCTGTCCATCCCATAGTGTGCAGGCCTCGAGCTTTGACTCTTTTTGGACCGACGACTTGGACACAACATATGGTTCAAAGTTTAGTGGCGTTGTGCCATTTAGTTTCTTCCAATCATCAAGGCTCATTACGCGTGGCGCGCTATCAAATGTTGCACTAGTCTCGGTGATATCTCTACCCTTAACGACCGATAGAATATCATTTTCCGCATCATAGTAATTTCTCTCAGCAATATTGGTGTCAATGCCCATTATCACTTTTCCCTTACTAATATTTTCCACGAAATAATTACTACCCGCACGATACTTTTTGGTATAAATATCCTGCTTGACTCCCGCAGCATCGATGTAGCCTTGGGCGTTCATGGAGATATTCTCTATAGTCTTCAGCTTCTCCTCAGCGATGACAAATGCCTCAGTTGCGCTAAGCGATGAGACAGATAGATTGCTCTTGTCTTTTATTATCTTCTCATTCTCGGCTCTTAGCTCCATCTCACTAAATGTCACTTCGTTTGAGGACAAGTAGTCGGATACATAGTACGCTCCAGCAAGGAGTCCCGACCCAATGCCAAGTATGATTACTAAAAGGAAATTGACGAAGTGGCGTCTGCGGTCTATCTTATCCCGCTCCTTTTGTCTAATATAACTAGTCAAGTTTGTCCTCCGCAGGCACTCGGCCTCGGATCTTCTTGCCAAATTCCCACAAATATTTTAATGACAATTTGCTGATGCGACCCACTTGTCGCACACTTGCCTTGGTGTAGCGGAATATATCTGAGAGGATATTATTTAGTTTTATCCTCGGCATGTTCTTTAGCTCACATGGCTTGATGCCATATTTCATCTCGATAAATGTGGCAAGATCTCCATCCTTTATCCTGCCACTATATGGACTAACCAGTCTATCCGGTGTGGATGACATAGATGCGGCTGCATAATCCTCCATATCCTTTATCGTGCCAAACCTATCTAGTGCGAAATCGATATCGATGAGAGAATTTGTAGCATAATCCCGTGCACTACTAGACACTACAT
>CANREZ010000012.1 GCA_947629745.1 uncultured Clostridia bacterium
GCGTAGGCCACTTCTAATAACTTTCCGTGACACGCATTGTTAGTATACTATACCAATTATTTAGTGTCAAGACTTTTCGACGATTTTTCACGAATTTTTCACTTTGTTTATGACCAGTGCCTCGATGAGTCTAGCAAGAGTCAAGGCTATGGAATACAACCCATATTTACTAGATAGTCTGGTGTCGGGCAGAAGCTCAGCACACAAATTTTGCGCACGGGCTGACAGGCAGAGTATCATATAGCAATATCTATCGGGTGAATATCTATGGCGGTCGCGTGGGAATGTATCAATCGCTCCAAAATGCTCAGAGAATATCTCTGCGCCAAAAATTATATCTTGCCGCATAGTGAATATATCCAAAATATCTTTTGGAAACCTCCTATAATACGCCTCCATGTACATGACAAGTTCCGCTAAATGCTCGTGAAGCTGCCTGCATTTAGTCGTAAAATTTTCCTCACAAGCCTCGGATATTTCCCTATCCTTTTCATACTCCTCAGATAATTTCTTCGCCTCGTCTGAGTCAAAATCCTCAACAAAATCTTGATATGCCATATCTCCCCCGCATACTATACTATATTATATATAGATATGTATTTAGTCCATGGATTGACAAAAAAATACAAGGCACTAAGCCTTGCACTCTTACATTCATATTTACAATAATTATTTTTATTTTGAATTTATTTTTAGATTATAATTTTGAAAGATTACTTTATCTACAATAATTTTTTCGTCTTAATATCTATCCCAAATTATTCATTTGGGTCGACCTCGTCTGTGTCAGGTTCAACTGGGCTGACATCATCAGGATCAATCTCATTTGGGTCATAGATATCTTTGTAATCAGGGCACAATTTCTCTAATTTGTGGATAAACTTTGGATTATTCGTGGATACAATGGCACGGATGATACAATACTTCTCATTGCCACCAATTAGATCTCCTAGACTGATAATGGATAGCAATGTATTTACTTGCTCCATAGTCTCAATCTCTGATGTGCACTCTAGATAGGAATACACTAGGGACAAAATATATTTGTACATAGCAGTCTCGTGGACGGATGTGTCTTCCATATCCTGATTGAGGCAAGATAGCAATTCTATCCCCTCACTCCAACGCTTGCCTTCGCGAATATCTGAACATAGTTTGATAAACTTCTTCTCACGAGCAATGACTGTAGCTTTCTCAGTATCGGTCAATTGGGCACCCTTGTGCCTCGTAATGTATCGGATATATGCTGCGATGCCCTCGCTAGCTAGTGGAATCTTCTCCTCTTTTATAGCATCAATCTTTTCTTTCAAATTTTTCTTTTTCATATACTCACCGATAGTATTGTGCTACAAATTTGAGTAAATGTCAATACCCAAAATTACACTAAATATCTCGTCTATCAGCAAGAGCCTTAGATAGAGTCACTTCGTCGGCGTATTCTATATCACTTCCCATCTGGATACCTTGTGCAATACGGGTCACCTTCACGCCAAGAGGTTTGATCAACCTAGATATATAACTAGCCGTTGCTTCGCCCTCAACATCGGGGTTAGTCGCCACTATCACCTCGGCCACTCCGCCTTGATTGATCCTATCTATCAATTCCTTCAAGTGAATGTCGTCTGGTCCTCTACCCTCCAGTGGAGAGAGTGTGCCATGCAACACATGATATAGCCCGTGATAACCTTTGCTCTTCTCAATGGCAATCACGTCCTTTGGCTCCTTTACTACACAAATTGTGTCGGACTTCCTACTACTACATATATCACAAATATCGTGATCGGTGAAGTTGCCACAAATTTTGCAATAATGGACATTGTGCTTAGCATCCACTAGAGCACGCGCAAAAGCATCTACCGACTCGCTATCCATATTGATGACGGCATAAGCATAACGCTCAGCAGTTTTCCTGCCAACACCTGGCAAGGATGAGAAAGCCGAAGTCAGCCTATCCATGCTATCGATATTATTCATTAAAACATTCCCCCAAGTGGTCCCATTCCAGCGGTGGCGCTACCTTTCTTCTCACGCTCTAGTGCCTCGGCCTTGTCCATAGCCTCGTTGATGCAAGCAATGACCATATCCTCCACCATCTCAGGGTCATCTGAATCTAGCACTGTTGGGTTGATAGTCAGGCTCTTTAATTTCTTCTTGCCCGACACCACGCAGGTCACCATTCCGCCACCGGATTTTGCCTCAATCTCGGCTTCCTCCAATTCCTGCTCGGCTTGAGCTAGATTCTTCTCTAACTCTTCCTGCATCTTCTGTGCCTGACGGACTAAATTTTGCATATTGCCGCCACCAAAATTTTGTCTATACATAAATTATCTCCTATTTGTTTATTACAATATTATGAAATTTTTGTTTCATTTTGTCCACTACATCGGGGTTATTTTTCACCTCTTTTACGGAAAAATCCACCTCGTAGCCATATTTTGATACAATACTTTTAACTTTTGCTAAATTATCCGGCTTCGTTATAGCCTCATGACTTGCGCTATTTGCGAGGGTTATATACAATAACTTACCCTTTATCATACAACTGCCGCCTGATAACATGGACACTATGGCATATTCGCTGGACTCTCTAAGGTCGATAAGGAGCCTGCCAAATAATTGCTCAGCCGACAAATTGTTTCCTACATTCTCCGCTTCAGGGACGCACCCCTTTTAACTTATTCTCAAGATCGGCAATTCTTCTCTCCAAAGACTCCATGCTAGATACACTCGTAGCACACACATCAAGTGCGGTTATCTCAAATAACGTCCTTGGGTTATCCGAGAATCTGAAGTCTTGCTCAAGGTCAGCAAATTGTCTCATAGCGTACAACATATCTTTTGCGTCAAACTTTGATGCAATATCCACCATCGTGCTAAGTATGCTCTCTGGCAACTTTAGTATCTGTGCATAATTTTTGCAAGTCTTCACTATAACTAGTCCGCGCAAATACTCAGTGACATCACCTGCTAACACTCCCATATTCTTGCCCGATGAATAGAGCTCTTCTGCTGCATCGAGCACGCCCTTTGCATCATGGGATAGCATGGCGCTCACTAATCCCGATAGATTCTCAGGATTTGTCACACCGACTACATTAGTGACTGCGCTATATGTGATGGATTTATTCGTATAAGCCACACACATATCGGCAAGGGATAGACTATCCCTCACACTGCCTTTGCCAAGTTTTGCAATCAGATTCAGTGCTTCACTCTCATACTTGATACCATTTTCATCAAATATTTTGGCAAGAAGTCCTACTATCTTGTCATTATCTACTAATTTGAAGTCAAATCTCATACAACGAGAAAGTATCGTAGCAGGCAGTTTCTGCACCTCAGTTGTAGCAAGGATGAATACAACGTGTGCAGGAGGTTCCTCTAGAGTCTTTAGGAGGGCATTGAATGCGCTATCAGTTAGCATATGCACCTCATCTATTATATACACCTTGTATTTGCCAACGACTGGCAAGTACTTCACGTTTTCTCTAAGCTCACGGATCTCGTCCACACGGTTGTTGGATGCAGCATCAATCTCTAGAATATCCATATTGCTTGCATCGAGCAGTCCCTGGCATACCTCACACTTCCCACATGGGCTAGCATCATTTGGATGCATACAATTTATAGCTCGGGCAAAAATCTTTGCAATACTGGTCTTGCCTGTGCCACGCGTGCCGGTGAATAAATACGCATGGGATATCTCGTCGTTCTTTATCTGATTCTTTAGCGCGCGGACAATATGTTCCTGCCCTATCACTTCGTCAAATGTCTTTGGTCTATATTTCCTATATAGTGCTAAATAACTCATTTACCTTCCTCCTGTAACAATTCCTTTACCTTGGATTTCGCCCGCGATAGAGCGTTATCAACCGACTTTGCACTCTTGCCTAAGATATTTGCAATATCTATATAATTGTATCCATCGACAAATAATCGGTACACGCTATATTCAAGGCTGCTTAACGCTCCTCGAATCTTGCTCTCTATCTGCCTTGCCTCTTCCGAACCTAATAGCAAATCATCTGGGCTTGTGATAGATTCATCCGCTAGGGTGTATTCGTCGATAATCGGCACACTATTGTTTAACTCAAAATTTTTCTTTGACTGGCTGGACTTTAGAGCATTGAGTATCTGGCGCTTTATTAGTATATTCGAGTATGCAAGGAAATTGTCGTTCTTTGCACTATCATAGGATAGGATTGCTTTGTATAGTCCAAGGCTTCCCTCTTGCACGAGGTCTTCTAAGTCCTCCCCTGCTACGTCAAAATGTTTTGCAATACCTATCACATTTCCCTTGTACATCTCAAATATTGCAGATAGCGCGACTTCGTCTCCTAGTCTTGCTAGCATCAATAATTCATCAATTTTTTCTGCCATCGCGTTGCCTTCTTGCTTCATATAATATCATGCCACAAGCCACACTGGCGTTAAGTGAATTCACTTTGCCATACATAGGGATGGTCACTACTTGGTCAGATAACTTGCGCGTGAGTTCGTGTGTGCCAAATCCTTCACTGCCCACCACTATTGCAATTGGTCCGGTCATATTGCACCTATCTACACTCTCGCCGCCTAGCTCTAAGTCGTAGACGAATACTCCCTCGTCCTTCAATTTTCTTATAGCGTCATTTAAGTTTGTGACACGAGCAATCTTCACATAACTAGTAGCCCCGGCACTCACCTTGACCACAGTCTCATTCACCTGACATGCGCGGTTCTTTGGGATCACTATGCCGTGCACACCCAGGCACTCACACACACGGATGATGCTGCCTAGATTGTGCGGATCTTCTATCCCGTCACATAGTAGGATGAATGGATCTTCCCCTAAATCTCTCGCATGATCTAATATATCCTCTAGTCTGCAATACTCAAAGTCTGCCACAAAAGCGATCATGCCTTGATGATGATGCGTGACACTCGTGCTGTTTAAAATAGCACTATCCACGAATTGGCATTTAATATTCTTGCTAAACGCGAGGTCTACAATGCTACGGAATGTGGCATCGTGACTGCCTTGGGCAAAGTAAATCTTGTCAATTTTTGCGCCCTGCAATATTGCTTCGCGGACAGCGTTCCTACCCTCTACTTTCATAATCTCTCCACACATTTACTCAAAATAAAATTTAACCTATCTATATCTCCTGCTAGATATAGATATCCAAGCACTGCCTCAAAACCTGTTGCACGCTTGTAATCTAATATATCCGCATGCTTTGCCACACTGTGAGTAGTGTAGTTCCTAGCACGCTTGTATATATCCATCTCAGTTGGGCTCATGATATCTAATATCTTCTCCACAGCAGCGCTCTGGCCCTCGGCCTTCACATATTCGGCTGTCATGTGGTGCAATTTGCCAGATAACACATCTCTATCATGCACGACCAGTCCCCTAATATACATGGTGTATACCGCGTCGCCAACGAATGCTAGCGTGCCACAATTTAACATCGCTGCACGCTCCGGTCCTATCACATAAGTTTTATCAAACAAATCGCTCATAATTTATTGTATCACAAAGCATCCTTTTTTCAAAAAAGAAAAATCATATTGTGTGCAATTCTATATCAAAAAATAGAGTGGTAAATCCCACTCTATCTCTGTCTATCATAATCTGTATGTAACTTATGATATTTCTTTGCTTGGCAATATGCCTCTATGTACTTGTGCTTTAATTCCTTCTTGGATATTTCAAAATCTTCACCATCAATTTTATATTCAATGCCAGCAAATTTTCCATTATTATACTTTGGTTTTAGATCGACTGCATCGATATCTAGATCTAGCTCCACTCCGTCGTTTGCGTATAAGCAAAGGAAATGATCTTTTTCACCATTGCGGGAACCAAAATTGCTTTCCTTGTCGATGAGAATATATTTATCAAAGAATACTAACTGTCGTAGCTTCGATTCGTCTACGCCAAGTTTTCGCACAATGGTATTAGTCTTAATATTGACTATATACATACCATTTGCGTCTTGGCACACACATGTGCCACCCATCCAGTGATATGGGGAACCGGCTTTATTCAGCTCGCCTTTCTTATCATAAAAATCAAATTTACTAATTAATTGATACAATTTCTTATTAGGAAAATAAATGAGATTTAGTCCCGAATTTCGCACGCCGTGCTTTTTGATATCTTTTGATATATACTGCACGCCAAGCTGCCAATCATTATCAGAATTGACATTGACTCTTCCCGTCGTAAAATAATTATTTGTATCTTTAGGAACTTCGTAGGCTACTTCAAAAGTTTTTGGATTAAACTTTACTCTTATCAATATCCCACCTCCCTACAATTTCATTTTAATTCTATTTAACAAAAATATCATACCACACCCACCCCACTCTGTCAATATGCACTTTCTACAAAAGAGGTGAGAAACAACCTTATTAGGCGCCCACAAGTAAAGTAGTTATCTTATTAATTTCATCCATAAGAGGCGCCCGATAAATCCGAAAATTATCTCTCTTGACCTCATTTAGGCACCCCGTAGTAGGGGGAGCTGACCGCATCTGCGGTCTGAGGGGATTGAGTGTGCTTGTTCACCCACTCTAGTTCCAACTCTTTACCCTCTCACATATTTTCTTTCTCATTCACTATGCTTCATCACCTCGTTAGGCCGCCCTTAGTAAGGGGGGCTGGCGACAAATGTCGCCTGAGGGGATTGAGCCGACTTTTATCTCTCTTTCTACCAACTCTTGTACTCTCTATCTATATGGGTTAGCTAAACAAAATAATAAAAATACAATACTTTGTTAAATTAAAATAATCTACCTCAGGAAAGTGGCGTGCCACACTGAGGAGACTAGCGCAAGCTTATTTGCCCACCTTTGTTCCAACTCGTTTCTCTCTAATAACAATATGAACTTTTCTACACATAAAAAGGCTCACCTAAGTGAGCCTTTTTATTTGCTAATTAAATTATATTCCACTATGCTTCGCGAGAATCGCTGTCACCGTGGTTGTTCTCTACAACATAAGTATTCTTAAATGCAACATTTGTGATAGGATAGCAATCATTTAGATCATTTGTGACATATCCACCTACTGTGACGAACCATGGCTCTCCCCATACATTCACCACAGCATTTACTATAGTTTGTCTAAATTCTGTTCTAACACCTTTTGGAATAACGACTTGTGGGGTCTCGCTTATTTCTCCCGTCACATTGTATTTCTGTCTAGTTTTGGTCTCAGGTTGTAGATATTCTTCACCATCAGGATTGGTGACAATCACCATCCTTGAGCCATTCTTATCATACAGACTATCAACCTTCCTAGTCACTTCACTAAAAGTGTATACTTTACCCTTATATTCAATTCTTGGACGTGTGTCAACAACATCTCCAACTTTTGCATAACGAATCTTCACAGGTGCTACTTTTGATGCAACTATTACTTCTTCCTTAGTAGCTTTCTTCAGTAAATCCTGTGGTGAGTCAAATAGCACAAATTGTGCGTTGACATCAGGATAAGTGTCAGGATCTAGACTATAAATTTTCTTTGTAACATATCTTATTACTTCCATTTCATATCTCCCTAATATATTAATATTTTACTATAATATAGCCACGCTGTCAATATCCGCCATCTACACTAAGTTAAAAATTTTAGTGCTAAATAGAGTGCATATCTAATACAATATTCTAGGAGTAGAATATGTTTTTAACTATCAAAAAGTCTAGTATATTTATAGCACTTGCGTGCATCATATGTGCCATTGCTATACCACTATTTTTCAATTATCTGACAGGTAGCACTAGTGCGCAGATTAGACCATATTGCGTGGTGCTAGATGCAGGACACGGCGGAAGTGATGGAGGATGCGTAGGCGCCAGTGGAGTGAAGGAAAGTGACCTAAACTTGCTAATAGTAAAGAAAATGGTGCCATACTTTGAGGACTTTGGGATAAAAGTGGTACTAACAAGGTCGGATGCAGCAGGCCTATCCGATATAGGTAGTGACAACGAAAAATTGTCCGACATGGAAGCAAGACGAGATATTATACAAAACGCAAATGCCAACCTCGTGCTATCCATTCATATGAATAGCTTCCCCGATAGTCGTGAACACGGTATTCAGACCTTCTACCAAGAGGACATCGAGGATAGCAAACGCTTAGCCGAAGCAATCCAAGATCACCTAATCTCCCATATAGATGGGGCGAGGCCATTCGCAAACTCAGGTGACTACTATATCCTAAAATGTTCCACCACACCAACCGCTCTAGTCGAGTGTGGATATCTATCCAATCCTAGTGACGAGGCGAACCTAATCCGCGATGACTACCAGGAAAAATTAGCCTACCACATATTCTGTGGAGTGCTGAGATACTTCCAATTAGTAGGTAAATAATGACAAAAAATATGAGATGCGTGACAACATCTCATATTTTATTAATATTTATTTTCCACTGCAATACTTCAGATTTAGGTTACTAGCAGCGGATAAGTCAAGGGATGCTAGCCCCTCACCGGATATTAGATTGAAATATGCTTCTGCCCCAATCATTGCAGCATTGTCTGTGCATAGCACGATAGGAGGATAGAGCAGTTTAAGTCCGGCCTTTTCGCACGCACGGGAGAGTTCGGCTCTAAGATAACTATTTGCTGCCACACCACCTGCCATGACTACACACTTTGACCTGTACTTCTTTGCAGCACGAATAGTTTTCTCTATCAACTGGCCTACTGCGTAGTATTGGAAGCTAGCGCACACGTCAGGAATATTAATTTCCTTCCCCGCTTGATTCATCTTGTGAACGTAATTTATAACTGCGGTCTTTAGACCACTGTATGAGAAACCGTCTTTTGGGAAACTCTTCACAAACTCAATACTTGTACTACCCTCTTTTGACAACTTGTCTACCACAGGTCCGCCGGGATAACCTAGACCTAGTACTTTTGCTACTTTGTCATACGCCTCGCCAATCGCATCATCTATAGTTGTACATATTAGGTCATTGTGCACATAATTCCTAGTATAGACCAGCGCAGTATGTCCCCCGCTAACCACGAGGCTCACAAATGGTGGCACTAGGTCGGGCGTCGACAGGTAATTTGCACTGATATGCCCTTTGATATGATTCACCTTGATTAGTGGAAGCTCTAGTGCAAACGCTAGCGATTTTGCGAAATTCACACCTACAAGTAGGCTCCCTACGAGTCCCGCCCCATATGTGACAGCAATAGCATCCATATCCCTCAAACTTACCTTGGCAGTAGTTAGCGCCTCAGTTAGCACGTTATTTAGTGCTAGCAAATGATTGCGGCTAGCAACCTCTGGCACAACTCCGCCGAAACGTTTGTGAATATCTATTTGGCTAGAAATGATATTGGATAATATCTCGCGGCCGTTCTTTACAACTGCAATGCTAGTCTCGTCGCAACTGCTCTCGATAGCGAGTATCAATATGTCACGAGATTTGCTCTCACGAACTAACCTATCAAATTTTTCTTTTGCTATATCTTGATACATAATATCTCCTAATTTAGGTACTTCAAATATTCTATCACGAATGCGTGGATGTCGCCATCCATCACACCCTCTATATCACTTGTCTCATAACCGGTCCTATGATCCTTGCACATAGTGTATGGGCAGAATACATAACTTCGGATCTGACTGCCCCATTCAATCTTCTTCTCCACACCTTTTAGTGCAAGAAGTTTATTTTGCTCCTCTTGTTCCTTTAGCACGAGCAATTTACCCTTCAATATCTCAAGGGCGGCGGCTTTATTTTGGATCTGACTGCGTTCATTCTGGCAAGTGACGACAATCCCTGTCGGGATATGCGTGATTCGGATAGCACTATCTGTGGTATTGACGTGTTGCCCGCCTGCACCACTCGACCTGTATGTGTCAATAACTAGGTCTTTGGTGTCAATAACTATATCACAATCATGCGTCACAATAGGTGTTACCTCGCAACTTAGGAACGACGTGTGTCTGCGCTTATTCGCATCAAATGGACTGATGCGCACTAGTCTATGCACACCATGTTCGCACTTGAAATATCCATATGCGTAGTCACCCTCGACACGGAAGGTGATAGATTTGTACCCCGCGCCGTCACCATCCACGTGGTCTAGTTCGGTCAATTTGTACCCAAGGCGCGCTACATACATGGAATACATCCTATACACCATAGCCACCCAGTCACACGCCTCAGTGCCACCCGCTCCACTATGGAGTTTCACGATACAATTGCACGTGTCGTATGGCCTACTAAGAAGTGTAGTGGTGTAACACTCGTCCACCACACGCTGAAGTGCCCGTATTTGCTCTAAGATATCTTGAGACAAGCTGTCATCCCCAAGAGATATGAATTCCTCAATCTCCTGCATCTTCCGTGTCATCTCATCAATTTCCGCTAAATTCTTGGATAACAGTGATTGTTCCTTGGCTAGTGCAGAATATTCCTCGATATTTGAGTAAATCTCGGGATCTTGCAATTTCTCACTAATGCTAGATAATTTTGAATTAATCTGGTCTCTATCAAAGACAGTGGATAGTCGCATTGTAACTATCCACTAATTTTTCATAAAACGGCATAATTTCATTTATCGTCATGATATTCCCCTCCAAAATTTTTAGGGTCTAATAAACTATTATACTTTGTTCTTTCCACAGCAATTCTTGTATTTCCTGCCGGAGCCACATGGACATGGGTCGTTGCGGCCGACAATTTTATCTGTCTTCGCGGAAGAATTTTCCACTGGAGAATTGGTCACTGGTGCTTGCTGCTTTGGTTGGATGATAATCTTTGGCTTTGAGACATTGACGTTGCAGAGGAAGGTCACCACAGTGTGTCTAATAGTATCCACCATGCGGTCGAATGCTTCCATTCCCTCTTCCTTGTAGGTCATCACAGGGTCGTGATTGCCATATGCGCGCAGCCCAATTTCCTTCCTTAGTATATCCATAAAGTCGATATGGTCCATCCACTCACGATCCACTGCTCGTAGCAAGGTATCTCGCTCAATTCCATCCCAATCAATGGTGAATTCTGGCTGGAATTCCTTGATGATCCTCTCTTTCCTCTCCTCATACAGTTGGATAGCCTCTTGTGCAGCTAGATCTGACACCTCATCCACGCTCATGTCCTCGACTTTGTCTAAGTCAAAGAATTTGTAATCCTTAGGGAATACCTGTCCCTCAAGTGCGCCATTTAGCTCGTCTAGGTCCCACTCGTCCTCACCCTTCTTTGGATCTAGATGGTTGTAAACAATATCCTTGGTGTAGCCATCTATCATGTCGATGATGTCCCCATGAATGTTTTGTCCATCAAGCACTTTGTTTCGCTCACCATAGATAATTTCGCGTTGCTCGTTTAGCACGTTATCGAATTTTAACACATTGTGACGTATGGAGAAATTGTATCCCTCAATCCTCTTTTGCGATGTCTCGATTGCACGAGTAAGCATCTTCACTTGGAAAGGCGTATCCTCATCAATATTGAAGAATCTCACCATGCTCTGCACTTTTTCTCCACCAAAACGACGGATTAGTTCATCCTCGAATGACACGAAGAATATGGAGCTACCTGGGTCTCCTTGACGTCCAGCACGACCACGAAGCTGGTTGTCAATACGTCTAGACTCGTGCCTCTCTGTGCCTATGATGGCAAGTCCGCCGAGGGAAACGACCTTTTGCTTCTCCTCATCACAGATTGCAGTATATTCTTTTAGCAACTTATCATAATTTTGCTTTGCTATCTTTAGCTCAGGATTTTCTTCATGATGTGCAAGTGATGTGCAATAATCGATCTGTGCATCGTTGTAGCCCATTTGTTTCATGCGGTCCTTGGTCATAAACTCAGGGTTACCGCCAAGCAGAATATCCGTACCACGTCCAGCCATGTTGGTGGCAATGGTCACTTGATTTAGCCTGCCCGCTTGCGCCACAATCTCACTCTCGAGCTCGTGATTCTTTGCGTTTAACACATTGTGTGGGATCTTCTCACGCTTTAGCGCTTTGCTAAGCATCTCACTCTTCTCGATAGTTATCGTGCCCACTAGCACTGGCCTACCAGTCTCATGCACACGCTTTATCTCCTCGACTACATTTCTAAATTTTGCAGCCTCGGTGGAATAAATTTTGTCATTGTAATCTTTCCTAATTACAGGTTTGTTAGTAGGGATACACACGACATCGAGGTTGTATATTTTGTTAAACTCTATCTCCTCGGTCTTTGCCGTACCAGTCATACCAGATAGTTTCTTGTATAATCTGAAATAATTCTGGTAAGTGATAGTAGCCTGTGTCTTGTTTTCCTCTCTAATTGTCACATGTTCCTTTGCCTCAATTGCCTGGTGCAGTCCGTTTGAATATTGCCTACCCTCAAGCACACGTCCGGTGAATTCATCGACAATCAAGATCTTGTCGTCTTTTACAATATAGTTGTCATCCCTCTTCATGATAAACTGTGCACGAAGAGCGTTATTGATATAGTGATTTAGCTCAATATTCTCTATCTCCATGAGGTTTGAGACGCCATAGTATTTCTCAGCCTTGGTGATACCTTGCTCAGTCAGACGAATTGCCTTTTCCTTCTCATCTAATATGTAATCATTTTGTCTAATAGTCTTGGCAAACGCTGCAGCTTTCACATAATCATCTGTGCCCTTGCCACTCATGCCAGAGAGAATAAGTGGGGTCCTTGCCTCATCGATAAGCACGCTATCCACCTCATCCACTATGGCAAATGGGTGACCGCGTTGCACTCTATCCTGCGCACGACGCGCCATGTTGTCCCTAAGATAGTCAAAGCCAAATTCACTATTTGTGCCATAGGTGATATCCGCTGCATACGCTAGTCTCTTGGCCTGTGGGTCCATACGAGATAGTGTACAGCCGACAGATAAGCCTAGGAACTTGAATATCTTGCCAATCCACTCGGTATCACGTTTTGCGAGATATTCATTGACTGTGACAATATGCACGCCATTGCCATCCAGAGCCTGCAAATACGCAGGAAAAGCCTCGGTGATGGTCTTTCCTTCACCGGTCTTCATCTCAGCAATACGACCTTGGAATAGCGCAATGCCTCCCATTATCTGCACGTGATATGGAGTCTTGCCTAGCACCCTTTTGCACGCCTCACGCACTACAGCAAATGCTTCTGGCAACAAATCTTCTAGTGTGCTACCCTCACTTAGTTTTGCCTTAAATTCCTCGGTCTTATGCGCTAAGTCGTCGTTGGATAGCTTCTCAATCTCGGGTATGAATTCCTCGACACTCTTTGTTATCTTTTCCAATTTTTTGATGTTTCTCGAATTATCTGACGAAAATAAATAACTAAAAATTCCCATGAGTTTCCTACTTCAATATTTTTATTAGTTATATTCTATCAAAATAATTAGAAAGTAACAATCTTTTTTCTTAGTTATATTTATCTAAAATATAATAACATATAAAATATCCACCTCGTTTACTTTGAAATTGACAAAATATTCTATAAAATATTGTTATGAAGTTTTTAAAAATTACAAAAGAAAAGGTTCTAGATATTTTCTTCCCCGACCACATGAAGTGCATCATCTGCGGGAATGAGATATCTCATATGAAATATGACATCTGCGATAGGTGTTACGAGCATTTGCCATTTATAGTGGGCAGGACGTGCGAACGCTGTGGTCAGAGGATCAAGACCGATGACAGGTTTTGCGATAACTGCAAGCGCTCGGGAGAATTTTTCTTCACAAGAGCTTTCTCACCTCTGCAATACACCGACACCATAGTGGGACTAGTGCATAAATTGAAGTATCACAATCACCAATACTTAGCGGCAAATATGGCTGAAGTCCTGTATGATAAATTATCGGACGAGGAGATAAAATGTGACGTGATAATGCCCGTGCCAATGATGGATAGGAAGAAGAAACGCCGCGGGTACAACCAAGCAGAACTCATTGCTCAGGAACTAGCAAAATTATCTAATATGCCTATCGACACCACCACACTAATTCGTGTGTGGGAAGATAATAGCCAGACTGCTCTCACATCAAAAGAACGCAGAGAAAATGTGCGCGGATGCTTTAAGTGCACGTCAAAGGATTACAAGGGCAAAAATATTTTACTTATCGACGACGTCTACACCACAGGCTCCACTGCCAATGAATGTGCACGAGTGCTACGAAAACAAGGCCGAGTTGCAAACGTGTATGTGCTAACTTTTGCTCATAGCGAGGAAAACAAAAATATCCAAGGTCTAACTAATAAAGATAAATAGAGTAACCCCAGCAAAAATATCGGTTTATTTTCAATTTATCTTTCTGATACGGCGCTCATCAATATCTGAAATTATATCATTCTAAATGAATATAAAGGTAGGTTAGCATGTTGGAACTTGACGCTAGCAATAAGCACGCTCAATCCCCTCAGTGTGGCACGCCACCCTCCTGTATGATATTAATTATCAATCAGTTATACATTTTATATATTAGAGGGATTGAAGTTGGTACATTAGTTGGGAACAAAAGCTTGCTCAATCCCCTCAGGCGACATTTTGTCGCCAGCCCCCCTTACTAAGGGCGGCCAATGAAAAAGGTTATTTATATTAAGTACAATCCCCTCAGATTGCATACGCAATCAGCTCCCCTTACTAAAGGGCGCCTTATGAGGATAAATTAAAGAACTTTCAAAAATTTTTCGCCTTATAATGACAAAATAAAAACGCCAACTTGCTTAACAAGCAGGCATCTTATCTTATAGGATTATCACAATACTACATTCTTGCCGGTGTGGATATCTTGGAAGACCATATAATATCCTGCCTCATAAGGTCTGTCGGGGTCAAGAGGTAACCATCTGCCGAAACCCGCAAGTTCGCTAGGCATAGCACCTTTGCTATCACGCGGGATACCATAGGCAAGGTACGATAGCTCAGAGTCGGTGTAGAGCAGTCCTAGCACGTAGTAATTGCCATTGCCCTCGTAGTCAATGCGCACGAATTTTGAATTTGGCATAATACTCTCAAGCTCGCTATCTGCAGGATAATTTTTGAATAAATCCTCCACTTCATCACGGATATTGTCAAAAAAATCCCCACTCGTGTCATTATGTGGACTGTCTAGTATCTCATCTATACTATCGCCATCCACTTCTTTATCTATAATATTCTCTATCTCCACTAGGTCGGACTCAAAAAATTTTGCGTCCATTAGATGTTCCTCAGCTTGTGGTTCACACTTTGCATTATCTTCCGGAGTCAAATTATTAGATAATTCCACAGTAGGTAAATTTTGTTCAGCAATTCTAGCAAGTATGCTTGCCTTGTAGTTCCCCGCAACTCCACTGGATGCGCCCCAGAGCAGAGGCTGCCCATTAGTGGTGGATAGCACGCACGCAAGTGGTCTATCTAGACTAATATTCTCCTCCATGCGAAATCTGTACATCTCACCTGCTAGGTATATGTCACAAATATTGTATTTATCTCCCGAATTGATGCCAAGGGTAAAGGCCTTGTCATTACTCTTTAAGTTATATGGGCGAATTGTAGCAAAGACACCTTTTGTAGTTGACTCCAGCATAAGAGTTGCCATACCGCGGCTCTGCTTGTCGTTGTCTGATAAAATAATGGTCTTTTTTCGCATATCCTATCCTTTTAGATTATTCTATATAAAAATATGCTACTGTACAAGATTATGTGACCCACAAAAAGAAAAAGTTTGTAACATTTTGTAGAAACTACTATTACAAACTTTTTTATTAACATTTTTATTTCTTAATTATTTTTTAGATAAATATTCCCCAATTGCGTTGGATAATGCTACAAAGTCGACCACTGTGCAAGCCTCACCGCGGATGTCTTCTCGCAAGTTGCACGAAGACAAGATCTTTAGTACATCATCGGGTGAAATATTTAGCGAAGTGCGAAGATTATTATATAACGTCTTCCTGCGCATCCCAAACGCTGCATGAACTACTCTATCAAATAACTTCATGTCGTGTATATCGTATTTCTTAGTGAAATCTATGTGAATTATTGCGCTATCCACATTTGGAGCTGGAGTAAACAGGCGTCTATCCACTTTCCTTGTCATCTTCACATTGCCGCGGGCCTGCAAGATAACGGACAGTACCCCATAATCCTTGCACGCAGACTTTGCACATATCCTATCTGCCACCTCTCTTTGCACCATTAAGGTGAGAGATTTGCAGCACATTCCCTGCTCGATAATCTTAAATATTATTGGAGTCGTGATGTAATATGGCAAGTTAGCTATCACGTCATATTCCCCGCCAATTCTTGCCTCAATAGTATTCATCGGAGTGAACATGAAATCCTCAAAGTATAGGTGGATATTATCTAGCCCATCAAAGGCTTCATCCAAAATACTTTCAAGCTTGCTATCTATCTCATATGTATCCACCGTGTCTGCCACTTGCGCTATTTCTCTAGTCAGAGTGCCCGCACCTGTGCCAATCTCAAGTACCTTGGAACGCTCGTCAATGCCCGCATCAGACACAATACTCCTTAATAGGTTAGTGTCAAAAATGAAGTTCTGGCCAAATTTTTTGGAGAAATTGAAATTGTATTTCTTGATTATATCTTTGTTTGGCATCCTACCCTCCTGAATATTTCTAGGGCGTTTGCCGTAGTTTGTGTATCTATGACCTTTAGCGCCACGCCTTTTATCTCGGCTAATTTCATCGCGACGTATCTGACGTTGGCAGGAGTATTGGTCGTGCCTCGCACAGGCTCGGGAGATAAGTATGGGCAGTCGGTCTCAAGCACTATATCCTCCAGTGGGATAGCTGCTGCCACCGCCCGAAGGTTTGTAGCGTTCTTAAAAGTAAGTGCCCCGCCAAAGGCCACCTTTAGTCCAAATGATCTAAATATCTTGTATGATTCGAAACTCCCACCATAGCAGTGCACAAGTCCACCTGATGTGAGATATTCCCTATTCCTTCCTAGCACATCTATTAGATCACCTGTAGCATCACGCACGTGTATAACTATAGGCAAGTTATATTTATGCGCTAATTTTATTTGCCTCTCAAATGCTGCAATTTGCATTTCCTTTGCTGGCCCGTCGTCGTAGTGATAATCTAGCCCAATCTCACCTATAGCAATCACTTTTGGGTCAGATAGAGACCTCTCTAGTACAGCCCAATCGTCATCACTTACATCCCTCACTTCGCTAGGATGAATGCCCACTATAGCGTAGACATTTGAGAGATTCTTTGCAAGTGCAATACATCTATCATTCATCTTAGGATTGTAGCCTACACAAAACAATTTTTCTATGCCAAACTTCTTGCAATCACTGAGTATTTGGTCAAGATGATCCTTGTAACAATCTTCCTGAATATGACAATGTGTGTCTATCATTAGTTTACCTGCCCGCCTGACTTGATATCTCCATCTGGGCAAATTATCTTCAGATTGCCATCATCGTCACTAGCACAAAGTATCATGCCACGAGATTCCACGCCACGCAGTTTGATAGGTTTTAGATTAGTGACTACGACGCAGGATTTCCCTACTAATTCCTTTGGGTTATAATATTTTGCAATGCCAGAGACTATTATTCTAGTCTCGTCACCGATCTTTACAGTATTCTTTAGCAGTTTGTCACTACCCTCAATCTTCTCACTATCAAGTATCTGCCCTACTCTTAAGTCAATTTTATCAAAGTCATCGATGGTGATTAAGTTTACTGTCTCGGCCTGCTGCTCTACTTTCGCTGCCTTTGGGTCAATACTCTCTAAGTATTTTAATTCATCCTCGACATTCAACCTTGCAAATAGAGCTTCACCTTTTGAGACCTTAGCTCCATAGAGCTTGGTGTTGTATTCCTTAAACTTAGCTAAATCTTTTTGCGCTAACATACTTGCCATCTTCGCTGCTGTATCTGGCAAGAATGACTGCAAGTGATATGCCACGCTGCCTAGAGCAAAGTACAGATTGTATAGCACAGTGGATAGTCGCTTCATATCTTTATTCTTGGATAAAGCCCATGGCATTGTGACATCGACATATTTGTTAGCATCAGCCACAAGAGCGAATATCTCATTTATGGCTAGATCAATCCTAGCATCTGCCATAGCCTCACGGATCTTGCTATCCAAATTGTTAATCCTATCTATTAGGGGATTATCCACATCTTTGTCCACCACATCGGCCTTTGGCACAGAGTCGAAGTTTTGCTCAATCATAGCGAGTGTGCGGCTAAGCAAATTGCCTAGATTGTTGCATAGGTCACTATTTATAGTCTTGATGAATAATTCACTAGTGTATGGCGCGTCCTGATAAATTGGCCCATCCTTGATTAGCCAATATCTCACAGCATCGGCGCCGTATCTATTACATAACGTGATTGGGTCGAAACCACCACCCTTGGACTTACTGATCTTGTCACCTTTTTGCGTGACAAAGCCGTGGGAGTGGAGCAATTTTGGCATAGGCAGACCAATTGCATGAAGCAAAATTGGCCAAATGATTGCATGGAATCTAGTGATATCCCTGCCGATGAATTGTATATCGGCTGGCCAGTATTTCTGGAATGTCTTCTCATCCTCACTGCCATAGCCAATTGCGCTGATATAATTTAGCAATGCATCGATCCAGACGTATATCACGTGCTTTGTGTCAAAGTCCACTTTCACACCCCAGTCAAACGTCGTACGCGTGACACACAGGTCACTAATCCCAGGCTTGATGAAATTATTAAATATCTCATTCTTCCTTGCCTCAGGCACTAGGAAGTCTGGGTGGGACTCATAAAATTCCTCTAGCCACTTCTGATACTTGCTAAGGCGGAAGAAGTAGCAAGGCTCACTCACCTTGCTCACCGGTCTGCCACAATCTGGGCACTTGCCGTCCACTAGGTCACTCTGAGCAAAATACGTCTCACATGGGACGCAGTAAAGACCCTTGTACTCACCCTTGTAGATATCCCCTTGATCGTACAATTTCTTGAATATTTTCTTCACTAGTTCCATATGGCTAGCATCGCTAGTGCGGATGAATTTGTCATAAGTTATATTTAGTGCTCTCCACACATCCTTGAATCCATCCACAATCTTATCCACAAAGCCCTGTGGAGACAAGCCTGCAGCCTTTGCATTAGTCTCAATCTTCAGTCCATGTTCGTCACTGCCAGTTAGGAAGAATACATCGCGGCCAATGCTCCTATTGTACCTTGCCACGCAATCGGCAAGAACAGTCGTGTAGCAATGCCCTAGATGCAATGTCCCACTCGCATAGTATATAGGTGTTGTAATATAATATTTCTCCATAATGAGCCTACCTCTCCATTATGTTAAAAGTATACCCAAAAGTGCCTATAATTGTAAAGTATTTTCATAAAACTTCGCCTACAATTCATAATTATTATTATGAATGTAGTCTGGTCAAGCTGTGTAATAATAGGCGCAATCTATATGCTATTCACTAACCCAAGTATGTTATTTAGCACTATGATAGATGCAAGTAGTAGTGCTCTTAGTCTATGCGTGAAGTTATTTAGCATATATGCCGTCTGGCTAGGGCTACTAGAAATAGTAGAGACTACACACCTCGATAGGTACATAGCAAAAATATTTCGCCCGCTTATTCGCCTGATATTTGGCAAAGTGGATGATGATACGACAAGTGCAATTGCCACTAACATGTCCACCAATATCCTAGGACTCGGCAACGCCTGCACGCCGTCTGCCATTAGATCAATATCTCTACTAGATAACGGCAGCAAATACTGCAACTACGCTATGTCGTGTATGCTATTCCTAAATACCAATTTCGTACAATTCCTGCCAAGTACCATCATTGGTCTACGCCTACTTCATGGCAGCATATCACCATATAATGTCATATTACCTACAATAATTGTCACTAGCATTACTACAATTGTTGGGTTGCTACTGCTAAAATTGTGCAGCAAAGTGTGGGTGGACCGCCTATGATATCCGACTATGTCATACCCGTCATCATCATATCCCTTGTGATATTTTGTATGATTGAGAGGAAGAGTGCATACTCGTGCTTTACCACTGGAGTCAAGCGATCAATAGATTTAGTTATTACCACTCTTCCCTACATCGTGACTGTATTCATAATGATAGAGATCCTAAACAAGACTCTAATACTTGATTGCATTGTAGATATCCTATCCCCTGCGCTAAATGTGCTTGGTATCCCCGCAGCCCTTGTGCCGCTGATAGTGATCAAAATGTTATCCGGCAGTGGTGGGATAGCCTGTTATGAGAGCATCATAAATACTTTTGGCGTAGATAGTGAGATCGGGCGAGCGGCAGCTATAATTGCTGCGTCTAGTGAGGCAGTATTTTTCTGTGCTAGTCTATACTTTGCAGGGACCAAAGTGACAAAATTTCGATACGCAATACCTGTATGTATCATATGCAATATCCTATGTGCGGTGCTCGCGTGTGCTATTGTAAAAATTTTGTAAGTTAAATAAAAATAGCATATTGACATAGTCTCTACTGTGAATTATAATAGTACTGTTATTAATAGGAGATAGTATGAGTACTAGAGATTTTGACACCATTTCATATATAGGACCAGAGGAACTGGACGGCAATAGTGGCGAACTAATGATAGATAAGGCAAATGTTTTATCCGATGCGCTGAGCGACTTGGTCAAGGAAAATGTAAAGATAATTGTTTTTGAAAAACACGTGAAATCTATCGGCTCTGAGGCATTCGAAGGTTGCCCAAATCTCGAGGCTGTATACTTCAATCATGGCGTGGACGAGATCGGCTATGGCGCATTCATGGGTTGCCCAAATCTTGCGACGCTCGATTTAGTTGGCGAGCCAGATCTACAATATTTGAGAGAGAATAGGAAATTACTAAATTCCAACCTAAGTGGCAGACGTTATAGTGTTATCGGCGACTATGCATTCGCTGGATGTGAGAGTCTATCTGAGATCGACCTAGATAGTGTGCTAATAATTGGTGAACACGCATTCGAGGGTTGCACATCACTACAATCTATCGAGAACCTTAATAACCCAAGACTAATTGGCTCACAAGCTTTTGCAGGGACTCCTGTGAAGTCCTTGGAGATCACTAGTGACAAGTGCTTAATCAGCAAAGGCGCATTCGCTGACTGCAAAGATCTAACTAGTCTAGATATGCTAGTAGGTCAATTGACAATACTCGAGAATGCATTCCACAATTGCAAGAATCTGCACAATTTCACAGGCAAGGTCCACGACTTTGATATCGACCCACACGCATTCGAGGGAGCAAACAACATTAGGATATATTCATTCGAGTGTGACGAGGATAATATGTCACGCTATGAAAATTTTGACGGTGCTAGCGACACATTCTTCGAATCTCTTAAATCATACCTTAGCGAAGAACAACAACGCGATAGGAAATAAGCTTGAAAGATAAGATTTGGTTTGGCAATAAAATTTAAAATAAATATAAAAATAAATTAATTTAATTATCTAAATTATATAAATGCATTTGGATAATATTTGTATCAATAATTCTTGAATACAATCCACATAAGGCGCCCCGTAGTAGGGGGAGCTGGCAACTTTAGTTGCCTGAGGGGATTGAGCGGGCACTTTTACCCACCTTAATTCCAACTAAATTCCCACTAAATAATTCAATAACTACACTCTATTGTAATCAAGAAAAGTGGCGTGCCACCTGAGGGGATTAGCGCGAGCTTTTCTTCCCGCCTTGGTGCCAACTTAGTATCTTCTTTATTGAATTCATTATCCACTATATATTAAGATAATGCTATCTACATTTTAAATATTATGAAATACAAAAAGAGTGTCAAGCGACACTCTTTTTTTTTTCTTTTAATTTTTAACAATTATTCAATTATATAGTTTTTTATTGGTTATTATAGTTTTGATTTCTAATTTTATAGTTTATTCTTTTATTATTATTTTTATAATCCACTTTTTGCAGTTTTTTATTTTTGTCACTACTCTTACTATTTAATATTTATAGCATATTTGTAGACTTCGTTTTTCTTCATTTTGCGGTCTGTAGCGACTAGTTTTACTGCATCGTTTTTGTTAAATCCAAGGTCCAAGTAGTGGCTAATATGTTCCTCTATGGTCATATTCTCAAATGGATTTGTCTCATCAGCTTTTGGGAATATCACTAGCACAAACTCTCCACGACGGTCACCAGTGTATCCGTCTTTTAGATCAAACCACACCACTTCTTCGTGGAGCTTAGTTATCTCTCTCACCATGCAGGCGCGCCTATCACCCAGTGTGTCATAGAGGTCCTTTAGGTCACTATCTATATCGTGACAACTGACGTAGAGCACCGATACAGACTTATTCTCCTTGATGCGCTCAAGCTGTGATGTCCTCTCTTTCTTCGTCTTTAGGAATCCAAAGAATGTAAATGGTTCGTCCACCCCTGCAAGTATCACTGCATTTAGATAAGCGCACGCTCCAGGGATCACGGTGTAAGCTATGCCCTCTTCTATCAAATATTTTACAATCACTGCCCCGGGGTCACTGATAAGTGGCATTCCAGCGTCACTGATAAGGGCGATATTTTTGCCCTCTTTTAGATCACGCAGGATACTATCTTTTCTCATATTCTCATTGAATTTGTGATAAGACTGTGTAGGAGTGGAGATATCGTATGCACGAAGTAGATTGCTACTTGTGCGCGTGTCTTCACAGAGGATATAATCCACATTTTTTAGCGTCTCCACAGCGCGATATGTCATATCCCCGAGATTGCCAATAGGAGTCCCTACTATATAAAACATATTTAGTTCTCGCGGTACAAACTAATCTTTATCCCGCTCTTACCTCCTCTCACACATCTAATAAGTAATTGACCAGTGCCACCTGCACTCAGGTCGAGCACTAATTCTTTTGGCTCTAGGCCATTTTCCCTTGCATATGTGATGATATCCACTAGCCTATCTTCTTTGCACACCAAGTATAGGCTGCCACCATATTTTAGTAATTTCTTGCACTCGACCATCACGTCCTCAATTGTCACACATATTTCGTGGCGAGATATTCGAATATTCTCACTCTCGTTTAGGATCTTCTCATTTGCCTTCCTATATGGAGGATTGCACATCACGACATCATAGTCACAACCAATCAGCGCGTGCACGCCTTGCAATGGTTGGTTTATCACAGTGAAGTCATCCTCAATGCCGTTGTATGCAAGTGATCTAGTGCACATATCAGCCATATCAGGTTGGATCTCCACTAGTGTGCAGTGACCTGCCCCAGTCTTGTATTTAGCAAGTATTCCCACAACTCCACTGCCACTGCATAAGTCGACCATGCGGCCACCACGTTTGCATTTAACGAAATTAGCAAGCTTCGTCGCATCGGACGAGAAGCAATATTTCTTCGGGTCTTGGATGATAAAAAGGCCGCGATATTGCAAGTCGTCGAGCCTTTCCCCATCATGCAAATATTTATTTTTTGCCATTATCCTTATCCCCAAGTCTGCCACCGGACAATACCTTGATCTTATCTAGTGGGAAGTCCTCCATGCGTGAAGTGTCGTCCTTTTCGAATTTCACCGTCACGATATTATGGAATAGATCGTTGTACATCACATGTCCCACACCGCTAGGGGTAGAGACTTTGGCATTAATCCTTGGCATGCGTGCCAATTGCTCGACATAAAAGTCGTTCTCATAAGATAGGCAACACATGAGCCTGCCACACATTCCGGAAATTTTGCCTGGATTTAGTGACAAATTTTGATTCTTTGCCATCTTGATAGATACTTTGTCAAAGTCGGATAAATATCTTGTGCAGCAACACTCCTGCCCGCACACGCCTATAGCTCCAATATTCTTCGCCTGATCTCTTACGCCAATTTGTCTTAGTTCAATCCTCTGATGCAAGATATTTGCTAGGTCCTTAACTAGATCGCGGAAGTCCACTCTATCGTCGCTGGTAAAATTGATTATGATCTTCCCTCCATCGAATGGGAACTCAATGTCGCACACTTTCATATCCAGTTTGTGCGATGAGACTTGCTCCTTGATAGTATGGAGTATCTCATCATAATCCTTGTACATTTCCTTTTCTTTTGCTATATCCTTTTCGGTTGCAACGCGGATAATAGGTTTTAGGTCAGGAAAATCTTTCTCATCCACCTCGATATCTGTCTTCACCACATAGCCTAATTGCTTATTCTTGGCAGTGTCGACTAAGACTCTATCGTGCACCTTTGCCTCACAGTCACCCTGTATGAAATAATACACTTTGCCGCCGGATTTAAAATTGACAGCGATTACTTTTTGCATAAATATTTTGCCTCCAAAATTTGTAATATTAGGTTGTCTGCTAAGATATTTAGATTGCCACTTGCAAGAAATTTTTTCTTAGTAACTAGAGCTATCTTCATTATCTTAGAGGATAGTTTAAATTGTGTCATATTATTATTGTTTGCTGCAATACTCACGTTCTCATGCAGCAAGCGCACTATCTCGTCACACAGTGTGTCAAGCTCCTTTGCATCAATTATTCTCCTAGCATATCCCGCCGCATCAAGCGAAGATGAGAGGTTATACACTAAGTCATGCGCGAGTGTGTGAATCTTATTAAACTTCTCATCAAACGCTAGTTTGTACGCCACCTCTAGGCTACCGCTAGCACATTTTACCACATCCATATTGTTTGCACCATTGGCGGTTAGGAATTGAGTGATATCACTATCGCTAAAATCCGCTAATCTTCCTATCTCACAACGAGAACGTATTGTCTGTAGCACTTTATTTTCCTGCACACAACCGAGTAGGAAAATGACATCGGTTGGAGGTTCTTCCAGCACTTTTAGCAGTTTATTCTGGGATAGCACTCCCACATCGTCGAAGTTCTTTAGCACAAATATCTTGTACTGTGACTGCGTTGGCCTGATGTATGCCTCATAAATTATATCCTTTAGGTCATCGACGAGTATCACATCAGACGACCTTGGATACACTCTCACATCCACGTGATTGCCATGTTCTATTTTTAGAGCAACATCCGAGTTTGGGTCAAATCCTGCACCCTCGCCCATGATATGTTCGGCCACCATTCGCGTGATATACTCCTCAGTCATACTATCTTTTGTGACGAATAAATAAGCATGACCAAGCATACGGGCTTGTCTCTTTGTCTCGATCATATTGTATATATTTGTCTTAGTATACAGATTACAAAAATTTATCTTGGTCATAGTATAAGTGTACCACATAAAATGTTTTTGCCAAAACGTTATCCAAATACTCTATACAATAATTTTAATTTTGTGGATAAAAAATTTCATTTTGTACTCATATGCCATTATGATATAATCTATGTATGAGAGAACATTTCAAGAAATATTGGCCCTACTATCTAGCACCGGCAATAATACTAGTAGTTGCGGTGATAGAATACGCTATCATGGGCATATTCCCGTTTGGCACAAAGTCGAGTGCACACTATGACACATCGGCGCAAATCTTGCCAATTATCACCCAAGTAGTATCAGCCATTTGGGGTCATGGGAAGATTGACTTTTCATTTGGCATGGCAGGAGGTAGTGACCTAGTAGGAGATATCATCTACACACTGCTATCTCCATTCAACATAATATTTGTCATATTCGGGCCAGGCGCAGTATTCTACGTCTATCCCCTAGTGCAGACCATCAAAATTATCTCAGTCACACTGGTTGCCATTTTCTTTATCCGCAAGTATTTTAAGAATCTATCAAATAGCGCAGCTTTCTTTATTGCCCTGCTTTACACATTCGGTGCATTCCTGATGTCAAACTACACTTGGATCGGCTGGATAGATTATCTAATATATGTGCCACTGCTTGCAATGGCATTCATACATCTACTAAAGACCAACAAGATCACATACTTTGTCCTAATGTTGACCATCCTAATCTACAGCAATTATGTAATAACGCTCGAGAGTTTTATCCCGTTATTCATCACAATTGGCCTATACGTGATGTTTTGTGTGCCAAAGGCTGACCGGCCAAAACTAGTGACAAAGATTGTGTTATCATTTGGCATCAGCATACTGCTAGCCTCACCTGTAATCGTGACTGGAGTGTATAGACTCACTCTATCTAGTCGTGTAGCAAAGACATTAAATCCACTAGAACAAATCAAGATCACATATACTCTACAGGAAATTTATCACAAAATAATATTCTTCACCACATCGCTACCAATTCTCATACTCTGTCTGATCCATACAGGCAAGAATATGAGACAGGACAATTACTGCAAGTTCCTATTCTTTGGTCTTATCATCAACCTTGCAGCAAGCATCCTATTCTTCTGCTCTAGCTCCATCAGCATTGCAGGATACTTCGGTTACTCACTAAGGTTCCAGATGTATACTGGCATGCTGGTATTACTTACCTTATGTCACTTGTGTAGTGACAAGTTGTATGGCAAGGAGACTATCGGAGCGGGCAACGCAATCAAATACATTGCAGTATTCTCTATCGCGCTATTATTAGTGTACTTCATAATTTCTGCCACAAACACAGGATATTTTGCCAATAACATGTCAGATGTATTCATAATGTTCATAGGAGTGGTTGCTGTAATTCCATTGATTGTAGTGGTGGCAATGGGATATTTCAATCGCACCAAGATATCCCGTGCATTATTCTCCTTTATCACAATACTGCTTGTAGTATTCCAGTGCGGGTTCTCATACGTCTTTGCTGTAGGAGCAGGGTCGATGGACTATGCCACACTCTTAGAGGAAAATTCCCTCGTCACAGATCCAGATGAGAAATACAAGATACTATCCTCATCATATAGCAATCAGACCTTGACCAACGCGGGTCACACCATTACTGCCTTTTCATCCAACTTATCGCGGGAGTCCATGAATTTTGCCTCAGCCGTTTGCTACCCAGTCAATTACGCCAACGATATCTCCACCGGCGGCGGTACAATGCTATCCGACATGATCTCAGGCTACAAATATATTATAGCGGACGTGGACGACAAGATTACAACTAGTTATCCATATCTGTCACCAATTAAGTCCACTGAGCATCGCGTGCTATACGAGAATAACTTAACCTTTGATGACGGCTTCGTGCTAGATCACTTGATAACCACCGACTTTGATGCACTAAACCTAGAGGGCAAGCAAAATGCACTCTTCCGCGAATTTACCGGACTAAATAAAGATATCATCTTGAATACTCCAGCGACCGAAGTAGCAACAATCGTTGACGAAAAAATTAGCCTAAATATCTCGGCAAATCCTAATAGCCTAGTTTATCTAGTCAATAACACTTCCCGCATGATTAGTGGCAATAATCTCTCACTTATCTCGGGCGAGGACGAATATGAATTTCTTACTAATTCTTATCAAAATATCATTCCTCTTGGCTACTATTCCTCCCCTACCTCATTCACACTTACTTTTGAGAAATCTAATAGAGATAGAATAGACGACTACGAGATCTGGCAGATAGATTATGCCGATATGGAATATCTATTCAGTACTCAGACGCACGATATATCGGTATCGGCTATGGACTACACTATCAATGTGAATATTGACACCCCTGATGGCAACTATTTGTACATCCCATATATCACAAACGCTGGTTATAGCGGAGCAAGACTAGAGCCAAATACTCTATCCCTGATTGCGGTGAAGGCCGACAAATCCGCCTTTACTCTTACATATTCCAATCCATATATTGCAAAGACACTACTAATAGGCCTAGCCCTGCTAGTGGTGGGAATTGCATTGCTACTACTTGCCGAGCTCACCAATATCTTCCACGTATTGAATAATAGCATGTACATCCTCTATCGCATATTCCTCTACGCACTGATCCTTGTCTTCATCTCCATCCCATCTCTATTAGAGATAGCGAATATATTTTATCTGATGATTACATAAAAAATGCTCTCACCTGAGAGCATTTTTATTTATTATTTTATCTATTTATTTCCCCATCTTGGCATATTCTTTGTTTAGCCAGATATGTAGTTTGGTAAATTCGCGGTCTATGTATGCTAAATATTCTTTCTTAGTCATCATTTCTCTCCTCGTCATCTAGATTTAACATATTACCTAATTTATTTATCTTGTCCTTAGCATTTGCAATCTTTTCTTTATTTGCCTTTTCTTTTTCCTGAATTGCTTTATA
>CANREZ010000013.1 GCA_947629745.1 uncultured Clostridia bacterium
AGCGTGGATATCAAAGACCATTCGCCACAATTGATCATAATCCCCTGCAGGAATGCTAGTGAAACGATCCTTTAGGATAGAACCTTTGTGACCATGATATTTATTGTACTTTGTGACATAAGATACTGTGATCTTGCGCATGACGTGTTCTAAGTCACTAGCCTTTATGACAAGAGATATGGAGTCATATGACAGTGCATATGCAAGGATAGCAAAATGCTCAGTCTCCTTGCACTTGCTGCATATTGCAAGGAACATATTATGATCATACTCATCAAAAATGACGCCATCTGCGGCACGCAAAATGACGGTATAACTATCTATTTCACTCCTTTTCCTTGCTACTCTTGCCATAAAATTTTCCTAAATAAAATGGATATTTCGACATTTTATAACTAAGTATATATTACATGAGTATTTAAAGTCAAGGAAAAATATGCAAGAAGTGTCCCTTTTTGCAACATTCATGATTTATAGGCATATTTTAAAAATTTTTAATTTTTCGCAAAAAAAATGTACGGAGGAGTGGTATGGGCGGACTCCTATTCCGTACTTAGACATTTTAGCACAAATTACATCATTCTCCAACAAATTTCGACATATTGTACATATTTTATTATGGAAAATTATGTAAAATTTTAGAAAATATTAAAATTTTTGTTGTAAAATATCTATAAGTGATATCTCGGCTCACAAAATAAGGTAATCTATCGGAGGAAATATATCATGCGTCCAGTAAAATATGGTTATGCAATCAGTGATGACTACATAATGTCACTGTGGGACACTGAGGAAAATATTAGAGATAATATAGATCCTGCCAAAGTCTCCTGTGGGAACAAAAAGAAAGCGCATTTTAAGTGCCCAAAATGCAAGCACAAGTGGTTCACATCAGTGTGCTATATATTCGAAGGCACATCTTGCCCAAAGTGTAGGTCAAAGAAGAAAAAGAAAAAAGTAGTCCATATGCAAAGTCTCCCCGCACATCCCATATACAATATCCTATGCGATGAATATCTAGCCTCGTCTTGGGATTATGAGAAAAACAAAGTCTCACCTGATAATATCAGCGTATTTAGTACTAGATACTATCACTGGCTATGTCCAAAGTGCCATCATAGTTGGAGAACTAGCCCATATAGGCGATGTAAGTATCTATTAGGATGCCCAAAATGTAGCAAGTGATTAACAGAAAAAATATTTCCTACATAACATGGAGTAAGACCAAAAAAGGAGAAAATCAAATATGTTATGTAACTGGAATTTTCCATCTAGGTGTGGATGTAACACACCATGCAATTCTATAGCACGACCACGCCCAATTGGGATGACTGGCGCAACCGGACCTACTGGCCCAACTGGCCCAACGGGTGCTACTGGTGCAACCGGTGCTGATGGTCTCACGCCAACTATCACAGTCGGCACGACCACAACGGGTCTTCCTGGCACTGAGGCTGATGTGACAATAGATGGCACTGCACCAAATTACACTCTAAACTTTACTATCCCACAAGGTCCTACTGGCCCACAGTTTACTCAAGCATACTTGTCAGCATCTAGCACAAGTAATAGTGCTGTGGCAAACAACGCGCCATTCCTATTTGATACCACAGTGGATATGCTAAATATAGCAAACGACGAGAATGGCACATTCACCATCAATGAGACAGGAATATACCTTGTCGAGTGGAACGTAAATGTGCAACCATCTCAGAATGAGGAAGTCGTAGCCGAATTAGTCGGCAGCACTCCTGCTAATATTCAAGCTGTGAGTGCATCAGGTGCAACTATCCAGAGCACAGCCACTTACACGCTAAATGGCTTTGGTATCATCGATGCTACTGCAGGCGACACTTATCAGCTAATCAATGCATCAGCTAATAGCGTCACGCCTCAGACCGGCACAACTAGTTCAGTTCGAATTCTATTCATACGAATTGCATAAAATAAGGCTACATCGTGTAGCCTTATTTTATTTGGACAAGCCTTAATAATCTAAGTGTAAGTATTTTTTGTCAAATACTCATATCTTATTGGCAATATTATAGTTAATTATGTTATTTGATTCTCCTAAGCTTTGCAACAAAGAATCCTTCATACGGGCCTTGACGTTTGATGCTTAGTACACCTGGTATTGTAGGTGTAGCAGTAGGGCAATTGTAAGTATTGTCTATCCTTGCTATCTCTACCCTTCCAGTCGATAGTACATCTGCTACTACATCTTCATTCTCGCAAGTTAAGACTGAGCATGTAGAATACACTACTATCCCACCTACTTTTGTCACATCTATTGCACGGGATAGGAGTTTGCGCTGCAATCTGGTGTGCCTCTCTAGCCACGCTTGTTCAATTCTCTCATTGCCCGTGCCACTGCCACTACATGGGGCGTCTAGTAGCACTTTGTTAAACTTCATATTACGGTCAAGGCCTAGCGCATCTGCCACCAGCACATTTACATTCTTTGCTCCAAGTAATGAGAGATTGTGCTTTAGCCGTTCAGCGCGGAATTTATCCTTCTCCACTGCACAGATGAATGCCTTGTTGCTAGCCAGTGCACACATCTGCGTGGTCTTGCCACCAGGAGCAGCACACATATCAAGGATGTTTTCCTGACTCTTTGGGTCAAGTATCAGCGCAGGTATCATGGCAGATAAATTTTGTAGATAAATCTCTCCCTTCTCAATTAGCGTTGTAGTCCTAATCTCCTCCCCGGTGATATATGCGTGTGGGATGCTAGTGGGAGTAACCTCTATATTCCACTCATGCAATTTATTTAGTACTTGCTCGTCTGTTGTCTTTAGTGTATTTACCCGAAATGATACTTGCTTATCTCTATCTTTCATCAATTGTTCCTTATTATAGTTTAATCTAATTTTTTCTAAGATAATATTATAAGATGATATTCCCCTATTGCCAAAATTACCTAGACTCTGTTTGGTTAGTTTTTAATTAGTATTAATTTTTAAAAATAAGTGACAAAGGTGCGATAATTTCCCTTGTCACTTAGGTTTATTTAGCCTTGGATATTTTGAGCGTACCACTCATGTTGCCGACAGATATTTTGCATGTATATAGTGCCTTTCCTGTGCCATAATGTAGAGCTAATACTTCGGTCATTATATCGTCCTTGTATTTATCGACCAGTGCAGATAATGTCTTATTTTCCGTTTCAATCTCTATATCAATCCTATCGGATAATTCTAGACCTGCATCTTTCCTAGCCACCTGTATCTCACGGATGAGTTCACGAAGATTTCCCTCTTCGACGAGTTGTGGATTTAGTTCTATATCCAGTACGACTAAGTTGTTGCCAAGCATTGCCACAGCATATTCCGGCTTTGGATCTAACTTCACTTCTAACATGTCTCTACTTAAGGTATATCCCGCGATAGTTATAACCCGACCTTGCTCATGCTGGGCCGCTAATTTATTCATAGTATCTGTGTCAAGGGATGATAGCGCATTCTTTACTTTATTCACATCACCCTTTAGTATAGCACCTGCTACACGGAAATTGAGTGATAGTATGTGATTATTAAATCGAGTAGATTCCTTGACAAACTCAATTTCTTTGATATTTAGCTCATCTAGGATCACTTGCTTAAATTCTTTCACCGCGCTCATGTAATCTTTTGTCACATTGAGGTACATTGTGGATAGTGGTTGCTTCACCGGCAATTGGTGTTCATTCCTAAGCTTCTGTGCAAGGTATATGATATCCTTCACCATCTTGGTGTCTGATATCAATTTCTCTTCCTCAATTCCTAGTGGTTTTGGGAAGTCACTAAGATGTATAGATAGTGCTGCATTACTCTCCGTCTCACGCACTAAGTTTTGATAAATATATTCTGTGACAAATGGCAGGATTGGTGCCATAATGCCGCAAGTGCGCTTGATAGCATCATACAGGCTAAAGTATGCATTCAATTGATCAGTTCCGCTATTTTTCCAGAAACGTCTACGATTGATACGAATGTACCAATTGGTAAGATCCTCCACATAGTCCTCAAAATATTTCATGATGGACACAGTGTCAAAATTTGCATAACTAGTATCAGCAAATTTTACGAAATCGTCAGTCCTTTGGATCAACCACCTATCTAGTAGGTTCATGTTCTTAAAATCTGGCTTGTAACCATCGAGCTGCGGATTGTCTAGCACTGCATAAGTATTGTAGAAGACATATGCGTTCCAGAATCCGAGCAATTTCCTCTTCGCTTCTTCGCCAAGAGTGTAGCCGAATCTCACATCGCTGCCGAGTGGTGCTGATGCGTACAAATATCTAATAATGTCACTACCCATCTTGTCGGCTGCTTCGTCAAACTTTATCATATAACCTGATTTGTGGAATTTACTGCCATCTTCCTGCACCACACTCTGGTGAGTCTCGACTCTCTTAAATGGTGCTTTGCCCTCAAGTATCACGCTCATAAATAATATGGAGTAGAACCACAGTCTCACCTGTTCTATCATCTCACAGACAAAATCATTTGGGAAATTTTCCTTGAAATACTTTTTGTCCGTGAAGTACATCTTCGTGCTAAATGGTGTGATTCCGGCATCTAGCCAGCAGTCACCCACGTCGCTCACACGCTTTGCCACTCCACCACAATCGCACTTTATCTCTATCTCGTCTATCCATGGACGATGTAGATTTGGCAGACTGTCAACTCTTTTTGGGTCTACTGCGCGCTCACGCAATTCCTCTAGTGATCCGATGACGTGCACTTTGCCACATTTACTGCATATATAGAATGGCAATGGCAGGCCGTAGAAACGCTTCCTAGATATATTCCAGTCACCCATATTATTTAGCCAATCGCGCATACGTTTGCCAGCAAAATCTGGAGTCCAGGTGACGTCCTCAATTGCTTTTAGTAGATCAGCTCTTACTGGGTCAGTCTTTATATACCAACCTGTGACCAATTTGTAGACAATATCGGTCTTGCAACGCCAGCAATGTGCGTATCTGTGCTGATACATATGAGTCTTGTATAGCTTATTTTGCTTGCGCAAGTCATCGAAAATCTTTGGCCTTACTTCCTCAGTGGATAGCCCGTTATACGGCGCGAATTCGTCTGTGATGATTCCTAGGTCATCGATAGGATTGATTGCAGGAAGCCCCAGTCTCTCACCTAGATCATGGTCACTAGTACCACATCCTGGTGCGATGTGGACCACACCTACACCCTCGGTAGCATCAACTTCTTCCCACAATACGATCTTGTGAGTAAATTTTTGGATAGGAAGATCAGGTAACATAGTCTCATATGTTTTGCCCTCTAGCTCACTACCCTTCACAGTCTTTATCACCTCGACTGCGTCGTCCTTTAATATCTTAATAGCGCTCGTGCAAAGGATGAGTGGGAGCGGATCCGACTTCACCTTGACATAAGCATATTCTAGGTCTTTATTGACAGCTAAAGCCACATTGGATGTGAGAGTCCATGGTGTAGTGGTCCAGACTAATATCTTTGCTTTTTCGTCCAATAGTGGCAGCTTCACAAACACTGCCTCGCACTCCATGTCATGATAACTATCGGTCATCTCATGCTCGGATAGACTAGTGCCGCATCTAGGACACCATGGCATGACAGTGTGTTTCTGCTCAATCAAGCCGCGATCATTGCACTTCTTCAAAAAATGCCAAATGCTCGTGATATTCTCATCCGAATTTGTGTAATAGGAATTATCCCAATCCATCCACTGGCCGAGTCTCTTTGACTGCTCGGTAATGATAGCAGAATACTTCTTCACACGGTCCATGCAGGCTGTTGCGAATTTGTCCAAGCCGTATTTCTCAATATCCGATTTATTTTTAAAACCAAGTTCCTTCTCAGTCTCGACTTCGACCCAGAGACCTTGGCAGTCAAAGCCATTGCGATACTCTGCACTTCGCCCTTTCATGGCGTTGTACTTTAGCATAGTGTCCTTGATAGTCCTGCCCCAAGCATGGTGAATGCCCATGGGATTATTTGCCGTCATTGGTCCGTCAAGGAATCTGTAACGCTTGCCGCCTTTGTTCTTCTCAACTAATTTTTCGAAACACTTATTATCTTGCCAAAATTTTAAAGTAGCGTGTTCCATCTCTACGAAATTTGGATTAGTTTGTTCTTTTCTCATAAATTCGTCCTTTTTGCTAATATAAGTAATATACGGATTTTTGGCAAATAAGTCAAATATTACTATATAAATAGTGTTATTTTTATTTATAAGGAACGCCCAGCACAGCTTTTGGGCATAAAAAATGCCCCAAGGACTTGGGACATTCTATTTACCTTTCATTTCATTTAGTTTTGCCCTTAGTGCAATATATGCGCTCTTTGGGTCGTCTAATTCCTGCACAGTGCTCTCCATAGGACACAATCCGTCACGCGCCCGATTTAGCACGCGTTTAGTTTTCGTCGCATACTGGAATTTTACTCCGTGCGATGACAGATATTCTATAGCACTCTCACTCATGCAATGGGTGTAGACCTCGCGAATTCCCGTGTAGACCACGAGCATAGCAATAGCTTTCCCCACCATGCGATCAGCAAGACTATATCCCGCAAGGTCCACTCCAGCCTCAATCCACTCCATAATAGGGGCAATGCCTCTATGCGTGCTAGATAGGACAGATTTGCCCCTCACGAGCACGCAAGTTTTGTCCCCTACTAGATTAGACTTTGCTATTTCAATATCACTCATGTTTGCCACGCTTTAAGATATATGATGCCACGCAAACTATAGTTGCCACAACTATTGATTGGATAGCAACAGCAAGCATTCCACTCACGATCTGCGACCAGATGAGTGAGACGGATAGCGTGCTAACACTGCTAAATATAGCAACTAGTCCAATAAATGATGCACGTGCAGTGATGAATGCGACAGGCACTGCTAAGTACGCCCACACACCATTCTTAGTAATAATCTTCTCAAATAACCCAGCTACGAATCCTAGTATTGCAAGCTCTGCTACCATGAATGGCAGTCTTGCAAGTGCGGGCATTGCGTTGCCGGATATACTAGTAATTAGGAAACTAGCTAGCGGACTAGCCACACCTACTCCCATTGCCCAATATTTGCCAAGGATGCATCCACCGAGCACTACCGGCAGATACATAGGAAGCATCGTGATGCCTGCACTTGCTCCACCAATGATGTGTGCAAGAAATGGCAACCCTACAGCAAGCGATATTAGCGCTATGCTAAGTGCTAGTTTTACTGATATTTTAACGCTTAAATTTACCTTGTGACGGGATAATATACTCTCTATCATAATTACCTCCTATATCTCTACTATTGTGTAATCCCTAGATCCTAGACCTAGCCTATTTGCTTCCTCCACAGTATGGATGCCGTGCATCTCGTCCATGCGCTTGATTAGTGACTTTTTGCCACTATCTGTACTGTTTATGACAGCATCATAGCAACATTGGTCAAGAGCTACTGGGTCAAGTGATGCGAATATTCCTATATCAGCCATCTCAGGCTTTGCAGGATTTCCATTACAATCGCAGTCAATTGACAGGTTATTTGCCACATTGATATACACTATATTTTCTGGTCCAAAGTATGTCATGACAGCTTTGCAAGCCTCAGCCATGCTCTCTAGGAATCCATCTTGATCTCCTGTGTATCCCCACATCTTGTCTGGGTTATTTGTATTTCCCACTGAGTGAATCCACGCTTTGCCATTCCTAGATGCTACGCCGATTGACATATTCTTTAGCGCTCCGCCGAATCCACCCATCTGGTGACCCTTGAAGTGAGATAGCATTAGCATGGAATCATAATTTGCTAAGTGTGTGCCTACTATATCATATCCATCTAAGTGTCTGCCACCAGTTAGAGGTATCTTCATCTCCCCTTCCTCATCCATTAGATCGCATGGAGCAATATCATAGAATCCATGGTCCTTGATAGCCTGCCAATGACTCTTTGGCTCAAATCTCTTCCCGCGATAAGCTGTGCAACACTCCACAATCGTGCCATTTAGTTTGTTTACCAGATCCTTTATTAGCATTGGATTTAGGAAATTGTGCCCACCTGGCTCGCCAGTAGAAATTTTTACTGCTACGCGCCCCGGAAGTTGCCTTCCCATTGCCTCATATATTCTAATCAGGCTTTGCGGCGAAATTTCTTTTGTGAAATAAACAATAGATTTTTCCATTTTCCCTTCCCTCCTATAATAATTTAGTGTATAGGATATGAGCTTTTTAGTCAAACTTAATGACCTAACTTTTCAGTATCTCCTATTCACCAAAGAATTTTAGAATTTAATTATATATCAAATTTTCACTTGCAATCTGCCCGAATTTAACATATAATACTATTAGCGTGAAAGCGTGATATCTATGGAGGATTGGCTGAGTGGTTGAAAGCGGCGGTCTTGAAAACCGTTGAAGTGAAAGCTTCCGCAGGTTCGAATCCTGTGTCCTCCGCCAAAGCTTGACAATGGCTTCATTAAGCCATTTTTTTATAGCCTATTCGGTTTTCAAGACCGCCAGCGGGCGTGTACCGTGAACATAGATTGTACAATTAAAAACTATCAATTTATATGTTAGATAATACTCATCAGCAGGTTACACTTCGTGTTCACTTACCGTTGAAGTAAGAGGTATTTAGGTTAGTAAAGAATAGGCAATCCTCCGCCAACCAAATAAATTGATGATACTTCAATCAAGCGGGCATGTACTGTGAACTAATAGTACTTGATAAAATTGAAAATATTTATCAAAAAGAATAGTTATAAGCACAGAATATTTATTGTTTACTTACCGTTCCGTTGAAGCGAGAGGTATCTGAAGTGTGTTTTGTATACTCGATTACTTTGGAATCATCATCAAAAGATGATATAATTATTGTGGTGAGCAATATGAAACAAAAAATAGAAAATGAACAAATTGAGTTTTTTAGTAAATGCTTTAACAAAATTAAAGACAAGAACTTACAAAAAATTCTTGCCAACAATTCAATCTTAGATGTTGCTTTAAATGAAAAAATTAAAAAGGAAAACAAATTTGAATTTAACATTGAGTTAGAGGAAGGTAAAATTTACAATCAAGGTGACTGTAAGCGTTGTTGGATATTTGGTGCGTTAAATTTAATAAAAAATAATATGGCACACAATCTTAATCAAAACGTTATGGAGTTTGAGCTATCACCAAATTATTTAAACTTCTTTGACAAATTGGAAAAGGCAAATCATGCCTATCAAGTAATTATAGATAGCGAAATAGATGAAAAGTTTTTGCTTTGTGATTATGAAGATCATCCTATCCTTACTGGATATTTGAAAGACCCTGTAAGGGAAAATGGCAAGGTAGCATATGCTCATGCCCTGCTTAGGAAATATGGAATTGTGCCAATATCAGTCATGCCCGAAACATACAATAGTCTTAATTCCGACGATTTTAACAAATGGTATACAAGAAAAATACATCTGGATATGCTAAAATTAATTTCTCTAAAGAAATCAAATAGTGACCTTTATAAAGAAAAAGAGAAAATGCTAAAAGAATGTTACAAAATTCTAGCCTATGTCTTGGGCGAACCACCAAAAACTTTTGACTACACATATACTGATGAAAACAACAAAGTAGTAAAACTAAAAAATCTGACTCCTATGGAATTTTATCAAAAATATTGTTCGGTTAATTTGGATGAATATGTGCTAATTGCTCAAATTCCAATTTTCGATTATTACAAAAAATATGAGAGACGCTATACAAAAAATATAGTTGAAGCTGATGCACACAATTTTATAAACATTCCACAAAAACAATTTACCGAACTATGCTTAAAGCAATTAAAATCTAATATCCCTGTTGTTATTGGCTGCGATAACAAAAAATATCGTGATAAAGAAAGTAAAATATTAGACACAAGAATTTTTAATTTTGATACATTATTTAATATAAAAGATATGACAAAAGCACAATCCTTGGAAACATTTGATTGCAGGGCTCGCCATATCATGACAATTCGCGGTGCTTATGTAGCAGATGATAATCCTATCAGATGGAAAGTTGAAGATTCTGCAGGCGAAAACAATAGAATAAATGGCTATTATGTGATGAATAATAATTATTTTGAAAAATGTGTGTTCTATGCTTGGATAAATAAAAAATTTTTATCTCGTAAACTTTTAAAAGTATTACAAGAACCAGCCATACTTTATGGCTTCGAGGGAAGTGAAATATAACATTTACCTTTACCGGATCAAACCATTCTCACCCACAACTAAATTTGGGTGTGAATTTTTATTTTATGTAATTGTTTTGAATTTAACTTAAAAGATGATATCATTAAAAATAAGGATGTATTATGGAAAATCAACATTATCAACAAATATTTAAAATAGTAGCAGATTATTTGCCAAAAGGTTGGAAAGAACTAAGATTATATTTTGCTTTTACGGATAATATGATCTCGCATAAATTTTATATAAATATGGGTGCGGGATATGTAGATTGTTTTCACCTCGGTTTAAATAAAGGGACACTCAGAAGTATATTCTTCCCTATAAATGAGATACTTGCAAATGAGCGAAAAGAATTGCCAAAAGATAAAAGATGGACAGTATTTACTATGTTCGTCAAATCATCAGGTGCATTTGAAGTAAATTATGATTATGAGGATATCAACTCTACATTCATAGAATATGAGCAAGCTTGGGAAGAAAAATATATCAAATCTACAAATAAAAGAAAATAAAAGATCTGGCGTATTAGATAGCGTGAAAATGTTTATTTGAGTTAAAATTTCACATTAAACATCCAATATGCTAACTATGATTGAGACAATATTTCCAATGCTCAGCTCGAAATACTAAAACAATTTTATAACTCACAGAGTTGGACATTAAATTGAAAATAAATGAATGCAATATAACTTACTATGAGTATAAAAATAAAGGAAGTGCTTCGAATGATAAATAAGAAAACGCTTATAATCGTGGATATGCAAAAAGGATTTATCACAAATAACAACAAATTTTTGGTAGAAAATATTGAAAATTTGATAAAATCCGTACAATTTGATAAAATAATTGCAACAAAATTTATCAATAAAAAAGATAGTCAATATGTAAGATTCTTAAATTATTCTCGACTAATGGAAAAAGATGAAACTGATTTTGCTATCACCCCCCCCTATAAGAATTGCTTAGAAGTTGTTAAAACTTCTTATGGCCTACCAGATATATCTATAGTAGGCAAAGACGAAGTATATATTTGTGGAACAGATTATGACTCATGTGTTCTATCCATATGCTTCCAACTATTTGATTATGGCATTCAACCAAAGATTATAAGAAATTGCGTTGGCTCACATAGTCTAAATCCAATCCCTTTTGAAGATTTTGAGCAAATATGCCGAAAGAACTTTGGAGAAAATTCTATTATAGATTTGTAACTTAAAGCATTTTGCGATTTTAGTACATTACAATTAATTTGTGTTAAAAAAAACGAACCGCGAAAATTGGCTCGTTTTTTAGTTATCTTTTTGTGATAACTAGGAATATTTTATTTGTTCTCCCCAAGTACAAGCAATTTATATTTTTCCTTTAAATATCTTTTATTTAACACATATTTTTCGCCGTGCTCAGATAGATCAGTATACACTGTGACAAAGAAGTTATTCATATTGTCGTTGGTAAGTTCCCGTCGTCCATATTTTGTCCAATAATCTAACACGGACTGTGGTGTATAATTCTCCCTCAAATAACATTTTGCAGCAGCAATATTATCGCAAATGTGTTCTACAGAATATTTATATGGAATATTCATTTGCACTTTATTTTGCTGGTCATACCAATACTCAATATGATGTTTATTACGGCCTTTGTGATGGAGCCAAGCATTGGAATAACCTGTCTGATTCCTGCACTCAGCGACGGGCGAATATTTGCCAGTGTAATATCTCACACTCTCCCAAAATTCTACTGGGCTAAATTTTGATAGGTCATGCACAAGTCCTCGCCAAAATAGTCCGCATTTGGTGCAGAGAACAAAAACTTTAAACCTATGTTTCGTGACCATAGATAGATGTTTAAAAAATTTATTTTTCATTCTTATATCCCATTTTAATAAAGAAATCTTGGAAGATCTTGTTCCTATTTAGATCCATGACAAAATTCACTTTGTGCCTATTCTTTGTGAATTTGTAAGAGGTGTCATCCATAATCTCTGGGCAACTAATATCCTTGCAAACAAAATTTGATTTATCCAGTAGATATGCAACTGCACTTAAATCCCACAGAGTTTTTGCCTCACCAACCTCGTCTTGTGGAGCATTCCTATATACTTTTACAGATTCGGCAAATAACTTGCATAGATACTTCCCAATCTTGCCACAGCCTTTCAAATAATGATTTAACTCATAAACTGTAGTTGTCAGATTGCTTGCTACATTGCTGCATGGGATGACCGTGAGTTTCACTCTAGAATTAAATACCTGCCTTACGGCCTCCACATCCTGCTTAAAATTGTATTCATCGTTGTTCTTACTTAGGAAACTATTTCCACCTAGCCAAATTACCTCAATTTTATCCACAATATCTGGTGCGTGATATATAGCAAGTGCCACATTGGTTATCGCACCAATTGCAACAATAGTTGTTTTGTCGTTTTTTCTTGCCACATCAATAATTTTATTGCTGGCATCATTTAGTTCATTGCTCTCGTAAAAATATTTACTCGCTCCCTTATATACAATGTCTTTATATTCACTTTTGCCCATCAGTTGCAAAATTTTGATACAAACGCTATATGAGAGATTAATGCCATCGTCGATAGAATGTGTCACTTTGTAATAGCTATTAGAAAATGGTGCGATTGTGATTGCCTGTAAATTAAATTTATCTAGTAACTGCAATAGATAGGCAAGGGCAAATTGATCGTCCACTTCGTTGCTAATATCGGTATCTAAAATAATATTTACTGCCATGACTGTATCCTCCTGTATAGATCTGCCCAACTCTTCGCATAAGGCAAATCTCCCTTGCGTCCTTTATTGTATTTTGTGATCATGAGAATGCACTCCACTCCGTTTGCCCTCATTTTTTGGCATTGTCCAACTCGATCGTCAACCATGATGTCTATCTTATATTTTTTGCATTCATCTGTCTTATCTGGGCTATTGGACAAGACAAGTTTCGTGTAATGGATTTTGTGTTTATTTAGCCAGTCGAGTGTAGTCTTCTCTGGATCGTTGTAGTGGGGATATGCTCTATGTGTGATTAAATAAAGTTTGTGACCATCGGCGAGCAATTTATCCATATACTTTTTGCAATCCCTTCTAACTCTTAAAGTTTTTGCAAGACTCTCCATATTTTTAGCAAAGAACTCATCAATCTCATCTTGCGACCAGTCAAACATATTTATGAAATGGTCTGCATCAGAATTCACAATCCCCTTATTTCGTTTTCTCTTATCTTCCTCTAAAAACGCTTGAAATATAGTGCTATCAAAAGATGTGATCACATTATCTATATCTAGGCCAATATTCATTTACTTCTCCAAAATTTTATTATCTAAAATACTTTATTCCATTCTACTTTTGCAGTACTAATGGATAAAAAGATTCTGTATGCAAAATAAGTCTAGTTGTCTATCCTAAGATAGTAAGTTCCACTATTATAACACAAAAATTACTATTTACCAAATGTACAATTAGATATGCTTTTGCGATGCAGCACTACCAGGAACTACTATATTCCCTCATATTTTACCTATTAAAAAAGTCGTGATTAGTTCACGACTTTTTTGTTTGCAGCAGACTCGATGGTGTCTTTCTTGGATATCAGGGATTCGAATTCGCTCTCATCGGTTGACACATCAAGCTCTAGGCAGTAGCCTTGCATGATCTCAATGAAACTATTGTAGGCGTAGAATTTCTCCGCTGCGCTGTATTTCTCAGTGCATAGGTAGAAGTCTTGCACACCATTTTTTCTCTCGCAGTCCACGGCAAATTGAATTAGATTTGATGCAATGTGCTTCCTGCGATACTTTGGCACAGTGCCAACTTTGCAGATAAATCCACGCTGTTTATCCGAGACCACCATGAGCATACTAACTGGCACACCGTAGTAATAAGCAAGGTAAGTATTCTCTACGAAATTGTCAGTATTCTTAGGATTCTTTAAGAAATGTTCCACTATATCTATCATCTTTTGCTGATCAGGAGTTGGAGTGGTAGTGCTCAGGAATCCATTGGTAAATACCTTGACCACTTCATCCGCACACGTGCTATCCACTTTCCTAAATTCCATATTCTTTAACTTGCACTTTGTGTTATTCAGGTTGTATCCGGTGAGCAACTTCATCCACACATCGTGATAAGCTGTCTTATAATACATATTCATGGTCTCAGCGAGATCGATGTAATTGTCATTGGTCTTAGCATTGAATGGTAGATATATTAGAGGTCTTAGCGAATGCTCGCCCATGTCCTTTCGGATATCCTTGATAGTCTCAAGTATATCTACACTATCGTTCTTCACTGCAAAATTGTAATTCATGTCATCAGTTTTGTTGGAATAGACTAGATTGTATCTAGCATTTTCCTCCACATGCATATCGAAAATATCTCTCATGCTCTCATAGTATTTCTCAACCAGATTGTCTATCCTGCCTGCATAGGAATATCTAATGAGCATGATAAGGATAGGGATTGTGGAGCAAACTTCACTAGCGATCAGGCTATACCCTCTCACGAATATGTCAAAGGTGATGAGCAGCAAGGCTGAGACTAAGTAGCCCACACGCAGCACGAAGATATCGCTCTGCCATGATGTGATAGTCACTATCACACAGTCAAGGATGATAAACATATCCACAACATCTTGCCATAGGAATATAGCAAGACCTATAAATATAGCCTCAATAGCAAGCACGATTTTGAAATTTGGCCTCTTGTTATTCATTGTGTAGAAGAAAAATACTAGAGTCTTTGCGGCCGACACTGCAACAAGCGTCCCGCCAAGAATCCTCCCAAGCAGGAAATAAGCAGTAGCCAGCGCTACATTTGCGCCTGTTAGTAGTAGCATTGTCCTGTATCTCACGTTTTGGAAAAGTGAAATGATAGTAAATATTGCAGCAACTGCTCCCACAATTTGCGCAGAAATAAAGTACCAGTCCATATAGTCCCTCCACGCATTTAGTATAACATTAAATATTTTTAAATACCAAAAGAAATTGCTAAACTAAAAACAATACTTATCATTTGGGAAATAATATATTGTGTGTTATACTTTTATTGAAAAATCTTGGTCATAGGAGCATTCTATGGGAAAGAAATACAAACTAACGAACGAGACAAAGACGATAGTCGTAGATGGCAAGGAAATTGTCCTGCATAGAATTTTTTCGCTAAAAAATATTCGTCCACGTTTCACCGACAGCGCAGGCAATCTAATAGAGGATCCTATCTACATGGTGCCAAAAGGTTTTCATGGAGGGTACATCGAGAGCGAAGAAAATTTGTCCCAAGAAGGCAATGCCTGGGTCGACACATATGGATATGTCTATGGCAATGCTCGAGTGCTCGATGATGCCACAGTGTCTGGATTATCCGAAGTGGGTGGGAATGCTGTAATTTGCGGCGACACATTTGTGGGATTTCGTGCTAAACTCACCTCTGGCGTATACAAAGATGTCGATGTGTATGGCAGCAAAGTGATAGAGCGTGGCAAGAATTTTACCGTCATCAAGCCAAATGTAGATAATAGCGATTTTGACTTTTAAGTATATAATAAATATTTGTAACTATTAACCTTGTGTTGGGGCTCCCATCACAAGGTTTTTTGTGAGCCTAAAATCCAAAAAATGGAAATAACCACACAATGTCTCAAGGAAACTGATAGTTATTCTTCATATTTATTTTTAAAAGTAATTAGTTTGTGTTAAACTAGTACTATATGGAGGGAATATGACAAAGAAATTTTTAAGCACAATAAGTTTATTTGTTTTTACTCTAATTGCGGGAATTTGTTTGGTCGCGTGCGGCGGACCAAAGACTGTGAGCGTAAAAGGTACAGTTAGTGTGCAATTTGACGACTTCACAAGTGATGACGTAGACAACTACATGTATTTCTCATGCACCGCACCGGCCACTACTAATGAAGAGCGTAGCGCTACGGGTTCCAAATTCACATACGGACCGGCAGATATCACCAACCCTAGTGATGTCACATTGACTATCAACCTTAGTAGGAAATGGGATACATCCTCAATCAATGTTACCGAAAAGGACAACAAACCATTTACCAAGAAACTAGAAGACGATGGAGTAAATAGTTATAGATACATACTACTCACTATTCCATATAGTGAAGATATTGACTACACGTTCGTGATAACCAAACCTACTGCCCAGATTAATTATGTGAATCTAGATCTATCCTCTAGTGACGCAAGCGTGCTAGATAGCACAGATACTGAGATTCGCGACCTGCTCGATCACACGGAGGTTTGGGTGGAAAACAAGGAATATGACCCAAATACCAATGTGTACACTGCAGGATGGGCTCCACTAGTTGTGACGCAAAATGAATCACATCAATTAGGAATCGCAGGCAAATATATTTTTGCGAACCTAACGAGGGACACATTCACTCTATATCTAAAGTATGATAACGATGGCCGTGACTTGCCATTTAATAGCACAATTAGGAGTGTATTTAGTCTTACAAATTACTCCTCTCCTAATATATCCACTGCTACACTGAATGGACAAAAAGTGTATGCGCTAGAATACGACACCGAAGATCTCGATGACTTCGACACAATTTATCTGAATAAATCGGGCCTAGAGTCACTGCAATATCTATCCGCAAGTGTCACCGACAAGAATGAGATTGTAACTGATATGGATGCATATACTAATAGCTCATTTGGTTTCAAATTTAGCCTTGAGGGCTGGAAGCTCGATGACCAAGTAGACTGGCAGACAGATGGACAAGTTAGGAAAGACTACGGGCAAAAGTTAACTCTCAAATATAAGTACAATGGTCTAGATAATTGTCCTTTCCAACAAGACGAGAAAATTTTGCAAATTACAGATTTCGCCAAAATTAAATTCCAAGTCAACGGCTCCCCTGCAAAAAATTTGCAGTACAATGCTAGCGACAAGACATATACTTTTGAAATAGGAGAATATGACACACCAGAGACCTATAGCGGCGAGTACTCGAATCACTACACCTTCGATATCTCAGTAGACCCATATTCTATCACTATAGTAGATAGCGAGACTAATGTGAAGGATATCACCTTCACCACTGGGCTTGAATTCTTCAATCAAAATAACACTCTATTTAGTAGACTAGATGATGCTAACAATCTCACTCATGCATACACGTACTTTAATAATACTGACCCAAATGCAACACATGAGGTAGTATTCTTCATCAATGATATATCTAGATACGAATCATTCACACTGGATATCACGCTAAATGGTACGAATTACACTAAGACTTTTGTCAGAGGCACAGATTTTATAGTAAAACAGGACGGCACAGGTGCCTTTGCTGGGACATATCTATTTGATAGTCCAGATACTAAGCATTATCTCCTAGGCACAGAATCTTTAGCAAAAAATGAAACCAAGATTTATTATTTCTTATCTGAGAATACCGATACCCGTAGCACTCCTGTGACAAGCCTATTGCTATACATCGATAGCACTGAGACGAATTCTAGGACCAATATGCAAGTACTATTAAAGGACGTGACGTATAGGAATATACGCTTTGAAGTAAGTGGCACGAACTATGCAGGCAGTGTTAACGCATATGACGTAGCGTGGTCCTCCGATACCGAATATGGTGAGAAAAATGTAACCTTTGCAATCAACGATATTAACAATCTAAACATTACCGCCAAAATTTATTCAGGTGATGTGTGCATAATAGATGGCCCGTATAATGCCTCGACTATTTCATTTGACTTGACCAGCCAAATTGCAGGATACACTATAGGTGGAATGACTATCTATTATAATTATGGCAATAATGATACAGTATATCTAAAGGTAGGAAATAACGGTTATATCCGAGCAAAAGCCGACGGCACCGACACCTTCGTATGCTTGCTAATCACCAAGATCGTCTTTACGTTTAATTAAGATTGTGACATAGTAATCAAATAATTGTTAAAAACACTTCAATTAATAATTGGGGTGTTTTTTTATATAAAGATATCACAATTATTTTAATTACAAATAATAACCTTATTTAGGCGCACTTTGTTCATTGAACTAACGCTTTTACTACCTCATAAGGCACCCTCCAAACATGGAATTCCTTTTTTAATTTATCCTCATAAGGCTCCCCGTAGTAGGGGGAGCTGGATGCACAAAGTGCAGACTGAGGGGATTGAGCAGGCTTTCGAGCTAATCCTATGTACCAACTCCTCTACCCTCTAATAAAAATTATCTTTTATCCTCATAGTGTGTCTTATTAGAATGAAATAAAAGACCAGCATGATAAAAACGTCCTTACCTCCAACAATCTGTGGCAAGTGGTGAAATTTGATATCCAAAACGAGATATTTCTGGTATCATATAGATAGAGTTAAGGATAATTATGAAGAAATATTCAGTAATTGTGCCTGTGTATAACGAGGAAGAGGCACTACCAATTTTTTATAAAACTATCACACCTATTATGCAGGGCGTGGATGGAGACTATGAGATAATATTCGTAGAGGACGGCAGCCATGACAGGACAGCCGAAATTATGGCGGAATTAGCGACAAAAGACAAACATGTGGCGTGCATCCATTTTAGTAGAAATTTTGGTCAGCAAGCAGCCATATTTTGTGGTCTAAAATACGCAAGTGGTGACGCTGTAGTCATAATGGATGTCGATCTACAGGACCCACCAAGCCTCATCCCTGAGCTTATCTCCAAGTGGAGTGAAGGCTATAACGTAGTGCATGCTAGGCGAAAAGTTAGGCGTGGAGAGAGTGCGGTAAAGAAATTTACATCCCGTGCTTTTCTAAAATTTTTAAAGAAATCTAGTGGACTGGATATCCCAGCAAACGTCGGGGAATTTAAACTCCTTGATAGGCGTGTGGTAGACACTATAAATAATCTACCTGAGAACGACAAATACCTGCGCGGACTTGTGTCATTTGTGGGATTCAAGCAAGGCTTTGTGGACTTTGATAGGCCCGCTCGTGTTGCAGGAAAGACAAAGTATAGCCTGCGTTCATTATTTAGACTAGCGAAGAAGAGTATTGTGAGTCTATCCACTTGGCCACTGACCTTATCTATGAAGTGTGGAATAATGCTCTGTGTGCTATCCCTTATTGCCTTTGGCACACTAGGCGCACTAGTTGGGCTAAACATTATCCCTGCAATATGGTTCGTCTACCCTAGTATTGCGCTTGCCCTGTCCATTCTCCTCATATTCAATGGTATTACCAACATATATATAATGAAGTTACAAAAGAGCTTACTTGCTCGTCCGGATTATATCGTGGCAAGCACGAAGAATTTAGATCACAAACATTAGAGCGTGTCATGACAGAATTTTTTAGTAACAGTATATCTAGTATCTTTGGGGATAATGTGATCCTTGGCACAATCCTTCTCTCCATCATTCCCTTGATAGAATTGCGTGGAGCGATACCTTTTGCCACATCCCCTGCCCTTTGGGGAGAACTCGCGTTATCTCCATGGAATGCCCTACTCTGGGCCCTGCTTGGATCAACCCTTGTGGTGCCCCTACTTGCTGCAGTGTTCCTGCCAATAATCAGGTGGCTAAAGAGTACCAAGGCATTTGCCAAACTCGCCAATTGGATAGAAAAATATTTCCTAACCAAAGGAAAGAATGTAACGAGTGTGGATAGTACTAATGCAGCAAAGAAATATTGGAAGAAGATGCTACTAATATTCCTATTTGTAGCAGTACCTCTGCCACTTACTGGCGTGTATACTGGCACGTGCATTGCACTACTATCCGGTATGGACTATCTATCCACCTGCATAGCAGTAATGACTGGCAATGTAATTGCCGGCCTATGCATCACACTTATCCTCATATTCATTCCATGGCTAAACAATTACCTATTCTTTATCTTCCTAGGATTGATCATAGTCATGCTAATAGTAGAGCTAAGTCGTGCATTAATAATTAGAAGGAAAACAAAAGATGAAGGAGAAATTAAATAAATTTTATCTATCTCATCCCACACTATTTGAAGTCATAAGATTCCTAATAGTGGGAGGCGTAGCAACCCTTGTAGATATGTTCGTCATGGGTTGTGTGATGTACGGCCTTGAGAGCAATATCTATCCCACTTTTTGGAACGTCTTCTGGAATACACCTACTCCAAAAGTCCTCTCCACCGTGCTTGGCACAGGGATTGGATTCATTGCAGGACTTATAGTCAACTATACCTTCTCCATATTCTTTGTTTTTAACGAAAAAGGTTACAGTAGGTCGGCAAAAGGTTTTGTCATCTTCACCCTACTATCTTTAGTAGGTCTTGGGATAAACATGCTAGGTATGTATCTAGGATTTGACCTACTGCACATCCACTATTGGATAGTTAAGATAATTGTCACCCTGATTGTATTAATCTACAATTACATATCAAAAAGGCTAATAATTTTCCGCACAAAATCTAATATTAATGTAAATACTAACTAAAATGACAGAGTAAAAAATTTTGTATCAAATGTCAATTAAAAAGTGTGTCAAACCTGACACACTTTTTTAGTCTATACTAACTTGTAAAATATTTGTAATACTAGTTAAATATTATTCCTCAGTGTCACGCACAACGGTGTAGATCTTCTCACCATTGCTATCTGACTCTTTGGATACATAGCCGTCCTTCACGAATGAGACTGCAGGGTCTTCACTCTTGGAATTTGCAGGGTTGTAGTTATGGAACTTACCACCCATGACCTCTATCTTTGCTGTGCCATTCTTACCTGCTTCGTTTAGCAAGTTTAGTAGGTAATCTGTGCCGTACTGACCCTGCCCAGTTACCTTGTACTCACCACCTAGCACACTCATATCTCCGTTTAGCACGAGACCTACTACAAGTGGTGCATTGTACGAGCCATCTTCAATAGTTAAGTGCCCTACGGTTGCGGGACGTGTCACTTTGTCCCCGTCATCGACAAGCTTAGTAGCCCCTACTCTAAATATGTATGCGTCGTCTGTAGTGATGCTACCATTGCCTGTGACAGTCATCTTGGCATCTCCTGTACGTATCTCAAATAGGGCTGTAATATTCTTGTCCTCAGCATCGAATGTTTCAGTTATATTCTTGCCGTTTAGGTCAATACATACATCTTTTGTGACAATAATATTGGTATCCATGACAATATCCTTGTCTAGTATTATTTTACCTCCATCACTCACTGCCTCTATGAATGACTCAGTGGAGGATACGTGTCGATCCTTTTCCCCGCACCCTGCAAGTATCCCGCCTGAGGTCATAGCTAGCACTAGGCAGCCTAGGCCGCCACATATTGTTTTTGTTACTTTGTTCATAATTCTCTCCTTTTTTATTATCTTGTGACACTTAGGTTTATTCTATGTACAAATGGGCCGGATTTTCATTGTCATTTTTTGGATATATTAAATTATTAACTATATTGACAATTGTAGCATTTGTGATATAATCTTATTATTAAAATTTTTGAGGTGATATTTTGGGAACAAAGAAGCGTGCTGAGGAGTACCTAAAACTAAAAAGGTCCATAGAGGACGAGAAGAAAGCTTTGCACGAGCATGACTGGCTAAAGATTGTGGCTGGTTTTGGCTCGCTACTTTTATTAGGACTATTCTATGAGACAGGCAGATCCCAAGCAATTAAGAATAGCCTAGATGCTAACATTAATTACAATTTGCGCGAAGTTGTAGACAAGAATAATATCAAGGACTTTGACCTAAAGTGCGTGGATATCCCAAAGGTTAGCGCTGACACTCTTAGGGTCATATTCTACGGTGATGCCACAGTAGACGAGGCAAGGATCTCTGGCGCTGTGGACTACTCTGCTGAGCTCACTCCTGAGAAACGTGACCTATATGCCCCAATTATTAACCTAGCAGAGCAAGCAGATCTGACCCAAGTAACCACCCGTGAGATGATCGACCAGGCTACCCCATACCTTGACGTAGAGCCTGCAGAAGAATTGTATCATGCTCTCGTGAAATATATCTCAACCGAATCTGGCACATGGCGAAATATGGAGAATATTGAGTCCAAAAACCTAAATTATGCTATGGCACTAAGAGATTATGCTATCACCAAAGAACTATCTAGGGAGCAAAATATTCGCTAGTATCCTAGCTTCTACATTTTGGATAAAATTTACAGTACAACTCGTACATTTGGAGAAAATATTATGAACTTAAACTTGAAGGAAGGCCAGAAGGTTTATATCAGCGGCTATCTTGCTTGCGGTTTGCCATTTAGGGACAAACTAGTGACCCTTTCGGCCGACACTACCGACTACACACTTGAGTTTAACCTAATCCCCTATCCCCTACTATTGCAGGTGGAAGATGCCACAATGAACGACAATTATTCCTACGCCATCACCGAAGTGTCAAAGGCTAAGATGTTTGGCAGGAAGAAGTTAGTCTGGGAAAGTCCGCTAAAGGATGAGAGTAACTTGTCCACTGCCTTATCTCAAAACTTCATCAAGCATTGTTTTGAAAATAGCAGGAAAGAATTCATGAATAGAATGATAGCTCAAGCAGAAGAGGAGAAAAATGGAAAAGTTGTAAAGGACAAGATATCTTTTGACACCTGCTACCAGGGAGAGCAGCTAAGAAATTTTGTATTACAGTATTGCGTTATCCCTGAGATAATGGTAAATATAGTGCAATTTGCTATGGAATTCTTCCAATCAAATCACGCACACCAAGTGCGTATAGATACTCATGGCCCGCTAGATCACATTACTCCACAACACCACACATTCAATTGGTTGCAGCCAGTGGTGAGTTCCTGCATTTCACTAGGCTTAGAGCAAATGTTTGACGTAAACGAAGATACCACAATAAAACTGATGCCTAGTGGCCCGATGTTTAATGTCAACAAGTGCCGTGACCAAATTTTGGAAAAGTACAGCAACAAGATACGTGAATGTAATGGAATGTTCTCAATTAAGGACGCTCTAAATTTTGCTGAAGGTCGCTGTTACGAGCTAATTAGTCCTACTAAATCTCATAACGATGAGCGAGAAGAATAGAATAATAATAAATAAAATATAATACAATAATTTGTCGTGAAATGATTTGTCAATATTGGCAAATCATTTTATAATGTACACAGGAAGTGATTCTATGCGTATTTTTTTGAATATTTTATTTTTACTAATTGGACTAGTGCTACTAATAAAAGGTGCAGACTTTTTTGTGAGTGGAGCCAGTTCCGTAGCGCGAAAAATGCGCGTCTCATCCATGGTCATAGGCCTCACAGTCGTCGCTATTGGCACTAGTTTGCCTGAGCTTGCAGTATCCGTCACTAGCGCAATAAACCACGTGACTGACCTATCCATTGGCAATATCGTGGGATCAAATATGTTTAACATGCTTATCTGCCTTGGCGTGGTGTGTATGTTTAAGCCAATATATATGAGGCAATCGACCAAGAAAGTGGATTTCCCATTCCTCATTGCACTTACCACAATGCTCCTAATATTTAGTGTGGACAAATATTTGGACGGCATTGATTACAATTTCATCTCGAGGACGGAGAGCGTCATACTCCTATCCATGCTAATTCTTTATCTATTCGTCACTGTATCCAATGCGAGAAAGGATAGAACAGTCGTGGTAGACACGACGTCGGGAGCAAAACCCGAGACTGAGGAAGTGAAAGTGCTCAGCACGACACGTACAGTCATTTATCTGATTCTTGGACTTGCAGCCGTTGTATTTGGCGGAGAATGCGTATCCTCCACCGCTCAATATTTGGCAATATCAGCTGGCATGAGCGAGGCATTGGTTGGTATCACAATTGTAGCGTTTGGTACTAGTTTGCCAGAACTTGTCACATCCATAGTCGCAGCAAGGAAAGGTGAAAACGAATTAGCCCTAGGCAACGTGATCGGCTCGAATATAATGAATATAGCGCTAATCCTAGGCTCGGTGGGCATCATAACTCAGATCCCTATCACCCTAGACATGCTAATCGACCTTGGAATACTCCTCGGCAGCACCATCATCTTCATCGGCCTGTGCCTAAGGAAAGGCGAGCTGAGGAAGAAAGAAGGTTTCATCCTAATCACCATTTACGTAGCCTACATCGCCTACGCCATCATCCGCAACTACGTGATGTAAATAGACAAAATATCTAGCAAAATAAAAATCGTTGATTGGGAAAACGTTCAACATAGAATAGAAGTGACCCATACGACGTAGAAATTAAGAATATCCTCACATAATTAGTAATAGTGAATATATCTGGAAATTGATAAAAGCAAATAAATAGAAAAATGATAGCAAAATCCAATAACTAACTACCCTATAGAAATATCAAATGTAATTATTATAGAAAAAGTTAATCAAATGCGATTAACTTTTTTATTGTTCTTGACATAAATGAATATATTTGCTACACTTTAAAGCAGACAGGATATAATGTGCTAATTAAATAACTAAAACTACTCTTTACAAAACTACGAACCGACCTTACTATTCCACAAAAGTACGATAGTATTAAACTATCCAATGAATTTGTTACTGAACCGCACATAAAAACAATAATCCTATCTCTAACAATGATACAGTATACTATATCTATCAACGATACGACTACTGCTTATATCAATGATACAGATTCAACTTCCATCAACGATACAAATACAATATGTTTCCGTAGCTCAGCTGGATAGAGCGTCCCCCTCCTAAGGGGAAGGTCGCGCGTTCGAATCGCGCCGGGAACACCAATTTACAATAATGAAAGGCCGAGTCAAAAGCTCGGTCTTTTGATTATTAAGGAGAATAATGGACAAATTTAAACACATATTATTTGAATATAGTACACTTATTGATTTATTGGTAATGCTATTTGTTACAAAACTGTTTATTTTCCCTGGTCTAGATAGTAAAATTTTTGCTATAGCAATTTTTGTTATTTATTTAAGACATCACCACTTAGGTTCTGAAGTTGTTGTAGAAAAAATCTCAAAAACAATAACAGCAACAAGGTCCGTAAAAAGAAAAAGCGTATATTGGTTAGATATCCCAACTTTTGCTATAGCATTCTTATTTTTATCTAATGTTACAAGTTTTTATTGGTCCACCTTAATATTTGTCTTTTGGTTTATTTTAACCGATATTTTGCGAGTTCGCTATACAATTTATGGAACATATATTAGCCGCTGGTTTTATACTTCTAAAATCAATATCAACAATAACAAATGGAGAATTAACAAGGCTGATGCAGACCCATTTCCATCCGTTCCTCATATGCATGCGCTTAATGCACCATTAAAATTAAATATATATACCGGCCAGATATATGATACAAGAAATAAAAAACTCGTTGACGTTGCGAGCAAAAAAGATTTAAAAAAATTATGGTCAGATAAAGAATTTGTCGAAGCAGTAAAAAATGCACGACAAATTTATAAAAATAACAATCCAAAGTATAATTTACCAACCATACCGGTCTTTGAATAACTTACATTCAAAAATTTTGTTTATTACCTCGCTTGCATGGATGTCAGAGTTCTTTATAAAGTGGCTATAAAAATCCAAGGTAATACTAGCGCAAGCATAATAATCCTATAAGACATAAAAAGAACGGTATTAACCGTTCTTTGGTCTTTCAGTTTCAATGCCTATAATATAATTAATCAATATTTTTCATCACATCCAGCAAATCATCATAACTTGCAACATCATGATATCTAACTTTGCTTGTTGAATGTTCATTGAATAATCTTCTTGCACATTTGATTTTGGCCTGTTCAATAGGTCTAAGTTCTAACGATTCCATGGTGCCTTTGGTTTCTGCGACAAAATAAATGTGCTTTATCCCATAACCATCATTGAATGCAATGGCCCAATCTGGTGCATAGTTTCCAACAGGTGTCGGAATTTGGAACGATCTTGGAAGTTTCGCATAAACACATACTTCTTCAGCTTCATCCAATCTTTCAGCAAATTTTCTTTCAACACTTCTTTCTGCTGAACCGTCAGTTATAACATAATCTTGAATTGCTTTTTTGGCTTTAAAAGCCTTGTTAAAATCGCCTTTATTTTGATTAACCGTGAAAATGTCTGAATCGTATGTCCCATCTGTCATCTTATAGGTAACATGGTCAACAATCGTTGTAGCTTTTTGCTCGTTTATAAGCCTTATTATTTTTGAAATAAATTCTTCAGGATTAAGCTTATACATTCCAAACTTTTCTGCTGAAATACCACTTAAAATTTTAACTATGGTTTTTCTCGTTAACGTTGTTTCTGCAGAAATCTTACCAATTAAATCGTATTTTGTATTATATGTACTAAAATTATTTATACTTTCAGTTCTCGTTTTAGTGGTTACAAAGGAATCTCCGTGCTTAAGCTGACTTTCATCGACAAGTCGTCTCTGTTCCCCAATAGTGACAACATATTTTGTTTCGGTAACAAATAAATTGTCATTGATGTTTGCAATGGCTTTTTGAATAAGCTCATCACTATCGAAATTGACTGTATAAGCATATTTGTGATTGATGTAATTCCACAGTGTTTTGAATTCCTTTTTAGCAAAGTTGTCGTTTAAGCCATTTTCAACGACTTTTGTTTCGTTGCCATTTTCAATCATTCCTTCAAGAGCCTTTTCATCAAAGATACCTTCAACCAATCTACGTATGCTGTTGGTATATGAAGCAAGAATCTCAGGCATTTCTTTAAGTGCGTTATTTTGTTTATCTACAAAATATTTTTCGGTAAGTTTGTTGTCTTTATCAATATAACCACTAAATCTCAAATAACTTTGAATATCACTTGCCATGTTTGTATCAACAACAAATGTAGAGTGCCCATCAGAAAGGATTTTCCCTTTGAAAAATTCGATTGTGGCGCGCGTTGGTCTATCTGAAAGATTGGCTTTAATATCTTTTTGAATGTCGCTAACAAAATCTTTATAACTATCTGTGGCAACAACGGTCAGCATATTAATTTTGTGAAAATCGTTTCCAGTTACACCACAATAATGGACATCTGCTCTTTCTCCAAGCATATTTACCGCAATTCTAAGACCACGGCCAACTTCTTGTCTTTTGGCCACAGCGGAATCTCCGCCAGGTTTCAACGCGCAAATTTGAAATACGTTTGGATTATCCCATCCCTCACGAAGTGCAGAGTGTGAAAATATAAATCTTGTTGGCTCATCGAAAGATAGCAATCTTTCCTTATTTTTCAAAATCAAATCATAAGCAGAAATATCGTCCGATCCCGTTTCCTTGTTATCTTTGGAGTCAATAAACCTTCCCTTTTTATCAACAGAGAAATATCCTTTATGAGTATCCTGAACATTAAT
>CANREZ010000014.1 GCA_947629745.1 uncultured Clostridia bacterium
GGATAGACTGCCGGGGCACGACAGATACTTTACCATATACGATGATAATGATAGTGAGAAATTAATTATCAAAGTAATTCGAGATCTAAATCTAGATACGGAGTTAAAGAAAGAAGCTATATATCACATAAGTACTGCAAAGAATGAGGGAATATTACCCGAGAATTATGCATCACTAAATCTCAGCACTCGCAATATAGATGAGATTACAAAAATTTTTATCAAGTATCAAGAGGAGCTAAAGAAGAATAACGCCTTTGACTTTGATGACCTATTATCCACAACGCTAAAGTTATTTGAGGAAAATCCCGATGTGCTGCAGTATTATAGTGACAAATTCATGTACATTCACGTGGACGAATTCCAAGATACCAATACTGTGCAGTACAAACTAGTAAAATTGCTTGCCTCAGTGCATGGCAATGTATTCGTAGTGGGTGATGAAGACCAGTGCATATATGGCTGGCGTGGAGCGAATATTACCAATATCAATAGTTTCATCCACGACTTTAATGCTAAGTGCTACAAGTTGCAGCAGAATTATAGGAGCACGAAAGAGATTATCGATCATGCAAACTTGCTCATTAAGAATAATACTTCACGAATTGACAAGACGCTTTGGACGGATAATGAGGCAGGGGATAAGATCACATACTATGAGGCCTTTGACGAGAGCGGAGAGGCTGAGTTTGTAGCCCAGAATATTAGTTATAGACACGGTGAGGGCCAGCCGCTATCCAGTATGGCAGTGCTATCTAGAGTGTCCGCTCTTACCATGCAATTTGAGCAGAAATTACTTGCCTACAACATCCCATATGTGGTGTATGGCAATACCAAGTTCTTCGACCGTGCAATCATCAAGAATATTATGGCGTACCTTAGAGTGCTAATTAATCCAAAAGACGATGTGTCCATGACCCGAATTATCAATTTCCCAAAGCGTGGAATAGGTGATGGCACAGTTGCAAAGTTGCAGGCCATTGGTGAGGCTCATAATCTAAGCCTACTTGAAGTATTGCTACGATTTAGAGAATTTGACCTAGGGAGCAGTCTTGCTACCAAACTCATGCCGGTGGCAGAGGTGTTCTCATCTTTGCAAGAACTGATGGATGAGAGCTTGCCTAGTGACATAGCAAGGGGAGTCCTGCATATCACAAAGATACGCGATGAATACAAGGAAAATACTGAGGAAAATCACGATATACTTCTCAATATCGACACCCTTGTCAATAATATAATATCATTCGAGGAATACAATCCTGAGTCAACTATTGCTGACTATGTCACATCGGTTACCCTTGAGAATAGTTATGAGGAGAGCGAAGACGACCGCGTGATATTATCTACTATCCATGCGGCAAAGGGACTTGAATTTGACACAGTGTATGTCGTTGGACTAGAGGAGGGAATATTCCCAATTAGCCGTGCCGAAGATAATCCTCATGATATGGAGGAGGAAAGGCGGCTAATGTATGTGGCTACTACTAGGGCTAAGAAGAAACTCTATATCACACGTGCAAAGTCGAGATACCTCTATGGGGTTAGGACTCATACTGCTCTTAGTCGATTTGTAAGGGAAATGGGATTAGTAGCACCAAGGAGTGCACCAGATAATAGCATCCGCGATACCTATGCAACGCGCACTACAACGGCAACTGCAAAGTATGGCCTTGATGCATTCTTAGAGCGTGCAAAGGCTAAGAAGGAGCAACAGATGAACGATTATGCCGTGGGTGACCGCGTGAGGCATACGAGATTTGGAGAGGGAGTAGTGGTAGATATCAAAGTACTTGGCGGAGATATTTATGCTACAATCGACTTTGATGCACTGGGGGCTAAGCAACTAGCCTTAAGATTCGCACCACTCACGAAAATATAAGTACTCTGCAAATGTTATTTTATCCCTAAAATAGGGGTGTATTACACTTTGCATAATACTTTGGAGGTAATATGGATAAGACCAAAAGATATCATGAATTAGTTGACCTTGTCAGGCGTTACAACTACGAATATTACACGCTGGATAATCCTACAGTCTCAGACGCTGATTATGATAAATTGTATGACGAATTAGTATCCTTAGAGCAGGAACTAGGCATAGTCGACCCTGATAGCCCGACAAACAAGGTGGGTGACACCACTCTTGCGGGATTCAAGAAACATACACACAAGGTGAGGCTTTACTCACTAGATAAGTGCCGTGATTACAGTGCGCTTGCCTCTTGGATGGAGAAGATGAAGTCAGCTGGGGCAAAAAACTTTTGCCTGGAATACAAATTCGACGGTCTTAGGATCACTTGCACATATAAAGGTGGCAAGCTAGTAAATGCCGCAACGCGTGGCAACGGGCTAGTAGGTGAGGACGTGACAGCCCAGGTTAGGAATATCTCATCTGTGCCAAAGACAATTGGCTACAAAGGCGAACTAATTGTGCAAGGTGAGGCCATGATCACACTTAGCAACCTCGCCTCATACAACGCTTCCCATCCCGATGAGCCTATGAAAAACGCCCGAAATGCAGCAGCTGGAGCGATCAGGAATATTGACCCTACTGAGGCGGGACGAAGGAATCTAGATATATTCTTCTACGACGTGGCGTATATTGATAAACCACTTGAAACGCAGTGCCAGTATCACGAATTCTTGATAGATAACGGCTTCCACGTAGATGAATTCTTCTATCACTCAAGTGATATCGATAGCATCTTATCTGAAGTAAAAAATATTGATAGCAGGCGAAATAATCTAGATATCCTAATAGACGGAGCAGTTATCAAGGTGGACGATATTGATCTTAGGTCAACCATAGGTTACACTGCAAAGTTCCCTAAATGGGCTATGGCGTTCAAGTTTGAGGCTGTGGAGAAGACCGCAACGCTAGAAAATATTGTCTGGCAGATAGGCCGAACAGGCAAGATTACACCAATTGGCGAGATATCTCCAACGGAGCTTGCGGGTGCAATAGTCAGGCGTGCAACGCTAAATAATATAGGCGACATTAGGCGCAAGGATCTAAAGATTGGTTCCAAAATATTTGTGAGGCGCAGCAACGAAGTTATCCCTGAGATACTAGGCGTGGCGGAGCATTTCCCATCGTCCCGTGAGATAGTCCCGCCAACCAAATGTCCATGTTGTGGCACTACGCTTATTGAGGATGGCGCTAATTTATTCTGCCCGAATAAGAAGTGCAGCAATAGGATAGTGGATAGTCTTACTCACTTCGCATCGCGAAACGCTATGAATATAGAGGGAGTCAGTACCAAAACTATTGAGGCATTGCATGAGAAATATGGCTTAAATACGGTGGCAGATATATACAAGATTACCTACGATGACTTGCTAGAATTATTTAGCCCAAAGGATAGGAGGAAGGAGGCAGTAAAAGTCGCCAATATCTCCCGCAGCATTGAGGCAAGCAAGAATGTTGGTCTCAACAACTTCATCTTTGCTCTTGGCATTGACGGCATTGGAGAGAAGACTGCAAAGGACTTAGCAAATAAATATCACACGCTAGAGGCCCTGATGCAGGCCGACTACGATAGCATCATTGCAATAGACGAGATAGGGGATATACTTGCAAGTAACATAGTGGAGTATTTTAGGAATCCCGATAATATCAAGATGATAGATGAGATGAAGCGCTCGGGGGTAAAGGTGGCAGATTATAGCGCTGTGTCCACCGAAAACGAGTATTTCACAGGAAAGACTGTGGTGCTCACAGGTACACTTAGCGGATATACTAGAGATCAGGCTACAGCAATACTAGAGTCTCTTGGAGCGCACGTATCAGGCTCGGTTAGTAAGAAGACCGATTATGTGCTAGCGGGAGTCGAGGCTGGCAGCAAACTAAGTAGGGCACACGAATTAGGTGTCACTGTGATAGATGAGGAGACATTCAATAAATATATTGGCAAGTAGTAAAATTAATACATCTTGCAAGAAAATAAAATATTTCATGAAAAACTCTTTATTTTATAATAAAATAATTGTATAATACACTTAGTTATGTTATACAAAGTATAGCAAATTGTATGAGTATAGGAGATAGATATTATGATGTTAGAGCCATCAGTTGAGAGTTTGATAAAGAAGACAGGCGAGAGCCCATATCGTATTGCCGTGGCAGTTGGCAAGCGCGCACAGGAACTGAAGAAATTAGATCCTAATGAGAAAGCCGAAGTCCAACAAGAAGTGTCCAAGGCAATCACCGATATTTATGAAGGAAAAATAACTTTGGATTAAAATTCTATTGGGCAACACCAATAGAATTTTTCTTTCTTAGGAGCATAATAAACTTTGTAGATATTGAGACTAAGTTTTCTTTTATAGAAGATAACAATTTTTACGTAGGGCAAATATGAATTTTCATTTGTAACGCGAAGTTTTTTATGTAATTAGAAAAACTATAGTTTTTGTTGAACGGGATTTTTTGATTTCGTGAATTAATTTTTATCCAAAAAAATACAGGAGGGGGATATGATATATCAAGTAGTAGTAGATGTAGCAAATAACAATGTCGATAGATTATTTGATTATGAATATGATCTTGATATACCTATTGGCTCCCATGTGCTCGTGCCATTTGGTGGCAGGACAGTTGAGGGATATATTTTATCCGAAACTACCAAAACCGATATAGATCAGTCAAAGATAAAGAAAATTTCCCGAGTTCTCGAGGACACTCCTCCTATCAAGGAAGATTTACTAAAACTACTTCACTTCATGTGCGAGTATTATCATCTAAGATATATTGATGTGATAAGACTCCTTATCCCGCAGGCCGTAAGGCAAGATGTCGGGCATATGATGGAGGTCACTTGCACGCTAAATGACGACATGAGTGTAGTGGATGAATTTGTAAGTAAGACTCGTGGGAGTGCGAAGAATATCCTAGGTGCAATACAATACCTGCGAGAATTCGGCGCATCTACCAAGTCGGACCTATCAAAGAAATTTTCCCTAGCTACAGTGAATAAACTGATAAAAGACAAGATCATTGTCACACACAGCAAAGTGCGATACAGAGTAAAATATGGCGCACAAGAAAAAGATAGTATCAAGCTAAATGATGTGCAGCAGAGCATTGTAGATGAGGTGACAAATAGTGCACCCGGTGTGTATCTACTTCACGGCGTGACCGGCAGTGGCAAGACCGAGGTCTACATGAATATCATCAAGCACGCGTTATCGACTGGGAAATCTGCTATCATGCTCGTGCCTGAGATATCGCTGACCCCACAAGTGGTTCGCAATTTCTCTAAAAAATTTGGCGAGGATATCGCAGTGCTCCATAGTGGCCTCTCCCTTGGCGAGAAATACGACGAATGGATGAGGATATATTCCGGCAAGGCTCGAGTGGTTATCGGGGCAAGGAGCGCCATTTTTGCGCCCGTAGACAATCTTGGTGCCATAATTATCGATGAGGAACATGACGGGTCATATTTCTCGGAGAGCAATCCTAGATATTACACGCATGAGGTGGCAAGGTTTAGAGCAAAGGAGTCTGGTTGCAGTCTAGTGCTCGGATCAGCAACTCCTAGTATAGATAGTTATCATCTAGCAAAGATTGGGCAGTACAAATTGCTAACTATGCCTGAGAGGATAAACAAACTCCCTATGCCAAGCATCGAGATAGTGGATATGGCGGCTGAGCATAGACAGGGGAATGATAGCATATTTTCTAGAATATTCCTTAGCGAGCTTGAGGGGTGCATAGCTGACGGGCACCAAGCAATGGTGTATATCAATAGGCGAGGATTTGCGTCGTTTCTCATGTGCAGGGAGTGTGGATATATCCCAAAGTGTGAGGACTGCGATGTTTCGCTAGTCTATCACAAGGAAGATAATATGCTAAAGTGCCATTATTGTGGCAAGAGATATAGGATGCTCACTGGTTGTCCTGAGTGCGGATCTCATGAGATAAAACTAGGCGGCGTTGGCACGGAGAGAGTATGCAAAGAACTAGCAGAGCACTTCCCGAATGTGCCAATATATAGGATGGATAATGACACTACTAGGACAAAGAATGCTCATGCGAAGATTTTAGCCGACTTTGGCAGTCACAGCCCATCCATACTAGTTGGCACCCAGATGATTAGCAAAGGTCATGACTTCCCGAATGTGACATTAGTAGGAATACTTGATGCTGATCTATCGCTATTCTTTAACGACTTTAGAGCGACGGAGAAGACTTATCAATTAGTAACTCAAGTGTCGGGCAGAGCAGGACGAGCAAAGGAATCCGGCAAAGTGGTGTTGCAGACCTATTTCCCGAAGAATTATGTGTATAGATATGTGGCGAATTACGACTATGAGGCTTTCTTTGACAAGGAAGACAACCTTAGGCGTATCACGCATTTTCCGCCATATTCTAGGCTAATTAGGATACTTGTTACTAGCAAGGACGACACACAGGCAAAGGATGTGGCACATGATATGTTCCTAAAGCTAAAGGACCTACGCCGTGAAAACCCTGAGGAATTCTATTTCCTAGAGGCAATGCGAAGCCCGGTTGCAAGGATAAAGAGTGTGTGCAGATATCAAATAGTCTTGCGAATTTCCGATTCATTGGATATAATAAATAAAATATATGATATAGAGAAGGAATGTCGGGCACGAGATGTCGTGACATTCATAGAGTTAAATGCACAAAATTTGAAGTAAGGAGGACAACATGGCTACACTAAATGTAATGAAATCCGATGTGGATGAAATTCTTAGGAAGAAATCAAGGCCGGTCAAAAATTTTGATGAAGATCTATGGGAAATGCTGGATGATATGCGTGAGACCATGGTGAAAAATAATGGTTGCGGACTCGCCGGTGTGCAAGTGGGAATACTTTGGCGCATGTTTGTAATCGATGTGAATAATATGAAACTGGAATTCATCAATCCCGAGATTACATATAGGTCCAAGGAAACCGAAGTGGATGTCGAGGGATGTCTATCGGTGAAGAATATCAGTGGCTATGTCGAGCGTCCACACAAGGTGACATGTAAAGCATATGATAGGTACGGTGTGCCATTTGAGATCACAGCAGAGGGGTATCTTGCCCGTGCAATTTGTCACGAATATGACCACCTAAATGGTGTGTTATTCACTGACAAGATGATAAAAAGATACATTCCAGACAAAGAGGAGAAGTAATGCCGGAATTTGCCGTACCAGTACTTCGCGCAGTAAATGAGGTGGCAGATGTATTAGCCGTAGTCACTCAGCCGGACAAGCCAGTTGGGCGTAACATGAAGTTATCTATGTCTCCGGTAAAACGCGAGGCAATGAGGTTGGGTATTCCAGTCCTACAATATAATAGAATCAGCCGTGATGGATTTGACGAGCTAAATAGCCTCGGTGCGGACATAATAGTGACTTGTGCGTATGGGCAGATTCTAAGGTCAAATATCCTAGATATGACGCCATATGGAGTGTATAACGTCCATGGGTCGATTCTGCCTAAATATCGCGGAGCAGCACCTATTGCCCGTGCAATTATGGCAGGGGAAGGCCGTGTAGGCATCACAATTCTTAAGAGTGATGTCGGCATCGACGATGGCAAGGTGTTATTTTCCCGCGCCATAGATATCTCTAGTGATGAAGATTGCGGGCAGGTGACAGGGAGACTAAGTGTGCTTGGGGCCGAGTGTATTGTAGACGCACTAGCCATGCTAGAGAGTGGCAAATACACACTAATTGAGCAAGATGATAGCAAGTCGACCTACGCACATATGATAAAAGACGAAGATAGGGCAATGGACTTTACAAAGAGTTCACGTGATATAGTAAATCATGTCCGTGCATTATCTCCAAGCCCTCTTGCTACATTTAGTTATCAGGGGCAGACTTTTAAAGTATCAAAAGTATCTATAGTGGATAGTGATATGCAAAGTAGATTTGACCTAGATATGAAGGCAAAATCAGGAGTAATCGTGTGTGCTACTAGCAAAGCTGGACTAATTGTAAGATGCGGTGATGGGTTCATAAAAATCGACCAAATGCAAGCGCCAAATGGCAAGATGATGAGCTCACCCGCCTATCTATGTGGCAAGAAAATGAATGTGGGAGAAAGCCTTGAATAAGGAGTTAGCAACAAGTTATAGAGTGCTTAGCGCCGTTTATTTTGACGGGGCTTATCTTTCCATTGAGTTAAACAAAGTGAATGTGGATAGAGCCCGTGTGAATTTTGGACTGATCACCAAGATTTGCTATGGAGTAATTGAGCGCGATATCACACTAGAATATATGATATCCCACCATGTGAAGAGGATGCCTGATGGCCCTGCTATGGTGATACTAAAGATTGGCACCTACGCCGGAAAATTCCTCCGTTCCATCCCGCATTATGCCTTGGTGGATGAACTAGTGAGTCTTGCAAATCGTGTATGCCATGGACAGGCAGGATTTATCAATGCTACGCTAAAGAATATTTTAAGATCAAAGACCGAAATTCCAAATGGACCAGATGAGGCGTACAACCTATCTATCAGATACAGTGTGCCATACAATTGGGTGAAGCAATATATATCACTATTTGGACTGGACTTTGCAAGACAATTGGTCTCAGCGAAACTCTCCACACTCACGCATATTAGGGTGATTGGAGATACTAAGAAATTTTATAGTGAGTGTGATAGACTTAAGATAAGATACGAGATATCCGCATTTCCAGATACTTGCTATATAGATTATGAACATTTGCTAAATACTCCTGCATTAAAAGATAATTACGTAGTGCAGGGTCTACCTAGTATCATTGCTTGTAGGAATTTTGATGGCAAATACGCCCGTGGTCTTGATGTGTGCGCAGCACCAGGTGGCAAGACTATGATTCTTGCAGGGATATGTGACCTAGTAGTAGCTTGCGATATATATCCGCATAGATTGGAGTTAGTGAGGAAATACGCAAATAGGTTAAATATTAATAACGTATCTTGTATGGTGGCAGATGCTACAGTCTATGACCCGACGTTAGGCGAGTTTGACATAGTGCTAGCTGATGTGCCATGCAGTGGACTGGGAGTAGTAGGGAAGAAACCTGATATATATCTATCCCGCAAGGAAGAAAATATCGAGGAACTAGTATCTGTGCAATCAAAGATTATAAGGTCGGCTGCAAAGTATGTGGCAAGTGGTGGCACACTAATATACAGCACGTGTTCGATACTTCCATGTGAGAATGAAGAGATAGTACGGGCATTCCTAAAGGACAACCCAGATTTTAGGTTAGTGCCAGTAAATACATTTGGCGTTACGACAAAAACAAATGATGGCATGGAGACATTCTATCCACATATTAGTGGGACAGAAGGTTTCTTCATAGCGAAAATGGAGAGGAAATGAAAGTATTACTGGATATGAATCTAGCTGAGCTAACAAGCCTAATAGAATCAATGGGTCAGCCAAAGTTTCGTGCAAAGCAAGTGTATGACATGATACTATCGGGCAAGGATGCGCACGACAAGTGCAATTTGCCAAAGTCGCTACTAAATGTGCTAGAGGCGAATTTTATTTTCCAACCCGTTGTGATAGAGCACACTCATACTGCAAAGGACAAGACCACGAAATACATCTTTAGACTACATGATGGCAACTTGATAGAAGGCGTGCTCATGAAGTACAAGTACGGCAATACTCTATGTGTATCCACTCAAGTAGGTTGCAAGATGAATTGTGCATTCTGTGCTAGTGGTCTAAATGGCTGGGTGAGGAATCTGTCATCAGGCGAGATACTAGGGCAATACGTCGCAGTAAACAAGGCTATTGGTGGCAGCAAATCAAATAGATTGATAGACAAAATTGTATTGATGGGCACAGGTGAGCCACTGGATAACTTCGATAACGTAGTGGAGTTCCTGCGAAATATCACAAGTGACGAGGGATTTAATTTAGGTGTTAGGAATATATCTTTGTCGACCTGTGGCATACCAGATAAGATCCGAGCTCTTGCAGATATTGGGCTAAATATAACGCTATCCTTATCTCTCCACGCGCCCGATGATGAGACTAGGAAGAAGATAATGCCAATTGCTAAGAAGTACAAAATAGTGGACTTATTTGACGCACTAGATTATTATGAGAGAGTAACGAGTAGGCGCATAATACTAGAGTACATCCTAATTAAGGATATCAATTCAAGTGTTAAGGACGCCGAAAAATTGGCAAAATTAATAAAGGGCCACTCATATCATGTGAATCTCATTAGACTAAATGAAGTGCCAGAGCGCGGTCTAAAGACTATTGATTCGGCTACTGAGCACGCGTTTTACGAGAAGTTATCTAATCTTGGAGTAAGCGTCACCATTCGTAGGACTACGGGTGATGATGTATCCGGTGCATGCGGACAACTAAGGAATTATTATATGAAAAATGAGGAGGACAAATGATGAGATTATCGGCTAGTACCAATCCACCAAAGGAAGAGGAATTGCTTGAATATTGCAAGGAACTAGAATCCCTCCATGTCGACATGATACACTGTGACTGCATGGACGGGCATTTTGTGCCTGCCACATGTCTAGAATTGCCAAAACTACTAGAAGTGTCGAGGGCTACATCCACTCCACTTGACTGCCATGTGATGATCAATTCTCCTATTAAGCTTATGAAAAAATACGTGGAGGCTGGGGTTACGATCTTCACATTCCACTACGAGGCAGAGTTTGGCAGTACACTAGATTTTGCTATTAGGCAGAAGCTAAAGAAGATCCGAAGGAAATTTCCACGCGTAATGCTAGGCATTGCTATCAAGCCTTCAACCGGTGTGAATATGCTAAATAACATAATTGACCTGATAGATGTAATCTTGATCATGAGTGTTGAGCCGGGCAAATCAGGGCAAGAATTCATAAATTCGGCACTAAACAAAATTGCCGAGGCTAGGCAACTCGTGATTCGCTCAGGAACAAGTACTCTGATTGAAGTGGACGGTGGAGTGAATCTAGATAATATTAAGAGCATAGCAAAGGCCGGCGCCGATATCGTTGTCATGGGTTCAGCACTATACAAGGCTAAGAACAGGGCAAAAGTGATAGATGCAGTCCACTCATGCACGAGTGAGTGACATTCATCATATAATCTTACTAATAGATATATTAGGGAGAAACATATGAAGATATATTGCATTAAAATGCCAGCCATACTTAGGCCATTACTAAAACTGATATTTAGGAAGCAACTAAGAGATACAGATTAGACTAAGGGTAAAGTGATGGTAACCAAGATATTGTGCTAAGTAGTGGCAAGGGATAAAAAAGACTAAATATTAATTAGCAGTAATAGTCAAGTAAATAACTAATTCAAACAATAAATGTGCAAAAGATAAAGAAAAACTGATGCAGACTAAATAATAAGTTAAGTGAAAACAAAAAAAATGTGCAAATACTATTGCACATTTTTTATATTTAATTACACAGCTATTTGTCAATTTTTTGTTATGTTAGATCAATTTAGATTTTGTTGTAGTTAGATTTAACTGTAATTATTTATAGTAATAAGCTAAATTTTTAGCAATAAAAAACCACGGACCGAATCCGTGGAGATTTATGTAATATTAGTCAGCCTTCTTCATAGTCTTTAAGCACTTTGTGCAAATATACTTTGTGACAGGCTTGCCATCTACCTCGATAGATTTCTTTTGAAGATTTGCTTCCCATGTCCTTCGGCTTGCTTTATTTGCGTGGCTTCTCATATTACCTGTCGTGACACCTTTGCCACACATATAACATACCTTTGCCATAGTTTCACCCCCGAGTTAATTTTAATCGCTATTTATTGTAACATTATTAATATATATTTGCAAGAGTTTTTTGCGTAAAATTCCACAAAAATAAAAATTGTATAAACTATTGTAATTTATACAAGTATTACAAATATAACACGAGATTTACTAAATCTGTTGCAAAATGGACAGGTTTGTTGTAAACTATACTAGTGTAACAATACACAAGTATAGTTAATTGGAGGCAGTTGTGGCTGTAAAGACTACTAATGGTTACGGAAAGATAAGTGTCAGTAACAATGCAATCGCGCTTGTTACAGGCTTTGTTGCGCGTGAATGCTATGGCGTTGTCGACATAGTTAGTCGTAATGCTCTAGACTTTTTCAGACCGTTTTTGAAGAAACATCCACTAGCAAAAGGCATTTCGATTCAGACTTATGACAATCACATTACCATCGACCTCAATGTCGTACTAAAATATGGAGTTAACGTGCGTGCTGTCTCTGAGAGTTTGAAGAAAACTATAAAATATCGTGTGGAGGAATTCACCGGCATGATAACTGACGCTGTGAATGTCCACATCATAGGAGTTAGAGTATAAATACCACAAATTATTTTTGCTATATGCAAAAAGGTTTGTGTTTGAGTGGATAAGTTTATCCCATTAGAAGGAGTATATAATGCAAAAATCTTTTAATAGTACTTGTTTTAGAAAGATGGTACTAGCCGGTGCTACGTTGCTCGATGACAACAAGGCTTTTGTCGATAGTCTAAATGTCTTTCCTGTGCCAGATGGAGATACCGGTACGAATATGAGTTTGACGCTAAAGAGTGCCAGCAACGAAGTGGCATCTTGTATGCAAAATAATTTCCAAGCACTTAGTGAGGCACTTAGCCATGGTGCGCTAAAAGGTGCTAGGGGAAACTCAGGTGTCATACTATCCCAGATTCTTCGTGGAATGTCAAATGTGCTATCGACTGTAAAGGACGAAGTGAATTGCAAGACCTTTGCAAAAGCATTGACTGAGGGGTGTCGTGTGGCATACATGGCTGTGACTAAGCCAAAAGAGGGAACAATACTTACTGTCATCCGTGGCATGAGCGAGGCCGCAACAAGGCTTGCTAAGAAGATAACTGATATGGAAGTACTGCTCGATCAAGTGATTGCTGAGGGTGAAGCAGTATTGCAGCAGACTCCAGAGCTATTACCTGTGCTAAAGAAAGCAGGAGTGGTCGATGCTGGTGGACGTGGACTTATCATCATATTCACAGGATTTTACAAAGCGCTGATCGGTGAAGAAGATTTCAAGATCGACACATCCGATATGGTGAGCACCATTTCAGTTGCTGACAACAATGATTTCTACATCAATCTAGATAATCTTGCTGATATCAAGTTTGCATATTGTACAGAATTTATGATCACGCACATGAAGATGAAGACTACCATGAGCGATATAGACAAATTACGTGAGAGCCTATGCGAGATTGGAGATAGCTGTATCTGCATCGGAGACCTTAATTTGGTGAAAGTGCACGTGCACACTAATGAGCCAAATAAAGCCCTTGGTTACGCACTAGAGCTTGGCGAACTCATCAACTTAAAGATTGAGAATATGGTGGAGCAAAACCGTGAAGTGAAGCGTAAACGTGCCGAGGCTGAGACTAATCTAAAAGATTTTGGCATAATAGCCGTTGCTCCAGGTGATGGAATAGAAAATTTATTTACCGACCTTGGTGTTGACGCTTGTATCAAAGGTGGCCAGACGATGAATCCATCGGCTGACGATATAGCAAAGTGCGCAGATAGCGTGCCAGCAAAGGAAATATTTGTATTGCCAAATAACAAAAATATAATCCTTGCAGCTGAACAAGCACAGAATCTGTCAAAGAAAGTAATTCATGTGATTCCAACAAGGTCCGTGCCTGAGGGAATAAGTAGCGCACTATCATTCAATCCAGAGTTTAGTGCAGAGGAAAATTCTACCACTATGACTTCTAGTAAGGAAAATGTCACATCCGCTTCAGTCACATATGCAGTAAGATCCACCTCAATGGACGGCATTGATGTGAAAGAGGGCGATATCATGGGTCTAGGTGATAGTGAGATCATCAATAAAGGCACAGATATCTCAGATACCACAGTGGAATTGATAACCAAATTAAAGAAAGAGGGCATGGTATCGATCACGCTAATATACGGCGCTGATGTAAAAGATGAGGATGCAAATGCACTGCGTGAGCGTGTGCAAGAAGCAAATCCAGATTGCGATGTAACGCTGATATCTGGTGGACAACCAGTCTACTACTATATAATTAGCATGGAATAACAATATGGCACACAAAACGTGTGTCATTTTTTTTGCGATTGATTAATAATTAGAGATATTTTCTATTCTAATTTTATAGTCTTTTATTGTATAAATATGCAGTCTAAGCTGATGTGTTATTGCATAATAATACCAATTTTTACTATAATTTTACAATGTCTTGTGATGTAAAATAATAAAAGTATTTAGTGTTATGCACACAAGATTATATTGTTAAATTATGTAGTAAATTGAGATTGAATAATACACATAATCATTACAATTTGATTGAAGGAGATTAAACTGTGTGTCATTATAAAATTGCTAAATTATGAATAATATGAATGCATAGATATAATAATTATTGTAATAATTTCCAATAGTAAAATACAAGTTAGAAGTATGCGGGTAATAAATATTGCACAAAATATTATTACAAAGTTCTAAAACTTTGACTAATGGAGGTGAAAGTAATGGCAAGGACAAATAGTTCAACGACTAGTAACACTCGCTCTCGTGCAAACAGTGCTACACGTGCTACAACTACATCGCGTACCCGTAGCACCACATCACGCAGCACCCGTGGCACAAGTGCAAGATCCGCTACAACGTCTAGAACAAGAAGTGCATCAAATGGCAGCAGTGCAAGATCTTGCGGATCTAGCAGGACCAAGTCTTGTGGATCATCTAGGTCAAATAGCACCAAGTCTAGCACACGTTCATCTACTCGCGCTTGTGGCTCAAGCAGAAGTAGATCGAGCGAGAATGCACGTAGCGCCACACGTTCTAAGACATCAAAGTCTAGATAGGGGAGTTACTACACAAAGTGGGCAATATTGCTCACTTTTTTATTGTATAATTGAATAGATAATGATCTATAATATTTGCTCGGTATATGCGCGTTCTACAAATTGCAGCATTATTTTTATGAATTAAGTAATATCTCATTTGCTAAAAATATATGAAATTATCACTATATGGGCTAAAATTTCATATAATAATAGAAATTATGCGGGACTTAGACACCAGTGTATGGAGGATTACTTTTCGGAAATGTAAAATTTCTAATCAAAAAGGGTTGCAATAATATTTCTTTTTTGATATATTATAAGAGCAATCCAATGGGAGCTTAGCTCAGATGGGAGAGCATCTGCTTTACAAGCAGGGGGTCATTGGTTCGAGTCCAATAGTTCCTACCAGATTTTTATGCGGGGGTGGCTCAGTGGTAGAGCGTCGCCTTGCCAAGGCGAATGTCGCGAGTTCGAATCTCGTCCTCCGCTCCATTTATTTTTTGGCACCATAGCCAAGTGGTAAGGCAGAGGTCTGCAAAACCTTTATCCCCAGTCCGAATCTGGGTGGTGCCTCCATTTCTTTGCTGAAGTGGCGGAATGGCAGACGCAAAGGACTTAAAATCCTTCGAAGGCAACTTCATGCGGGTTCAAGTCCCGCCTTCAGCACCACTACAAATCTAAATTGAACCGAGGGCGTTTGATTTAGATTTTTTATTTTAACAAAGTGGCGGTTTATGCCGCGAAAGGTTCTTTACTTAGGGCGAAGAATGTAACATAATTGACAAGGGCAAAAAGAAAAAAGCGAAAATATTTTCGCTCCATAGCATATTGCTTGTTTCTTTGTCTTAATTGTGGTATTTATC
>CANREZ010000015.1 GCA_947629745.1 uncultured Clostridia bacterium
ACACGAAGGTGGGGGAGTTATAAAAAAGGTGAACCCCATACATTCACCTTCTGGTAGAGATGAGTGGACTCGAACCACCGACCCCCACCTTATCAGGGTGGTGCTCTAACCAGCTGAGCTACATCTCTATATTATACATGTTTTAGCGACTTTTCATCTGTCGGTGGTGCTCGGTGGTTCGGGCCGACCCCCACTTATGCCGAAGCAAGTTCGGCAATTCATCAATACAGTGTGGTGCGTCTAACCAGCTGAGCTACATCTCTATATTATACATGTTTTAGCGACTGTATCCTATATTGATGTAGTGCGTTGCACAATTGATATGACATTTAGTCTTTTAATGATGCAATGCGTTGTCGCACAACATATATTATGTTTTAATGACTTTGCATCTGTCAAATAATGGTGGAGATGATCGGATTCGAACCGATGACCCCCTGCTTGCAGGGCAGGTGCTCTAGCCAACTGAGCCACACCCCCATATTTGTACGCTCTTTTATATTATCATAACATTTTGCAAGTGTCAATGAATTTTTGATTAAAAGTAAAATTATTAATAATTTACTAGGACTAATTTTATTCGCAAATTTTTGTGTGGTAAAAAATTACCTATTATATGTTGTGAAATTTCTTTGCAAATATCGACAATTTATGCTTATAATATATAATAGGTTAGGCGTGTGCAAAATATTTTTTGCCACATCAATGGAGGGAATATGTCTGTTGCAATTTTGACCGATAGCAATAGTGGAATAGTAGAAGAAGAGGCTCAGAAAATAGGCGTATCTGTCGTGCCTATGCCATGCATTATTGATGGCGTGACATACTTTGAGGGAGTAAATCTGACTCATGAGAAATTCTTTGAGATGTTAAAGGCTGATGCTGATGTATCCACATCCATGCCATCTATTGCGTCTTTAACACAAATTTGGGATGATTTACTAAAAAAATACGACGAAATAGTATATATCCCAATGTCAAGTGGTTTATCTAGTAGTTGTGAAAACGCAAAGACTTTTGCAAAAGAATATAATGGCAAGGTCCAAGTGGTCGACAACAAACGTATCAGTGTCACTCAGAAGCAATCTGTGTATGATGCAATCGATCTTGTGAAGAAAGGTTATAATGCCGAAAAGACCAAGGAGATACTCGAGGCTAATGGACCAGAGAGCAGCATATATATCATGGTCGATACATTAAAGTATCTAAAGAAGGGTGGGCGTGTGACTGCAGCGGGTGCTGCAATTGGCACGTTACTTCATATCAAACCAGTGTTGCAGATACAAGGTGACAAGCTCGATGCTTTCCAGAAAGTGATGAGTATCAAGCAAGCAAAAGCTGTGATGATCAATGCAGCAAAGCGCGATATCGCCAATCGTTTTGGCGGAGATAGTGACGATATTGTGGTGTCCATCGCATATACATATGACCTCGAGACAGCAAAGGAATTCAAGAAAGAAGTGCAAGCTGTGTTCCCAAAGAAAGATATATATATTGACCCATTATCACTGTCAGTTTCCTGCCATATAGGGCCGGGGGCACTGGCAATTGCTATATCCAAGCGTCCAATATAATAAAAATTTTACAATAAACGCTAGTGATAAAGTTGTACAAATATAAAGTTTATGCTACAATTATAAATGAAATATAGGGGGAAATATTGATGGCAGAGAAAAAGACTTCCACAAAGAGTGCTACAAGCAAGGCACAAGCACCTGCAAAGAAGCGTGGCAGACCAGCAAAGAGCGCTGCTCCTAAAGCTGAGGTAAAGCCAGAGGTAGTAGAGGAGAAGGTCGCAGCTCCAGTAGCTGAAGAGGTCCAGGCTCCAGTTGAGGCAAAGAAAGGTCGTTACACTGGTTATTGGTTCACAGTTGGCAGTGCTGACAAATTCTTGTACCTATTATTCTCATTCATGTTCTTCTTGATTACTGCTGTGTGTGATGTGTTGTATCTAAGCTCAGTATTCACCATGAATATGGGTGCAGATGACTCCAAGCTCATGTTTATGACATTCTTCACAATGTTCTTTGTCCCATCAGTTCTTACTAGTATACTGTCTGCTATGTTCGCAGCATTATCACTTAGATCTAATAAGAATTGGATAAAGATCACATCAATTGTTGTCATATGCTTGGTCGCTGTAATCTTGATGGCAATTCTTATTACATCATTTGTAATGATAAAATAAAAATTTACTCCTAACCATGTGTTAGGAGTTTTTTATTATTATATTGTTTTTAAATTTCCGTTGTTTGTGTTACAATATACAAACAAGAGGTTTTTATGTATAGTCAAAATGATAATGCTAAGAGATTCGTAAATTGTTACAATATGATAGACAATGCCCTTCGTCAGCAATTGAATTTGCGCGGAGGCATATCTTATACCGAGGCTGTCAGGCGTGCAGCACGCACCAATTCCCTTGTTAGGAAGTATGAGGATACACTGATAGAATATGGCAGGCTTAGGAACGCTATAGTGCACAACGATAATGATAAATATGTGATAGCTGAGCCGCATCATGAAGTAGTGGAGGAGTATGAGAAGATAACTGAACTAATCTGCACACCACCTCTAGCCCTATCCACTGTGGCAAATCATGTGATAAGTTGTATTGAGCATGATGTGAAGTTAAAAGGCGTGCTAGAATTCGGATACAAGAGTGGATTTAGCAATATTCCTATCTTCAAAAAAGGAATGCTAATAGGTGTGGCAACTGGTCAAAAAATTAGTGATGTGCTGGGTAAGAAAATTTACCAAAAGGTCGATATCAAGCAATATATCGAGGAGACATCTATTGAGGATGTGCTAAAAGAATTTATGGGCGAGAATTACTACGCTACGGCAAACAAAGATATTACGCTCGACAAAGTGCTCAGCATGTTCCAGGAAAATAGAAAACTCACGTGTATAGTCATCACTCCGACTGGCTCGCTCATGGAAGCACCGCTTGGCATTGTGACCGTCCGCGATATAATGGATATCAATAAGATATTAGATGATTATGATAAAAGGGAAGAAGAATAATGGCAGAGAAGACAGCAAAAGATGAATTCCTAGAAATATATAGGAAATACATTAAACGCGCAGGGAGCAAGGAACTGCTCGATTGGCTACTTACCACAGATTACTTCACCGCACCTGCAAGTACAAAATTTCATAATGCATTCGAGGGTGGCCTTGTCGTACACTCTCTAAATGTGTACAAGAGATTTAAGTCCATGATTGAGCTAGAATATGGCAAGGATTATGCCAAAGTATTTAGCGATGAGAGCATTGCTATATGTGGCCTACTTCATGATATATGCAAAGTCGGCACATATACAGTAGAGATGCGAAACGTGAAAGAGAATGGCAATTGGGTGCAAAAACCATACTATGCGGTGGAAGACACTATGCCATATGGTCATGGTGAGAAGAGTGTGTATATCATATCTGGATTTATGAAATTATCTAGAGAAGAAGCCATGATTATCAATTGGCACATGGGAGGATTTGACCAGAGAGTGAGGCAGACTTCGGCGACCATTGCTGACGCGTTTAGCATATATCCGCGTGCTGCAATATTTAGTTGCTGCGACTTGCTAGCAAGCTATATAGATGAAGAAAGACCAAAGTAATGGTCTTTTTTTATAACAAAAATTCACCATACTTCATATATCTAGGTAAGGTAGGTGAATATGGTAATACACAGAGTCGTAGCGGGCGATACGTTAGAGAAAATTGCTAATATGTATGGCATGACAGTAGAAAATTTGATTTATGAGAACGAGATAAAATACCCATCAAAATTGGTGATAGGGCAGGAGATAGTGGCAAATGTCGACACTATCCCACATACCGTAGTGATGGGAGATACACTGTACAAATTATCCAGGCGATATGGTGTCACAATAGATGATATCTTAGATGCTAATCCGGATATAAACCCAAATAATTTAGCCATTGGTAGCACCGTGTATATCCCAGTAGGGGAGAAGAAACTGGGTGATATAATAGTGAATGGTTATGCTGTAGTGCCTATAGATGACACAGTGCTCGATCGCACTGCGCCAAACCTCACATATATCAGTCCTTTTAGCTACCAAGTCAATGCGGACGGCAGTTTAACCCCAATTGAAGATACTAAAATACTTGATGTGTCCCGTGGATATGGAGCAACCCCACTACTCACAGTTACAAATATTAAACCCGGCGAGTCATTCTCAAGTGCGCTTGCAAGCATGATATTAAATAATACAGCAACGCAAGATATACTGATAGAGAATATGTTAAGCGAGATTAGACAGAAAGGTTATGGTGGTGTGAACGTTGATTTCGAATACCTCTATCCTACTGATAGGGATTCGTACACAAAATTCCTTGGGCGTGTGACTGATAGGATGCACGAGTATGGGTACATAGTGGCGGTGGCACTTGCGCCTAAGATAAATGCTGACCAATCAGGGCTACTATATGAGGCACACGATTACAAGGCAATTGGTGCAATTGTGGACTTCGTAATCCTCATGACCTACGAATGGGGATATCTATATGGTCCTCCTCTTGCCATATCTCCAATTGGCCCAGTGAGCCAGGTGATAGAGTATGCAACAAGTGTGATGGATAGCCAAAAGATACTAATGGGTATGCCAAACTATGCATATGATTGGCGAATACCATACACTCCGGGCACATCAGCTAGAGTGCTCACCAATGTGGAGGCTGTAAATCAGGCAGTGGATGTAGGGGCTAGTATTGAGTATGACACGAGATCTCAAGCACCATATTATTACTATACAGATAGTGCAGGGCAGCGCCATGTAGTGTGGTTTGATAATGCTACTAGTACGTACAATAGGTTGCTACTTGTTGACAAATACGACCTAGCTGGTGTCAGTTACTGGAATATAAATAATTATTTTGGTCAAAATTGGCTAGTGCTAAATGCGTTGTTTGACATAGTAAAAATTGGTGACAAGGAATAGTGTGGCAGGAGAATTTGCTGGTGATAATAAGTAATTTATTTAAGGGAATAGAAGTTGGTATAAAGGTGGGAGTGAGAGCCTGCTCAATCCCCTCAGTCGGTGATAAACACCGACAGCCCCCTTACTAAGGGCGGCCTAATAACATTAAAATAAATTAAGTATATTTCTAAACTCGTAGACGAAGTATAAGAAACAAATAGGCGGAAGGGATTCCGTCTATTTGTTTAGTGATTGCAACATTTGCATGACAAGAGATTGTTTGTCGGGGTCAAGTCTATGATACAGGCTAAGCAGGGTGTTATCCATAGACTTAGTCTTGCCATCATCAAAGAATTCGCTAAGAGTGATGCCAAAGGCATCGCACAGTGCACTTAGTGTGGAGATCGACGGCTGTGTGCCGCGAGCAAACATATTAGATAGCGTCGATTGTGTGAGTCCGGCCTCATCGGCTAGGCGATAAATTGACCAGCCACGATCCCGCCTTAATTGATTGATACGATTTAATATATCCATAACGTAATTATACTACCCATAAGTGTATAAAATATAACCCATATGTGTTGACATATAATATACAAATGTGATATATATACTACCAAGGTGGGTAGTAGTGAAGAAGACTAGCAAAGAGTACTCTCTTGTAAATAGTGCGGGTATATCATCGATAGATAATGATAGATACAATATTTACACTTATAGAGTAAAAAATGTAAATAGGTCTGTAGTCTTGCGGGGAAATGGCAAGCAGTACTATGAAGTAGAGCGTGCTAATATAACATCTGTGGATAGCAAGGGAGATAACGTTAGCCCTTGTGCGACAGAAGATATAAGTAATATTAGGGAGAATGTGGATGAGACAATTGTAAAATACGATAAGCGGAAGATTAAGCGTGAGGATTGGGATATAAAATAGTTTGATCTATACTGTAATAATAAAACTTGACAATATATGCCTATTTTGATATCCTAAAATTAGGTTACAAGATATGAAGAAATTTTTCCAACAGCAGCAACACTAGTCATTGTGTGTCAATATTGCACACGATAGTTTTTCGTTGTGGGTTGGAAAATATTTGATAGACACCACAATAGGTGTCTTATTTTTGTTTAAATAATTATTATTTTGTAATATAATATTTTTAGTTTTGATTTGACTTTGGAGGATAGTCATGGATAGATACACTTATGAATATGTGGCAAATTTCCCAAAACGTGCCGTTGTGACCAATGGGTTCCCTTATGGGAATAAATCTTTGCACTGCGGCCATATCACACTTTTTATCCAGACCGATTTTTTGGCTCGATTCCTTAGATCTAGACTTGGCAAGGAAAATGTCATCTATCAGTCTAGCACCGATTGTTATGGCAGTGCATCTGTTGAGGGATATAGGAAAGCTGTAGAGTCGGGTGAATTTTCTGGCACTATTGAGGATTATGTGATGGGTTATCACAATCTGCAGCAAAAGATACTTGATAGTTACGACATCAGCCTTGATATATTCTCCACTAGTGCATTTGGTGAGGAAAAGGAACCTCATGAGAGAATGTCAAAATATTTCTTTGACAATTTGTACAAGAATGGATATTTGAGAGCCGAGGGCACACTACAATTCTTCGATACTGAGCGAAATATGTTTCTAAATGGCAGACAAGTGGTGGGGAAATGTCCTATCGACGGATGCTCCAGTGAACATGCTTATGCAGACGAGTGTGACCAAGGCCATCAGTATATGCCAAAGGATCTAATCGACCCAGTTAGCGTGCTATCCGGCACGAAACCTGTGCTAAAGCCTGCTTACAACTGGTATTTTGACCTAGAAAATCACGTGGATCTATTAAAAGATTGGACGAAGTATCTAGAGGAACACACAACAACTAGGAAATTCGCTATTAAGGAAATTAACGAATTCCTAAAGAAACCTATGATCTATATCAAGAAAGAATATCTTGATGACTACAAGGCGTTGGTGAATTTACCACAGCACGAACTAATTCTTGACAACAAACCATCGTTTACTCTAGTTTTTGACAAGTTAAAGGACAGAGAGCATGCGTGTGAGATCCTAGAGAGTGTTGGCATTCGCTATAGGACGGGTAAAACTCTTGTGCCATTTAGGATCACAGGAGACCTAGATTGGGGTGTGCCTGCTCCAACTGTGGATGGCATAGAGCACCAGACATTCTGGGTGTGGCCGGAGAGCCTATGGGCCCAGCTATCCATCACTGAGGCATATCTTAATAGAACTGGCCGAGGAAGAGAGCTCAAAAATTGGTGGATGAGCAAAGATTGCATCCCATATCAGATGATAGGGGAGGATAATATATACTTTTACGGACCAGCGCAACACGCAATATGGTTTTGTATGCAAGGCAAGAATCCAACTGTCAATGTGAAAGATGGGGATCTATCAATCTCCTGGATAATTGACAACAAACACACACTATTCCTTGGCAGGAAGGCTGGAAGTAGTTCGGCAGTGAAGCCACCTATGGGGGATGAATTACTGAAGTATTACTCGGCAGAACAGCTTAGGATGCACTTGCTCTCACTCAATGTGAGCAACAACAATGCAAATTTCATGCCAAAAGCGTTCAATCCTGATGCAAAGGAAAATGAGCCTGACCCAGTGACTAGGGAATATAGCTTGCTCACGAATGTATTCAATCGTGCACTTAGGACGTTATTCTACGCATGGCAGAATCAATTTGACGGCGTAGTGCCTGTGGGCGAAGTAGATGACGAAGTCGTGGAAGAAGCAAGAACTTTTGTCTCAAATATTGAAAGATTCATGTATGAGCAAAGATTCCACATGGTGATATATGAATATGACACCTATATTAGGAAGATAAATAAATATCTATCGAAGTACGCAAAAGATATGGCAAATGACCTGGCTCTTGCAAAACAAGTGATAGTAAACGGTCTATATATATGCAAAGTCGCTCTCGTTATGCTACATCCAGCTGTGCCAAAGTCTTGTGAAGAGATAGCAAAGAAATTACACCTTAGTGACAAAATTTGGGAGTTAAAGAATGTCTTAAGGCCAATCTACGAATTCGTGGAAATGAGTGGTGCATACATTCCTGAATATTTGCCACCAAAGACGGATTTCTTCAAAATTCCTGAGTGTCAAAGACAAAATTAGACGGTATTTAGCCGTCTTTTTGTTACCCGCAAATGCACAAATTAGTTGGCAAATACTAGCCTTTATAGTACAATATTTAATACCAAGGAGGGATAAAATGAGGATATTTGCTATAAGCGACTTACATCTATCTATCAATAATCCAAAGCCTATGAATATTTTTGGCCCTACTTGGGACAATTATTTGGACAAGATTGAGTCCAGTGCGGCAAGTCTTATGACAGAGGATGACATCCTGCTCATTCCTGGGGATATCAGCTGGGCTATGAAACTGGATGACGCCATAGTGGACCTAGAGTATATCGATAGTCACTTGCCGGGCAAAAAATATATCCTGCGTGGCAATCACGACTATTGGTGGGGCGGGATATCCACACTAAGGTCGATCCTCCCTAACGGTATCCGCGCTATCCAAAATGACGCGAATAGAGAGCAGGGAGTGGTAATATGTGGCACACGTGGATGGACTGTGCCTGAGACTAATCATAAGACCGCTGACGACGAGAAGATATACAAGCGCGAAGTGATTCGCATGGAGTTATCACTAAAGAATGCTGCAGCGATTAAGCAAGAGGGGGACAAGATAGTGTGCATGATGCACTATCCACCTTTTAATAACAAATTAGCCGAGAGTGACTTCACAAAGCTATTAGAAGCATATGGTGTGGACTATGTCGTATATGGACATTTGCACAATTATGATAGGAAGTATCCAAAAGTGACCGAGATTCGCGGGGTAAAATACTTCCTCACATCATGTGATTTAGTGGACAATCACGTGGTGCATATATGCGATATAGAGTAGAGCAGGAGGGAAATATGGATGATACAATAAACTTTTCTCATCAACCTGTCATGCTCGATGAGTGTATAGAGGGATTAAATATAGATCCAAGCAAAATATATGTAGATGGCACGACAGGTGGGGCTGGCCATAGCAGGGAGATTCTATCTAGATTAATTACTGGCAGACTGATATGTATAGACAAGGACCAAGATGCGCTGAGCGTCGCAAAAAGTAGACTCGGAGATAAACCGACATTTGTCAATCGTGATTTCAAAGAAATTTCTAGTATTCTTGATGAATTAAAGATAGATAGAGTGGATGGGATACTGCTCGACCTTGGAGTCAGCAGTTATCAATTGGACTCGGCAAATAGAGGATTTTCCTACAGATTCGATGGTCCACTGGATATGAGAATGGACCAGAGCCAAGCACTAACTGCAGCCGATGTGGTAAATAATTATTCTGAACACGACTTAAAGATGCTACTATATAAATTTGGCGAGGAATCATTTGCACCAGCTATTGCAAGGAAGATAGTTGAGACTAGGAAAATAAAACCAATCACCACGACTGGGCAGCTTCGAGATATAATAATATCCTGCATGCCAAAGAAATTGCAGGGAATAGGTGCGTGCAAGAAGACTTTCCAAGCAATTAGGATAGAGGTTAATCACGAATTAGTAGGACTAGATCATGCTCTCGCTGATATGATAAATAGGCTAAATAGTGGTGGCAGATTAGTGGTGCTGACATTCCACTCACTAGAGGATAGAATAGTAAAGGATGTATTCAAGCGCGAGAGCACGGATTGTCTGTGTGACAAATCAATTCCTGTATGCATCTGCGGTCACAAGGCAAGTATAAAATTAGTGAATAGGAAACCTACTATAGCAAGTGAGGCTGAACTATTAGCCAATAGTAGGTCGCATAGTGCCAAATTAAGAATTATCGAAAAACTGTAAATTCGCTTTGAAAAAATGGATAATTAGAATAAAATATAACAAAAGGAGTGTATATGGCATATCAAAAGATCGTGCTAACTGAGAAAGATAACGAAGTAAAGACTACCGAATCTGCAAAGAATGATACCTTATCAAAGTTTGACACATCGTACAATTCAAAGATAAATGAACTGACTTCGCAGTTTGAGAATATCACGACCAGTGAAGATATTGATACCGATATCGAGACCAATGTCATCACGAAGACAAATGTCGTGACTGCCAAGAAACACGGCAAATTGTCTTTTGAACTAAAAACATTCATGGTGTGCGCGGCGGTGATAATCTGTGCGGTCTTTTCCCTTGCTATGTACAATATTGCAGTAATAAATGACCTGTCTAGTCGCATAGAATTAGTAACTGAGCAGACATCACAGGCAAGTAGCGATTTGCAGGCAAGGCAAGAGGAACTGGCAAATGGCAAATTTGCAAACGGTGGCAACAAGTGGTCAAGTTCTATGAAAAACGCTAGGAAGATGGAGAATTTAGCGGAAAAGATCGAGGATGTGCAGGAATCTAATCCATCTAACTGGTTTGACGCAGTATGTGATTTCTTCTCAAATATGTTTGGGAGATAATAATGCGATTTGAATAACACAATTTATTCATTACGAAAGAGGCTATTAGCAATTTTCTTGCTTTTAGCCTTTATTTTTGTGATGCTAGCAGCAAGGCTCTTTTATGTGCAAGTGATATCCAGTAGAATGCTCCAGAGGCGCGCTACTGAGCAGTGGACGAGAGACTTGCCTATCAAGGCCACACGTGGGCTAATATACGATAGTGTGGGGAATGTGCTTGCGACGAATTTCTCCACATACGATATCTATGTAAGGCCCAACGAGATACGGGATGCAAACGATGTCGCGATGAAATTATCGAGCGCACTTGGCATTGACTTTGACACTATACTAAATAAGTGTCTAGATAAATCATATAGTGAGAATCTAATTAGAATGCAAGTGCCAAGTGCTCTTGCTGATAACATCAAGTCCATGAATATAAAGGGTGTGGTGATGAGCGAGAATAGCAGTAGATACTATAGTTATGGCAATCTCGCAACTCAGGTGCTAGGATTCACCACCATTGACAATATTGGCCAATCAGGGATTGAGGCTTATGCTAATAAGTATCTAACAGGTGTTGACGGGTATGCATTGCAGGAGAGCGATGTGCATGGGGTGAAGGTAGATGGCACGCTCGACACATATATCCCAAGCATCCCTGGACTAAATATTAACCTAACACTTGATGCCAATATCCAGAGATTTACCGAATCTGCACTAAATCAGTTGGTGGCAGACCACAAGCCAAAGACCGCGTCGGCTATTGTGCTCGAACCATCTACAGGCAAGATTCTTGCCATGTCCACCAAGCCTAGTTACGACCTAAATGATATCCCACGCGATGACGTGACAAGATTGCTTGAGATGTCAAGGAATTTGCCGGTAGTTGATGTGTATGAGCCAGGTAGTACATTCAAGGTATTGACTGTAGCAACTGCTCTAGAAGAGGGAGTAGCAAAATTAACTGATACATTCTACGACCCAGGATACCGAATAGTTGATGGGGAGAAGATAAAGTGTTGGAAATTGACAGGTCATGGCCATCAAAACTTGGTCGATGGGCTGAATAATAGCTGCAATAGCGTTTTTGTCGACCTTAGCCTAAGACTGGGGAAAGACAAATTGTATGAGTCGTTTAGTAGATACGGATTTGGCCAGCAATATGGTGTGGATTTCCTAGGGGAGAGTGGCGGAATACTTATGGACAAATCTAGTGCCAAGACCGTGGATGTGGCGCGCATGGGATTCGGCCAAGCAATTGCTGTCACTCCACTGCAGGAGATAAATGCCATAGCATCGGTGGTGAATGGTGGCAAACTGATGAAGCCATATTTTATCGATAGCATCACGGATAGCTCAGGGCGAATCGTGCAAAAGACTACTCCAACTGTGATAAGACGTGTAGTGAGTGAAGAGGTCAGTGCCACTATCCGCTCCATGATGGAGCAAGTGATCAAGAATTATACTGGGATATATTCGTTCATCCCAGGATATAGGATTGGTGGCAAGACGGGTACTAGCCAGAAATATGAGAATGGTCAAATTGCACAAAAATATATAGCCTCATTTGTTGGCACTTATCCTGCGGATAACCCAAGATATATAGTGCTAATAGTAGTAGACGAGCCAAGTAGTGGCAATTATTATGGCAGTGTGGTTGCAACACCATATGCGAAACTAATTTTCCAAGACATCATCGCATATGAGGGTGACGAGCCGGGAGAGACTCTAGAATTTGACGAAAAGAGGCTGGAGCCAACCATTGTGATGCCCGAGTTATTTGGGATGAACATATATGAGGCTGAGGCAAAATTGGCCTCACTAAACCTGCAATGCGAATTTATGGGAGAGGGAGATATAGTACTAGAGCAAACTCCCGCTAGTGGCACGAAGCTATTCCCTCGAGCGATTGTCGTGCTTGGTACATAATATGGGAGAATTTGTCGCAAAATTTTATGTCTAGTTTTGTCATATCACGCACATTTTAATATGTGTTATCTATAATGTAATTATATTTGGAGGATAGAGCATTTTGAGAGTATCCGATATATTAAATGTGGATGACGATAGAGAATTTAGGAATATTTGTGACGATAGTAGGAATATATCCCCAGGCGATATATTCGTTGCATATCGGGGCAAAGAACTAAACGGGGCAGACTATATAGAGGACGCACTGTCGCTAGGAGCGTTATGTGTGATAACGGATGATAAAGATTATGAAGATAACACCCGAGGCATATACTTCGTGCCAAATATTAGGCACGCATTGCCGGGGATGTTAATGAAGGTATATAATATCGACTTATCTAAGATTAGATTTTATGGCATAGTTGGCACGAGCGGCAAGACAACGACAAGTTATATCCTAAAGCATATGCTAAGCAAATTTGGAAGAAGCGTTGGCCTCATTGGCACAACAGGAGCATATATTGGGGACAGATGCATCTACTATGGCCTCACTACTCCCAAGGTTATTGACCTATATAGGATAATATCCGAAATGCAGGAGCAGGGTATATGCGACATAGTGATGGAGATAAGTGTGCAGGCAATAGAGTATGAGAAGATATTTGGACTAAAATTCTCCTACATCATATTCACCAATATTTCACCTGAGCATATGGATAGTTACTCATATGATGAGTATGTGAAACTAAAACTTTCTGTGTTTGATAAGAATATTTGTGATCAGGCTATAGTAAACGTGGATGATGAATATGGGAGAATTATAGAGGGATATGATATCCCACACTTAACCTATGGATTAGATAATCCAGCTGATGCATTCGCTGTAAATATTGAGGATCGCGATAGGCTATCATTTACGGCAAACATTTGCGATGACATATATTTTATCGATACCAGTCTATTTGGGTCGTACAATGTGTATAATATCCTATCCTGTATGTGCATTGGGTATGACTTGGGATACAGCACAGATATGATAGAGAGTGCAATAAATAGTGTGGGAAATATTGTGGGCCGAGGGGAAGTGATAAAATATGGAGATAGATACATAGTAATAGACTTCGCCCACACAGTGGATAGCATTGATCGACTACTAGAATACGCACATAGAAAATATGCGGGAGATATTACAGTCATTATAGGATGCACAGGATATAGTGATAAGGAGAAGCGAAAAAATATTGGAGCAGTGCTTGATAAATACGCAAATTTTATCATCCTCACATCGGACAACCCATTACACGAGAGTGTAGATAGTATTTGCGCAGATATAGCACTTGGCATCAAAAACACTAAGTATATTGTCATAGATGATAGGTCTAATGCCATAAACTATGGCATTATGCATAATGATGGAGTACTACTATTGCTCGGAAAAGGTGGGGAGAGATATCAAAAGATCGGGGATAGCCTGATAGATTATTCGGACCGAGAGGAAGTAGAGAATGTACTTGGGAGGGGGAAATGACAAGATTAATTTTAGCACTAATATTTGCAATGATGCTTGGCATCATCATTAGCCCGCTCATTGTATCATATCTATCTCGTATCAAGGCTAGCCAGTCAATACTTGGATATGTGAAAGAACATGAGGCAAAGAGTGGCACAGCCACTATGGGAGGGCTGATATTCATAATTGTTGGCCTTGCTACATTCCTTGTATTTTTTAGTGATAACTATATCTTTGCCACAATGTGTCTGCTATCTTTTGTAGGATACGGGATGTTAGGATTCCTTGATGATTTCCTAAAAATTCACTATAGGCATAATGAGGGACTAAAACCTTATGCTAAAATCATTGGACAAGTCCTAATATCGCTAATATTTGCAATATATGTATACTACAGTCCCATTATCGGCTCGACTATTTTGATACCTTTTTATGGGCAGATAGATATAGGTATTTGGATTATCCCATTTGTCGTATTTGTGTTCCTAGCTACAACCAATAGTGTGAACCTTTGTGACGGGCTAGACGGACTTGCTGGCAGTGTCAGCAGTGTATTCCTATTTGCAACTATTATAATCTTTAGTTTGTTTGTTAGTAGGAATACTTTATCTGCAGAATTAGTGGGAAATATCAATAACTTAAATATTTTATCCATGGGTGTGCTTGGTGGAGTGTTGTCGTTCCTGTGTTACAATAGACATCCGGCAAAAATTTTCATGGGAGATACGGGTTCACTTGCTCTTGGTGGATATATTAGCGCTATATGTGTAGTCACCAGATTTTATCTACTCATTCCAATATGCGGGATAATGTTTGTGGTCTCATCACTTAGCGATATCATCCAGGTGTTGCACTTCAAGCGCACGAAGAAGAGAATATTCCTCATGGCGCCTATTCATCATCATTTCCAGATGAAGGGCCATAGCGAAGAGGCGATAGTGAATGCTTATGTGTGGGTGAGTATACTTTTCTCATGCATTGCGATGTTATTATTTTTTAGCAAATAAGGGTGGATAGTTATGTCAAAATATCTAATCTATGGTTATGGCAAGAGTGGATGCGCGGTGGAAGAAATTCTAAAGAGGT
>CANREZ010000016.1 GCA_947629745.1 uncultured Clostridia bacterium
ACCATTTAGTTTGTCCGTAAAACTCACTAATACCAAGGCGTAGGGTAGAGTAATATAAGGGTGAATATTCAAGGAAATAGAGGGAATTTAGTTGGAATTAAAGTGGACAAAGAGCCGGGCTCAATCCCCTCAGGTGGCACGCCACTTTCCTTGATTATAATAGAGTGTAGTTATTGAATTATTTAGAGGGAATTTAGTTGGAATTAAAGTGGGTAAAAGTGTTTGCTTAATCCCCTCAGGCCGCAGGAGCGGCCACCCCCCCTACTAAGGGCGGCCAATGAAAAAAGTTATTTATTAAGTACAATCCCCTCAGGCGGTGATAAACACCGCCAGCTCCCCCTACTACGGGGCGCCTTATTAGGATGATAAAATAAAAAGATATATTTTTGAACTCAGTGGGCGCCTTATTAAGAGGGAAAATGGTAAATATCAATAAGATATGGATGATAGAAGATGAGTAAATAAAAAGTGGCAGGGAGGACCTTGTCACTTTTTTATAGTACATATTTGCCAAAGGGGAATGGAATGGGGTATAATCTTGTATGAAGAATAATATTTGCATCATATGTAGGGACAAGGATCTGGCACGAGGTGTGGCGGAGGAATTGTCAAAAAAGCTTGGGATACACTATGCTGATACTATGGGGATAGTTGAGTACAAGTTATCGGACTTCTTCGCTGTGGCAGAATCACTTGAGCCGGGATATCTAGATAGACTCGTACTAAAGGAAATAGAGGAGATATCGACATATTCTGAGTGCTGCTACTATGTCACATATGAATTTATTGACCAGTTATTAGTAAGTAAGAAGATTGTAGCAAATAGTGTGCTAGTACTACTATGTCCTACTAGGAAAAATTTTGCCACAATCATCTCTCCTACTGTGAAGCGCTATGTGGACGTGCGTGTGCCACTGAATACTAGGGGAGTGAAAAACGCCACAAAGTGCGCATATGAGGAACTATTAAAATTTTTTAATATGTACAAATAACCAAATATTGGAAATAAAAATTTGTACATATGTGCATAAGATTATTTACATTCCATACAATAAGAGTGTAGATAGCAAATCTATCTACGAATTGTAGCGGTTATGCTACAAAAAATAAGCACATACTAGAATGCGTGGTTTATCCACAAAGTAAATTCGTTTACTATCATCATCTAGTACGTGCTTTTTTTATTCATTAGGATAGTCTATTTCACCTAATTTATTTAGTAACTTGTATATACTTGCTGTGCGCTTGCTATGAGCATGTGCGCGGTCTTGCAGGGCCTTAGCAAGGGCTGGTTTTCGCTCCATCAAGCTAGAATATCTAGTCTCGCCATTTAGGAAGTCCTCATACTTCATAGTAGGGTCCCCACTATCTAGATGGAATGGAACTTTGTCTCGTGGATCAAATCTATAGAGCGGCCAGTACCCAGACTTTGTAGCTCGGGCCATCTCTTCCGTCGACTTTGACATATCAATGCCGTGATTTATGCATGGGGCATAGGCAATGATGATGCTTGGACCATTGAATGAATCCGCCTCAGTAAAGGCTTTGATCAGTTGATTCATATTAGCGCCAAGGCTCACTTGTGCCACATATACGTTGCCATAAGTCATAGCCATTAGTCCTAAGTCCTTTTTATTAGTAGGTTTGCCTAAGGTTGCAAATTTTGCTGTGCTGCCTGCAGGAGTTGCCTTGCTGGATTGTCCACCTGTATTGCTATACACCTCAGTGTCTAACACTAGTATATGCACCTTAGCCCCGGTGGATAGCACATGGTCTAGTCCGCCAAAATCTATATCATACGCCCAGCCATCGCCACCTATTATCCAGATATCTTCCTCGATGATATAGTCTAGGTGATCTCTTATATATTTTAGATCACTATCGCTATCAAGGGCCGTACTATCTAGTGAAGAGAAGTATTGTTTTAGGGTATTTTGTAGGCGTTTTTGATTCTCATAATTGTCGTTCGTAAGCATTGCCGATATGTCTTCTGATATGGACATATTGGTCTTTGCCACGCGACGTAAATATTCAAGTAACTCGTCACGTTGGATTTTGTGTGACTGATAGATGCCGTATCCAAACTCGGCGTTATCCTCGAATAAGCTATTTGCCCAAGCAATACCTCGACCCGAGTCGTCCTTTGTGTAAGGACTAGCTGGTGCACTGCCACCATAAATGGATGAGCATCCTGTAGCATTGGCTATAATCATGTGATCGCCAAATAATTGACTAAGAAGCTTGATATACGGCGTCTGGCCACAACCTGCGCACGCACCGGAAAATTCGAAATACGGCATGAGGAACTGACTGCCTTTTACCGTGTTTTTGCCAAAAACTTTTGACGGATTTGTAGGTTTGCTCGAGAAATATTCATATCTATCACATTCGCTATCAAAGATTGTGGATGCAGGATACATGGTGATAGCCTTGCCTTTTGCAGGGCAGACATTAGCACACACTCCACATCCCGTGCAATCTTTAGGCGATAACACCATGACATATTTGTATCCCGGCTCAGCCGTAGCAGGGAGCACTCTATATGGCTCCTTTAGGTCGGCTAAGTCCTCTTCACGAATAAGCCTTGGTCTAATGGCAGCATGAGGGCAAACGAAACTGCACATATTGCACTGCAAGCATTTCTCGCTATTCCAACATGGCAGTCTCTCGGCAATGCCACGTTTCTCGTACTTGCTAGTGCCAGTCGGCACATATCCGTCAGGGGAGAATGCTGATACTGGGAGGGTGTCGCCGCGAAGTTCATTGATTGGCTTGATAAATTCCTCATAATATGTGCAAGACTTGGTGCAGTTAGCACACATTTCGTCCTTTGCTTCGCCCCATGAGTCAGGCACAGTAAAGGCTCGGATATATTCATTCGCTTCATCTACAGCCTGCATATTGCGTTCGACAAGGTTTGCTCCGCGTTTTGAGTAATTCTTTACAACTTCATCCTTAATCTTCTTGCAAGCAGTGTCCAGGTCGATTATGCCAGTGATTGAGAAAAACGCTGTCTCCATGATGACATTTATCTTGTTGCCTAGACCTAGATTTGCTGCTAGGGTATATGCATCGATGAGATACACTTGGATATCGTTATCAAAGATATAACGCTTGGTAGCATTTGGCACTATTTTACCAAAATCGTCCTGACTCCTTGATGTATTGACGAGCAATATTCCTCCGCGTTTTAGCCCACGAGTGACGTTGTATTTATGTAAATACATATCCTTACCGACAGAGACGAAGTCCACCGTATTTATTAGATACGGTGCTACAATCGGACGGTCTGAAAAACGCAGGTGGCATATAGTCGCATTACCTGATTTCTTGCTATCATATTCGAAATATCCTTGGGTATTATAGCCCAGTACATCGGATATTATCTTGATAGTAGACTTTGTCGCACTGACTGTGCCATCTCCGCCGAAGCCGTAAAATTTTGCTGTTGTGCAATCTAGCAAGTAGTCTAGGTCATAGTGTGGGATGCTAGTGTGTGTGACGTCATCAATTATTCCTACAGTGAAGTGATCCATAGGGTTATCTGATGTCATATTCTTTATTACAGAATATATATCCGATGGGGAGACATCTTTGCCTCCTAGTCCATATCTACCACACAATATTTTAGGGGAGATGGAGCTAGAGTAGAGAGCTTGTACCACGTCTAGATACAGTGGCTCGCCACTAGCTCCCGGCTCTTTAGTCCTATCTAGCACACATATTCTGCGCACAGTCTTTGGCAGAGCATTTAGGAAATACTCGTTGCTAAATGGTCTATATAGTCTCACTGAAAGGAGGCTATAGTGCCCTCCGTGCTCGGCATTTAGATAATCTATAACGCCTCTAATAGTGCCGGTCACACTGCCCATTGCTACTATTACATTAGTTGCATCTTTGTCACCATAATAGTCAAATAGGTGATACTTTCTGCCAGTAACATCACAAATTTTGTCAAAAACATCTTGCACTATATCACAAGTCTTGTTGTAATATTTGTTTGATGCCTCACGATTTTGGAAGAATATATCGCTATTTTGGCTAGTGCCTTGCATATGAGGATTGGCGCTAGTGAGCCTCCTAGATTTGAATGCTTCTATATCGCTATATGGGATTAACTTTTTGATATCCTCGTCTGATATATCGTCTATTGTGTCCAATTCGTGACTAGTGCGGAATCCGTCAAAGAAGTGAAGGAATGGCACACTAGACCTAATAGTTGCTATGTGGCTAGCAAGTGCCATATCTTGGCACTCCTGCACACTAGAGGATGCGAGCATTGCAAAGCCTGTCTGACGTGTAGCCATCACATCGCTGTGGTCGCCAAATATAGATAGCGCGTGTGTAGCAATTGACCTTGCTGCGACGTGTATCACACATGGCAACATCTCGCCTGCGATCTTGTACATATTTGGGATCATCAATAGTAGTCCTTGGGATGCGGTAAAGGTTGTAGCAAGGCTGCCTGAGGCTAACGCTCCATGTAGTGCGCCACTAGCCCCAGCCTCGGATTCTAGCTCAAAGATCTTTGGTGTAGTGCCAAAGATATTTTTCTCATCCGTGCAGGACTTTGATTCGTACACCTCGGCCATAGTAGACGATGGAGTGATAGGATATATCATAGCGCATTCAGATAATTTGTATGCAATCCTAGCGCACGCGGTATTGCCGTCAAGGGTAATTTTTGTCATACTCCCTCCAAAAAAACTTTGTTATTTTTAGTATACAAATCATAGGTATTTTAGTCAAATAATATAGGCAAAATCAATTTTTAAAATCTACATTATTTGCTATAATAAACTAATAGGTGGTAGATATTTTGAGACGGATAAAACTAGAGATATCTTATGCTGGCAGGAATTACAGTGGTTGGCAAGTACAAAAGAACGCCCACTCGGTGTCGGGTGTCATAATGGACGCGCTATGTGACCTACTCGGTGAGCGTGTTAGTCTCATCGGTTCGGGCAGGACAGATGCAGGAGTTAGTGCTAAGTGCCAGGTGGCGCATTTTGATACGAATAACGATAGCGTTAAGGCATGCGATATAGCAAAGGCACTAAATGTGCGACTACCAAGTGACATATCCATCATCTCTAGCGAAGAGGTGGATAAATCTTTTCATGCGCAATTTAACGCTAAACGCAAGACTTATCACTATCACTTCTATTTTAGCGATATGCCAAATGCTTATCTTGACCAATTTGCTACACGTTACTATGGCAAGTTTGATAAATCTAAGTTTGATCTAGTGTGCAAAGAATATGTGGGGACACACGACTTCAAGGCTTTTTCCAGCACAGGCAGTGTAGTGTCTAGCACCATTCGCACAGTATATGACTGCAGTGTGAAGAAGACAGGGGATATATACACATTTGTTATCACTGGTGAGGGATTCCTGTACAACATGGTACGAATAATGGTTGGCACGATGATTGAGATAGCCCAAGGCAAGCGGGATATTAGTTGTATCCATGATGCATATGATAATGCGGATCGCACGCTACTTGGCAAGACCGCACCAGCATGTGGTCTTGTGCTCTATGATGTGAAATATTAACTATTACTTTATTGACTAATATAGTAATATTTGTTAAGATATTAATAGGTAAAAATTTTTATCGAGGAAAAATATGAAGGTAATTTTGCGTTTTGCTATCATTATTGCCGTGGTCGTTGGCATAGGCTTTGGCGTCTGGGCAATATGGTTTAGGAAATCCGATGAAGAAAACGTCTACAATGCTATATGGGATTATGAGGAATATATCGACGAGGTTGATATTATTGGCACAGTCGGTAGCATCACCGATATAGCTGATGAGGCTGTGAAGAATCAGACAAATAGCGGAGTTTTTGCCGAGATCAAGAGTCTATTATTTGGAGATGGTAGCAGCACTGCAGGATTTTTTGGGGAAGATGGCGTGTATGAGTCACAACGTTATATGATAGAGTATTTCTCAAAATACGCACAGTTTGCTAAAAATGTCGGGGGACTATCAAAGTCAGTGACATCATCCATATCCAAGGCACGCACCGCAACTGACACAGTGACCGATTCAGTGAAGAAATTACTTGATTGGCAAAATCAATTAAACGCATCCACAGCAGGTTCGGCCGATAGTGGTGGCGTGATAGAACTAAAACAACATTACTTCACACTATACACTGCATCTCAGGAACTAATAAAAGCACAGTACGAAGTATCTATAAATGTGAAAGATTATGTGCTACAATATGCAATGGGTGGAGACCTCGATAGCGATGCAAGAGCAGTGTTAATCGACTGTGTCACACACGCAAATGCTTATGTGATAGAGCAGATGTTTGATATCACAAAGGAACATATCGAGCCTGATGTTGCTACGATGAATATCTTCATGGCCGATAGCAACCAAATTTATAAGAAAGCAATTACTCTTACTAGGTCTGAGCTTACTGCAACAGAGGCAGTAGAATTTACCAACGCATACAATCATCTAGTCGAGGTCGACAACGGCACCGACCGCGAAGTGATAAATAATATATTCAAGACTGATAGCAAGCATACTCTAGCAGGCTATCCAGTGAATAATGGCTCAATTGACTCGACTTATGCTACACAATTAGAAACATATGGCATCACCGTTAACGAATATCCATACGTCAAGACCGTTCTTGCGTTCTTGGGATATTAAGGGAGGGTAGAGATATGAAAAGATTTTCTAAAATAGTAGCAACACTCGCAGTCGGAGTGAGCCTAGGCCTTGGTGCTATGACACTCTCAGGTTGCGGCTCGGAGCGAAATATGAAAGACGTATCCACTCTATATACCCAGATGGTGGAGACTTATCAGAAAGCAACTATTGCTCAAAATGATCCTGCAAATGACATATTCACAAATGGTGTCTTTGATATCAATTATTCAGTCGATGTGATGAATAAGGATAGTGTGAGTGATAGCGCGCTAAATGATATGGGCGACAAACTAAAGATTAGTTATGTGCAACTAAATACTTTGTACGAAAAAGTTTTGAAACTATCCAACAAATTGTATGTAGATTTTGGACCAGGTGTATTATTTAGCGATGAATACAAAGATGTGAGTGGCTCGGATATCACGACGCTTTACAACAAATTGTCCAACCTAAAGAACGAAGTAGTGAATTTCAATACATCCAAGACCAGCATCGAGGAGATTGTAGGTTTTGCTGATAAGGAAAACGCTATGGTCAATCGTATCAAGACTTTTAATTACAACTATGGCAAATTGATTGAGAAGAATATTGATTTCATCCGCAGTTTTGACGAAGTATTGCAGAGGAATTTGAATCTAGATGTCAAGGTGTTATCAGATAATGACCTGACCCTTGCAGACACTAGTGTGCTCACATACGTGCTAGACCGTGCATACTTTAGATATGCTGAGTTAGTCTACAATCAAATAATCTTGCCTCGCATGAATAACAATGCTTGCAACACCGCTGATGTGCAATATCTAGTGGGTGGCAGTCTATCATCTTATCCAATACTTACCGGATATGACATGCTGGGCAATCTAAATAATATGCTGATTGTCGACGCCGCAACTGGCCAAATTAGCCAAACTCTTGTTGATGCTGGCATCAGTCTAAATAGTGCTACAGTAAATTTTGACAAGTATTTCACATTCTACAATACAGCAATTAACGGAGTAGATTTTACTAGACTAAATGAAGTGTTGCTAAATGATGCGACATTTGATGAGAACACTTATGATGAGTATTTTGGGGGATTATCTAGATCTCAACAAGGGAATGTCAATATTATTGAAGACTTCTTGATCAGCCAGGCATTAGACCTATACAATGCTATCACACAAGTGACAACTAAATTTTAAAAATATGATAAGGTGGAGCAGTCCACCTTTTCATTAGGAGTATGAATGGAAACTAATTACACAAAGATTGCAGACTTGCTTTTCCCGGATGTGGATAAGACACCGGATTACTATTTATCTTTGTATCCAAGAAGGAAATTAAAGGATGGGGCGATCGTCACGCGTTTTGCTCCATCGCCTACTGGATATGTGCATATGGGCAGCTTGCTCACGTCCTTTTACGACTACGTCTTTGCTAAGCAGTCTGGGGGAGTGTTTTATCTGAGGATAGAGGATACGGATCTCGAGCGCACTGTGGAGAACGGCGTGGAGGGCATTATCCGCGACCTAAAAGCTTTTGATATCAAGCCCGATGAGGGAGTGGACCTAGACAAGAATAGTTACGGCCCATATGGACCATATATCCAGACTGAGAGAGCCGAGATATACAGGACCTTTGCCAAGTCACTTGTTGCTCAAGGCAAGGCTTATCCTTGTTTTTGCACTAAGGATGAGATAGATGCTATCAGGCACACACAGGAGGCAAATGGTGAGAGCCAGATAGGATATTATGGCAAATACGCTAAGTGCAGGAATCTAACTTTTGATGAGATTAAGGCAAAGGTTGACGCCGGACTTCCATTTGTCATTAGGCTAAAGTCCACAGCAAATGTGGGCGATAGGGTGAAGTTTACGGATAAGATACGTGGGCAAATTGAGATGAGTGACAGTATCAATGACGTCATTATCCTAAAGAGCAATGGTCTTCCTCCATACAATTTTGCCCATGCTATTGACGATTATTTGATGGGAACGACTGTTGCTATCAGGAGTAATGAATGGTTAAATAATGTGCCAGAGCATATGCAGATATTTAAGGCACTGGGTTTCCCTCAAGTGGAGTATGCTCATGTAGCCTTTATCCAAAAAATTGATGAGACCACAGGCACTAAGCGCAAGATTAGTAAGCGAAAAGATCCTGAGACTGCAGTAAGCTCCATGCTTGAGGCAGGGTATCCTACCCAGTCCGTACATGAATACTTGTACACATTAGCAAATACGAATTTTGAGGAATGGAGACTAAAGAATCCACATGAAGATTTGTATTCCTTCCCATTCACTTTTGAGAAAATTAGCCTGTCAGGTGCGCTATTTGATATAGACAAGTTTAATGATGTGTCAAAGCGCGTAATCTCCAATATGACTGAGGACGAAGTATATCATGGCATGATGAAATGGGCCGAGCAGTATGACAAGGAGTGGGCAAAAATAATTTCCCAAAATCCAGATTATACCAAGGCATTCTTAAGTATAGATAGACACAATCAGAATCCTAGGAAGGATATAGCAAAGTATAGTGATACAAAAGCTTTGTACAGTTATTTCTTTGACGAACTATTTGACGGGAATTATGAGGTCGACGACACATTCCGTTATAGTGACATAAAGCCTATATTTGAGGAATATATGGCTACATTTGACCCAAAGGTGGACAAAGATACTTGGTTTAATAATATTAAGGCCATTGGCGCAAAATATGGCTATGCTAGTAATGTAAAGGATTACAAGCGTGACCCCGCATCCTACCACGGCCATTGTGGCACAGTGTGCAATTATATTCGCGTAGCACTGACTGGCAGGAAGAATAGCCCAGACTTATACTCCATATGTCTCCTACTTGGAAGGGATAGGATGAATGCAAGGCTAAAGAAATTCCTAGATCTATATTGTAAATAAACGAAGTAACAAATATATATTAGAAAAATATTCTTGCTTTATATAGGAAAAATATATTAAAAGGAACAGTTATAAATACAATAAAAAATATGTGTCGCAAAGACACATAAATTGCTTTGAGAAAGAGTATGGAACTTTAGAAAGCATAAAAAATATGTGTCACGAGGACACATATTTTTTCTAACTGCAGTTAAGAAAATCGGCTTTTGGAGGCCGATTTCTGACATTATTAGTCAATCCATAAGACTTTATCCATGAGCACAATGGTAATCATGTCTAGTATCCACAGAATTGTTGGGCAGATAAATAGCATTAGTAGACCAAGTACAATGCCTAGAACATTCTTGTGATCGATACTTCTGATCAAACGATAAAGTGCCCAAACGATGTCAAGAACTGGCAATGCCAAGATAAACTTAACAAGCTTTGGTAAATTATCAAATGCCTTAATAATATCTTTCATATCTTCCTCCTATTTTAATTATCTTTATTATAATACAACTATCAAATATTCGCAAGTATTATGCATTTTATTTCTAAGAAATTATTTATTTTACAAAAATTTACATTTTATATTATATTCGCATAGTTAAGACCACTTTTTGACATAAAAACGTATATATTTAGTTTGTGCTAATATTTTTTCATTTATGAAAATTTTTAAAATTTTTGTGTTATATGACTATATATCAAAATTTTATGCACAGAATTTTGCAAATATTAATTGGAGAGAAATATAATATACTACTAAACAATAGGATATTTTTATTAATTTTTTTAAATAAAAAGAGAAGGGTCTACCTTCTCTTTTTGACTATTGTGTGTTAGATAATTCCTAGATTAATATCCATATAACATAGCAAGTAGCAGTAGGTCACCTGATGTCTTATCCAGCATGATAATTTGTGCGCCAAATGTTTTATTCTGGGTCACCAATTGAATGCTCGTATCGCCATATTCTAGCACATATGAGAATTGCTTGAGGTTGTCAAATATAAATTGATCTTCTGCTTCTGGTGTGTAATCATCAAGATCTATTACTTCGCCGTCATGCTTTACCTCTATGCTAGATAGATTGTATGCAGGGTAGACATCATCTGCGGTGTATACCGAGAATGTATATGTAGCGTAGAATCCATTCTCATCAGTTGTGTCGTAGATCAATTTGGTACTCTGCCTTCCAACCTCGACTGTGCAATCTTCGCAAGACATATTACCTGTTAGAAACTCTGTGAATGTACCAGCAGGATAATGTGAATAGCCTCCATCTGATGGAGTATTGTCTTTTATAATCTGCATTTCGGCTAATTTATAAGTCTTCTCAACTATGAATTGTTCACCGCATCCTGCAAATAACATACATGCGCCAATCAGGCAAAAAGCTATAATTGAAAATAATATATTTCTCTTCATATTTTTCTCCTTCTATTTTTAGAATAACATATAATATCCCTACATTGCAACCAAATGAACTGAAGAAACTTTGGCATTATGACAATTATAATAAGATATTTTAATATATAAAACTAATAAATTAAAATACTATATTTATCTTAATTATAAAAGAAAACTCACTATAATTTCGATACAGATTGACTGCGGTTATGTTATCATAGGGTAATGTAATTTCAAATATTTTGGAAAATGTTTCTTAAATCAACATTTATAATAATTTTTGTTGCGTAAACTAAAAAACTTCCTTGTTATAATGAAAGTGTAATTTATTACAAGGAGGTAAAATGAACACAGATAAGATCTATGCAGAGCATATCGCAAATGAATATGCACCAAAGGACACAACTAAAGTCAAACAGCTAAGGAAACTAGACAATAAGGCTAAATTACCGGCAATTATCTTTGGCTACACGTTTGGAATTATAAGTGCGCTTGTGCTTGGAGTTGGAATATGCCTGTCATTAAAAGTCATTGGCAGTGGAATTGGGGCTTTTGTTGCAGGAATTGTTGTTGGAGTGCTTGGAATTGCAGGCTGTGCAGTAAATTATCCAATTTATAGCAAGTTACTTGCAAATGGAAAAGTAAAATATGGCTCTGACATTATGAAACTTGCAAAAGAAATAAGTGAAGAAGAATAGAAATAGAGGAGGGGTGCTATGAACAAATCGGAAAGTAAATATTACAATACATCACGACTATTTAATCAAGCACTAATTGAGCTCCTAAACAAAAAGAGTTTTGAGTTTATCACGATCAAAGAAATTTGCAAAAAGGCGGGAGTAAATCGTTCAACCTTTTACTTGCACTATGACAACACCACCGATTTGCTGTATGAAACGATTGACAACCTAAACAAAGACTTTTTCTCTTGTTTTGCTGAAGAAGATAAAGACATCGACAAGAAAATTGCAGGCAAACAAAAAGGAGATTTGGTTTTGATTACTCCAAAATATCTTATGCCATATCTAAATCATGTGAGAAGCAACAAACTAGTATATCAAGTTTCTGCAAAATATCCCGCTTTGATGAAATCAAATGAGAGATACAAGGATATGCAAAACAAAATTCTATTTCCAATACTGAACAATTTTGGCATCGATGACAAAGAAAGCAAATATATGTTGGCATATTACATCAATGGAATTTACGCTATTATTGACGAGTGGATAAAAAACGGTTGCCGTGAAGAAGCAACATATATTTGTGATCTCATCATTAAATGCGTAAGACCTTTTAATTAAAAAAATAAATGGGAGAAAGAAAAAATGAAAAATGAAGAAAAGAAAGAAAACTTTATGAAAAAAGCTTTCAGAGATATGAAAGAAAACGCAAAAGCACAACACGAAGTTGACAAAGCAAACTTTGCCGCAGCAAAGGCTGAAAGCAGAGCAAACTTTGAAGAAAATCGTGGCAAAAACACACTAAAGCGTGCAAAGGAAAATGCTAAAAAGAGTTGGGACGATGCCCGCATGAGCCCTGCTGAAAGACAAGCAAAAACTCGCGAGCAGCAAGCAAAACAAATTGAGCAAGCCAATGCAAGAAAAGCGGCTGCGGAAGAAAGAATTGCAAAGGCAAAGGCTGAAAGGAAATAAGATAATAAAGTTCTTTAAAGAAAATTAACAAAAATAAACTATGAATTAGCATTGATAGTTTTATATTTCAAGTTAAATAATGTAATGAAATATAGATTAAATAATAAGACAAAAAGCCCGACATTGTCGGGCTTTTATATTGTATATTGGATATTTTTCTGTTGCAGAAGCTGATCTTCACTACATTTGTATAAAGTGATAGCAAGTGCAGTTGAGACGTTCATAGAAGAATTATTCCCGTACATATCTATGTGTACGCTGATAGCAGTGTTGTCCATCGCTTCTTGAGACACACCATGCTTTTCATTGCCAACGATGAGTCCAACGCCTTCGAATTTTGCAAAATTACAATCCCTTAAAGGTATGCTATCATCGCAAACTTCGACACACACTGGAGTGTATGAATGAGCTTTGACTTCTTCAATCGCATTGGTTACTGAATTGCAAATATCATATGGCACGAATGCTTGGCAACCTCTGGCAGTCTTTTCTATCTTCTTTGCATTTAATGTATCTTTTGTGACGATTATTATCTTCTTTACATTAAACGCATCGGCCAGTCTAAATGCTGAACCAATATTCTCTTCGTGCTCAAGATTTTCTAATATTATAATGACATTTGACTTGAATTTCTTTTGACGATTTTTGAATTCATAATGATTTAACTGTTTACTCATAAGATCTCCTAATAAACATATTGAAAATATTGGTGTGACAACACCGAACCACTGACCCCCACTTATGCCGAATAGATTCGGCAATTTTTCTAGCGAAAAATACAGGAGCTTATTGCATTTAGCGAATAGCATGAGTGGACTTGGCAGTAAGCCACCTTATGCCGAAGCAAGTTCGGCAATTTTACTGACGTAAAATACAGGGTGACCACCCTGATGCAAGTAATACTTGCAGTGTTGCTATGCAACACGAAGGTGGGGGAGTTATAAAAAAAGGTGAACCCCATACATTCACCTTCTGGTAGAGATGAGTGGGCCGGCGCGTTAAACAAACAGTCCGATGGACTATTTGTAGCGGAAAGGCGGGAGCGCTTCAGCGCGGTCTGGTTCCGACAGGAACGAACCACCGACCCCCACTTATGCCGAAGCAAGTTCGGCAATTTTCTAACGGAAAATACAGGGTGGCCACCCTGATGCAAGTGATACTTGCA
>CANREZ010000017.1 GCA_947629745.1 uncultured Clostridia bacterium
CACCCTGCAAGCCGCACATGAGGATGATTGTAGGAGGCTTGTCCGCAACGGTCAATTTCGCATTGGTGCTACCCATGAGGGCTATGAGCTCCTCATTTACAATCTTTATCACCTGCTGGCCTGGGGTCAGAGACTTCATCACTCGCTCGCCTAGAGCTTTTTCGCTAATCTTCGAGACTAAGTCCTTAACCACCATATAATTGACGTCAGCTTCAAGTAATGCAATCCTTATCTCACGCATTGCTTGCTTGATCTCAAGCTCGGTGAGCGCTCCACGCTTGGTAAGTTTCGAGAATATATGGGAGAGCCTTTCACTCAGTGTTCCAAATGCCATGCGCCCTCCTTATGCCCCGACCACGTCAATGATATCGGCTATCTTCTTTCGCCTCTCGCTAGGCTTCAAGTCATCATATAATACACTATTGCAGATATTAACTATTTCCTCGTATTTCTCCACCAAGCGCAGCTTCTTCTCATACTTCTCTAGCAAATTAACTGTGCGCGATATGAGATCACTCACTGCTTGTCTGGTAGTGCCGAGTTCCTCTGCAATCTCGGCCAGTGTATTATCGTAGTAGAAATACTTGTGCATAATATCGTTTTGCTTAGATGTAAGCAACTTGCCATATGTATCTAGCATATTGCAAATGGCTATATTCTTCTCTATTTCCATATTGCTCCTCGTAAAGTATTTTTACTTTACACTTATTATACATATTGCACTGTCCCTTGTCAATGCTTTTTATACAAAAATTAAAAGTAGAGGGTCACTCTACTCTTAAAACGTTATCTATATGATATTTTCGACAAATTCTTTTGCATTAAATGGCACTATATCGTCTATTCCCTCTCCTACTCCCACGAATATTACTGGGATGTGATATTGCTTTGCAATAGCGAATACTATACCACCTTTTGCCGTGCCGTCGAGTTTGGTTAACACTATGCCGTCAAGGCCAACACTTTCGTTAAAGGACTCCACTTGGCTCAGTGCATTTTGGCCGGTTGTGGCGTCTAGCACAATATAATTGGCAATTGCCCGCTCTCCCCATACTTTTTTCTCAACATTCTTTATCTTCTTTAACTCATCCATGAGGTTGGACTTATTATGCAATCTACCTGCAGTGTCCACTAATACCACGTCATCGCCTTTTGCAAGCGCACTGGAGAGTCCGTCATACACCACAGCGCCAGGATCAGCGCCTTCGGTGTATTTGATAATCCTACACCCCGCGCGTTTGCTCCACTCGGTCAATTGGTCGGCTGCTGCAGCACGGAATGTATCCCCTGCTATCATCAGCACAGATTTTTTCTTATCCTTGTAATAATGTGCAATTTTGCCAATGCTAGTAGTCTTGCCAACTCCGTTCACTCCGATGAAATTGATGGCAATAGGATAGACCTCGGATGTATCCATATTTTCTTCCAAAATCTCCTGCATCACATGGCGCAGAGTGTCTTTGAAAGCCTCAGCTGTCTTAATCTTTTGTTTCTTGCAAATTCCTCGCACTTTGTCTATTATCTCGCTAGTTGCGCTCGTGCCAACATCGGCGGATATTAGGATGAATTCCAGTTCATCAAAGAAGTCATCATCGAGTTCGCCTGAGAATATGCTAGAAATTTTTGCTGATATACTATCTTTTGTCTTCTTTAGTGCGTTAAAAAATTTAGAAAATATACCCATATTATGCTCCTTCCACATTCTTCACTGCGTCTGATAATTTCACAGAGACGATCTTGCTCACACCTTTTTCCTCCATAGTGACACCGTAGAGGTTATCTGCGTGCTCCATAGTAGGCTTCTTGTGGGTGATGACGATAAACTGCGTCCTATTCGAGAAGCGCTTGATGTAATTGGCGAATCTATCCACATTTGCCTCATCCAGTGCGGCCTCGATCTCATCTAGCAAACAGAATGGCATTGGCTTTAGTCTAAGGATTGCAAGAAGTATTGCAATTGCGGTCAGTGCCTTTTCTCCACCAGAAAGTAGGGCTATATTAGATAGTTTCTTCCCAGGAGGCTCTGCTATGATATCCACACCTGCCTCTAGCACATCATCACTATCGGTTAACTCGAGTTTTGCCTTGCCGCCACCGAATAGTTCCTTGAAGACTATGCCGAAGTTCTCGTTAATTTTGTTGAATTCTTCCTCAAAACGTGATCTCATTTGCACGGAGAGTTCGCGAATAATTTTCTTTAGATCATCAGCAGCCTTCGTGCTATCCTCGTATTGTCTAAGGTACGTGCCGTGATGCTCTTCTTCGTTCTTGTAATCCTCAATTGCGTTGACATTGATGTAGCCAAGCATTCCGATCTCTTTCTTTAGTCTCGATATCTCGGATGAACCTGCTTTTAGGTCATAATAATCTTTCTTATATGGCAAAGCGGTGTTGTAGGTCAATTCATACTCTGTCCAAATCCTCTCCTGCATTGCCTCGATATCGGTATCAATCTTGGATAAAGCGATCTCCTGTTGATATTTCTTATCCTGAACTCTTGATAGCTCACCAGTTAAGCTAGTCTTTTGCTCATCAAGTAATTTTAAAGTATTCTGACTACTTTCCTTTTCCTTACTCAAACTTTGCAGTTTCGACTTCACTTCATTTAGTTTGCTGGATAATTTCTTCACTTCATCCGATGTGGATGCACTGCTCATCATGGACTTGTATGATGCGACAAGTTCGTTGTTCTTTAGTATCTCATCCTCAAGATTTGTCTTTTGTTTGCCGAGGTCGTCAAGAAGTAGTCTCAGTCTTGCAACTTCACTAGATAGAGCAATTATCTGACCATTCACATTCGCAGAGTCAACTTTTAGATTGGTGAGCTTCATAGATAGATTGTCTCTCTTCGTCCTAAGAGTCTCATACTCAGACTTAGTAGATGATATAGGCATGGAGCTAGTGGATGCTACATCACTCTCCTGCTCGGTCATCTTAGTGAGATTCTCCACTATCTTATCTAACACTTTCCTATTCTTGTCAATCTCTGACCTAGTCCTATTGCATAGACCGGATATATCTGTGAAGATGGCATCAAATTTATTGCATTCCTCAAGCTTCGTTGCATGGCTAATCTCAAGGGCGTGCATATCCCCACTGGATACGCGTACCTGCTCTACCAACTTATTAAGTTTATTTTCTAATTCAGCATAAGACTTTAGCTTAGACTCAACCTTAGCAGTTACTTGCTCGATTAACTTGCCAGTATCAGCTATGTCACTCTCACGGCCTAGGATATTTGCAATCTGCTTCCTAGAGCCACCTGTGAGACTACCTAGAGGATTGATGATATCTCCATCGAGAGTCACTATCTTAAATGCATATCCTGATGACTTTGCCATATCGACCGCACAGTTTAAATCCTCCACGACCACAGTTGTGCCTAGGAAACTAGAGACGATGTTACTGATAGATTTGTCATATTTTATTAGCTCAGATGCTAAGCCATAACATCCTGTGTTATTTAGATATCTACGGTAGTTATTGTCAAAATACCTAGGCTTGATGGCAGTAATTGGCAAGAATGTGACACGGCCATATTCTTTTTGCTTCAGATAGGAGATGAGTTCCTTTGCCCCATCTTCGTCATATGTGATGATATTTTGCAGTGCTCCACCTAGTGCCATCTCAATAGCTGTAGAGAATTTCTGTGGCACATCGATAAGAGATGCAAAGACACCTTTCATCTGGGATGATAGAGCCTTGATGTGTGCGCTATCTTGGAGCAATCTCTTCACACTTCCACTATATCCCTCATACTCCCTTGCCATATCCTCTAGTATCTTTTTCTTCTGCTCTAGGGACCTAACAGTCGACCTATCGTTAGCAATATCCCCTTCAAGAAGTTTAATATTCTTTGTCAGCTCGTCTTGAGATTTGATCAATTCATCAAGGCTTGCTCGTGCTGCGTTGATATCTGCCTGTATCTTATTTGCCTCAGATGTACAAGTCTCTTTGTTTACCCTTGCCTCTGATTCCCTCTTCTCATAGATCTTTAGTTGAGATTCAAGGTCGGAAATATTATTCTCATAATTTGTTTTCTCTGCCCTAAGCGTGGATACTTTTGCTTTGACATCGCCTAACCTATTTAGCGCATCAAATATTTTTTGCTGGGCAAGTTCGGCTTCATTCTCGCTAGTTGCCATGTCACTTGTCACACTATCTAGAGCGCGTGAGACTTGGTCAATTTCCTTGTCCATAGCCTCAAAGTTTGCCTCTAGACTTGCTTTCTCATGGACTTTGCTATCAAGATCACTCTTTGCGGATACAATATCCTTATTTACTCTATCGTATTCTTCCTTTAACCTATCGCTATTTTGAGTGATATTAGCCATCTTCTCGTTAAGTAAGTTGCTACTGCCCGCTTGACGCTCTAGCTCGACGCGAATGTTAGTTTCCTGCTCGTGGAGTTCCTGCACACGCTCGTCAATGCTATTCATTATATCGAATTTTTCGTTGTACTCAGCCTGTACTGCGTCCAGTTTCTTTGACTTAATTTCTAGTTCATCGCCAAGAGCATTGATTTTATCTAGAATTGCAGATTTGTTATCACTAGCGCTATCGTATTGATAGATATAAGTATTCACCTCATGGACTTTTAGTTGTTCTTTTAGTTCAAGGTATTTCTTAGCATTCTCACTTTGCTTCTTGAGCGGTCCAAGTCTGCGCTCAATCTCAGTCATTATGTCTTTCACGCGCGACATATTGTCCTCAGCACGCTCGAGTTTGCGCTCAGCATCGACTTTCTTATCCTTAAACTTCGCAATTCCTGCGGCTTCCTCGAATATTGCACGACGGTCCTCAGGTTTAGAATTCAATATCCTCTCCACTCGGCCTTGTCCAATTATGCTATAACCACCCTTGCCGATACCGCTGTCACGGATGAGCTCGGTGATATCCTTTAGCCTACAAGTATTGCCATTTAGGAGATACTCACTCTCTCCACTGCGATACAATTTCCTAGTAATAGATATTTCGTCAAAGTCACTCTTGAAAATCTTATTGGTATTATCAAAGCACAGAGTTACCTCGCAGAATGACATACCTTTTCTAGTCTCAGTACCTTTGAAAATAACGTCTTGCATATTGGATGCACGCAAATTTTTGCTGCTCTGCTCACCAAGCACCCAAGAAATAGCATCGGCGACATTGCTCTTGCCACAACCATTTGGGCCAACTATTGCCGTGATGCCATCTTCAAATGTTATCTTGATAGGGTCTGCAAATGATTTGAAACCCACTACTTCCAAACTTTTAAAGTTCAAAATTTCCCCCTAAGTAAAGTTATTTTAAAAAATAACGCAAATAGTCCTTGCTATTTAGTATAGCACATAAGCCAAAATTCCCCAATAAAAAACGAGCATTATTGCTCGCTTTTTAATATATTTAGTGCAGCTCTGGCACACAATTGTTCGGCCGATTTTTTCGTCCTGCCACCAGCCTTGGATAACACTCTATCCCCTATGATGCAAGTGGCTTCGAATCCATCAGGAGTGCTAGTCACATCATACCGTATTGATAGTTTCACTTTATCCTTTGACCCCTGCACAAATTCCTGCAATTGGGTCTTAAAATCCACGCAATTTGACAGATGGATTGAGATATTATCCTCGTCTATTATTACACTATCCTCTATGAATGCCCTGGCTAACATCATCCCGCCATCAAAGTACATACTAGCAACTATTGCTTCAAAGACATCGGCGTACAATTTCTTGGAATTTGCTACCTTTAGCGACTTGCCCAGTCTAATGTACTTGGATAGTCCCATACTCTGCATAATGTCATACAGATTGTCGGTGCTAACGAGACTAGCTTTTAGCCTAGATAATGTACCTACTGATTCAGGCACGTGTTTGTATAGGTATTCACTCACTACGAATCCTAATATGCTATCCCCTACGAATTCTAGATACTCATAGTCTCCGCCGCCATTCTCGTGGCTAAAACTGCTGTGAGTAAGGGCTATTTCTAGCAACTTTGGATTGCTGTAGTCGTAGCCTAATATATCCTCTACCTTTGATAACTCCACGTTTAATTTTCCTTTGCTTTCATGCTATTTTCAATTTTCCCTACAAGGTCAACTTTGTCCATATCATATAGTAATTCGATAGTCTTTGCAATAGAAATATATTTGCTCGAGCCATGTGCTTTTGCTATTAACTTCTTGCACCCAATGAATACTGCCCCTGGATGATTGTTGTAATCCATGATGCCTCGTAGTTCATCGAATGTTTTCTTCATGAAAACATACCCTATTTTACTAAGTGTACGGCTCTTTATCTTGTTCTTTAAGATGCTAAGCAGGGATAATATTGCCCCTTCTGTACTCTTTAGTAACACATTACCACTAAAACCATCACAAACTACTAAGTCGTACTTGCCAGAGAGCAAGTCACGTGCCTCCATATTGCCAACGAAATTGATGTCCATGCCCTCAAGTGAGCCATACACATCATGCACTAAAACATTGCCCTTATGTGGCTCTGTTCCAACGCTAAGTAGAGCGATTCTAGGATTCTTGATACCGATTACGTTCTCTAAATATGCCTTGCCCATAACGGCAAAGTCGCACAAGTTCTCAGGCTTGCAATCCATGTTTGCACCACAGTCCATGATATACACATTCCCGCCAGTAATAGTAGGCAGTGCTGGACATAGCGCTGGACGAGATATCCCACGAATCCTGCCTATCTTCATGAATCCACCACTAAGGACGGCCCCTGTGCTGCCAAGTGACAGCAATCCCTTCACATCGTCATTTTCCTTTAGGATATCAAATGCACGGACTAGTGAGCTATCTTTCTTCTCTCGAATAGCGGTCACTGGCGAATCGTCGTTTGTCACATACTCAGTTGTGTGGATGATAGTGAGCCTATCGCTGCTAAAATTTAGAGCGGCTAATTCCTGCTCCAAGCTATTTTTGTTGCCTGTCACAATTAATTCTATATCCTTGTGAGTTTCAAGGACTTTTACAATGGCGCGAGCAATCTCACCTACTCCGTGATCTCCGCCGAAACTATCAATTACTATTTTCATAATCTCACCCATCTATATTTTATCAATAAACATTATTTATGTAAAACATTTTGATTAAGTGCGCATAAAAAAGACCTGTATAAACAGGTCTTAAAATTAGTTGTTAGATGCTTTCTTTTCTTTCTTTTCCACATCAATACGCTTCACACCATCATAGTATCCGCAACTAGGACATACTGAATGTGGTTTGATATATTCGTGGCAATGTGGACATTCGATGATAGAAGGTGTAGAAATCTTCCAATTTGCTTTCCTCGAATTTCTCCTAGCCTTGCTAACTTTCCCCTTTGGTACTGCCATAAACGCACCTCCTATAAATTTCTAGTGTCCAAAATACTCTGGACAACTCATTTTCGCTCTATTATTATAATGTATAAAATATCAATTGTCAATTATAATTTGTACACTATTTGACAAGTTTCTCTGTTTCTTCTGCAATCACTAATTCCTCATCGGTTGGGATGATGAATACTGCAACTTTGCTATCCTTCTTGCTAATACGCACAATTTTGCCGCGTGGAGCATTTAGATTTGCACGCTTGTCCAGTTTGATTCCTAGGAATTCTAGTCCCTCTAGCGCACCTTCACGCACCTCTGGAGTGTACTCACCTATTCCGGCTGTAAAGACTATTGCATCCAGTCCTCCCATGACAGCAGCGTATGCACCGATATATTTCTTTACCTTATAATTGTACATATCTAGCGCTAGCCTGACATCAGGTTTGTCAATATTTGCAAGGATATCTCTCATATCGGATCCCACAGTTGACACGCCAAGCAGTCCACTTTCTTTATTGAACCTATTTATCACTTGGTCCACTGTCATATGACGTTTGTTACATAGGAAGCTCACTACTGCTGGGTCAATATCTCCACTCCTAGTACCCATCATGATACCCTCAAGTGGTGTAAAGCCCATGGATGTGTCCACGCTCTTGCCATATTTTACAGCTGTCACACTGCCACCACTGCCTAAGTGACAAGTGATGATCTTTAGTTTGCTAAGAGGCTTGCCCATGAGTTTCGCACATTCACGAGAGACATATTTGTGGCTAGTGCCATGTGCACCATATCTTCTAATCTTTAGTTCGGTATAATCTTTCTTTGGAATAGCATATCTATATGCATACTCTGGCAAAGTCTTGTGGAAACCTATATCAAAGACTGCCACATTAGGCACTTTTGGAGCAAGAGCCATACATGCTTCCATTCCCGAGATTGCACCTGGGACGTGTAGTGGGCTAAAATCTACATTTTTCTTGAAATCATTTAACACTTTCTTTGTGACAATCACTGAGTCGAAGTAGTTCTCACCCACATTGACCACTCTATGACCAAATGCGCCGATCTCGGATATGTCCTTGATCACTCCCGCTTCCTTACCAGTTAATGTGTCAAAGATAATGTCAAGTGCTGCCTTGTGATCAGGTAGATCTCGGTCGATCTTTAGTTCCTTGCCATTTGCTTTGTATTTGATGAAACTGCCACGATCGGCGATCCTCTCAGCATTTCCCTTAGCATAAACTTTCTTGCTCTTTGGGTCAATCAATTGGAATTTTAGGGAACTGCTCCCTGCGTTAATAACAAATATTTTCATAAATTCTTCTCCTTATGTGTTTGTAGCGAAGTTATTGCTACGACCAAAATTATTTCTTCTACACTTGCGCCCCTGCTTAGGTCATTGACAGGTTTCCTAAATCCTTGACAGATAGGCCCTAGTGCTCGACAATCGCCAAAATGTGATACCGCCTTGTAGCCAATGTTTCCCGCATCAAGATTCGGGAATATTAGGATATTGGCATCACCCTGGATATTGCCAGTTTTTGCCTTAGTTGCGGCAACAACGGGCGACACTGCACTATCCATCTGATACTCTCCATCATAGATGAAGTCCACAGCTGACTTGTCGAGTATTTCCCTTGCTTGTCGCACTTTGTCCACTGACTCACCTGCGCCACTGCCCTTAGTGGAGTAACTAAGCAGCGCTAGCCTTGGCACACCAGATATTAAGCGTCTATAGCTATCTACCGAGCTTATCGCAATGCTAGATAATTGCTCAGCCGTTGGATCTACTAGGAACGCACAATCAGCGAATATCATTGGCTCGTCCTTGCACTCCATTAGCATGAAACTGGACACTAGCCCATCTGAGCCAATTACTTGTAGTGCTGCGCGGAATGTATCTTGACTCGTCGTCTGTGCCCCGCACACTACGCCGTCACAAAGTCCACTATCTAGCATCATTGCTGCATAGTACATAGGCTGCCCCACAAGTTCCCTTGCTTCATCTAGTGATAGACCACGATCTTTCCTCTTCTCGAATAATCTCTCCGAGAACTGTTTGGTGCTTCCCTCATCCATTACATGAGCGGACAAATACCCGCCATATGATGGCACATTTAGTTTATCCCTAGATAAAATGATAATGTGTGCTATCCTATGCTTTGCAAGATACATCGCTGCGTCATACACGCGTTTGTCGTATGCTCCCTCGGGCAAAACAATAGTAGATGATATAGATTTAGAATGTTTCAAAATATTTTTCTCAAACCTTGAAAATTTGTATGACATTTTTCCTCTCCTAATCTATACTATTTTATAGTACATTATTCAATTTTTTTTGTAAAGGAAAACGCTATAAATATGAAAATTTGTGCAATTATCTGTGAATACAACCCTATGCATAATGGCCATATCCATCAGATTAGGGAACTAAAGGAAAAATACGGAATCGACAAAATCATTGGCATCATGAGTGGCAATTTCTCCGAGCGCGGCACTCCATGCATTATGGATAAATACACAAGGGCCGAAATTGCAATCTCCTCGGGCCTCGATATGGTCGTGCAGATTCCAACCGTTTACAGCCTATCGAGCGCAAACATATTTGCTCGCGCAGGAGTAAAAATTGCAAGTATGCTAGGTGTCGACTACCTATCATTTGGCTGCGAAGATGAGCCAAAAAATATTCTTGAGTTATCCAAGATTGTCTCAAATGAACATAATTCAAAACTCCACCGTGAAATAGTAAGGAACACAAAAGAAGGCCTACCATATCCAAAAGCCCTCTGCGAAGCGCTGATAAATACGCTAGATAAGAATAGCAAATTTAGCAAAGATTATCTAAGGCGAGCTATGGCAAAGCCAAATAACATCCTTGCATTAGAATATCTAAATGCCCTACGCGAGACAAATATTGAACCTATTATAGTTACGCGAGATAGTGATTATCACTCACAGACGCTCGATAACCTCTCATCCAGCGCAATCCGAAAATATGTCAAGAACAATGAAGATCTATCTAGACTAAAAGTAGTGATGCCAAAATACGGGTATAAGTACTTATGTGAATTTATCTCAAAATATGGCAAAGTGGATGGTGATAGATTTAACGATCTAATGCTCGATTGCGTGAAGTTAAAAGATAGGGATTCAATGCTAAATATTAGTACCGCAACAGGCGACCTTGTATCATATATCTTGGCTAAAACTGCCCCACTAAATAATGCTAAAGACCTAGCTGATACACTGGATACCAAAGTATTCACAAAAGCTAGAATATCCAGATTTTTGACAAATAATATGCTCAATATTCCACAAATACCTAATATAATGACAGAAAGTATAGAGGTACCTTATATTAAAGTGCTTGCTATGAGGAAGGATAAGCCACTAATATCAAGGCTATCTCATGCCCCACTTGTGATGAGGAAAAGTGATGCGGATAGGTACGCAAAATTTGTTAACTTCACTACAATTGAAGACCGGGCAAATAGCATATATTATAGATTGCTGGATAAGCACAAAGTTACTAGAAATACCAATCCTGATCTATACATTCCCACTATATTTGACTAAAAAATATCTAACGCTATGTTAGATATTTTTATTTGTATTAAGAGTTCACATTGCACACATAAATTAGCATTTGATCATCAGCTAACCATTAAATATTAAATATTATGAGTTTAATCATCATTTAATATTAGATAATGAATCAAATATTAATTGAATTATCAATTACTTTAATTCTTAGTTGATATTTGTCTCATTGTTTAATATTTATTATTTAATTAATGTAGCTTATATCTATATTTAGATAATTCACTTATTGTTTTCTTCAAAATGCTTTATCATATCTAGTATCTTTGGCATAGCACTCTTCATTGCTAGTCTGCCCTGTCTAATGGCACGCTCAGTATTTGAGCGTTTGAATGTAAATTGTTCTTTAAAAACCATTTTTGGGTTCACCACTATTACATTATCTGGGAGGGATTTATTTTTCATCCTAGAAGTATTGTATGTGCCAAGGAGCATACTCCAGGTGATTACATCAAAGACGTTTTTTGCGCGTCCCATCTCGTAATTATTGAATGCATCGACTGCGATGATTATATCACAGCCATATTTTTGCTCCACGCTAATTGGCAGATTATTAGCTAGTCCCCCATCCACTAACATCATATTGTCGTATTCCACTGGCGTGAATATCCCCGGCACGCTCATGCTAGCGCGTATTGCACGCACTCCATCTCCACTATCTATTGCTACTTCCGATCCTGTGACAAGGTCGCAAGCTACGGCACAAAATGGTATCTTGTAGTCCTCAATCTTACTTTTTC
>CANREZ010000018.1 GCA_947629745.1 uncultured Clostridia bacterium
GGGGTAAAAGAGTGTAGAAGTATAATGTGAGTGAAATATTAGAGAGGTAAAAGTTGGTATGTGAGATAGGCGTAGTAGCACGCTCAATCCCCTCAGATTGCATACGCAATCAGCTCCCCCTACTACGGGGCGCCTTATGAGGATGATTAAAAAGAATAATTAGGTCAAAAGACCTAATTAATAAAATTATTAAAACCATTCTAAATATAATGCAAAGGAATTAATTTTGTTATTTAATTTTTTTATAATTAATTTACATATATTTTTTTAGGCGCCCCGTAGTAGGGGGAGCTGGCGGAAACTTCCGCTTGAGGGGATTGAGCAGACACTTTTACCCACCTTAATTCCAACTAAATTCCCACTAAATAATTCAATAACTACACTCTATTCTAATCAAGGAAAGTGGCGTGCCACACAAAAAAGGCCCTCATTTGAGAGCCTTTTAACTTATTCAATATTTTTTACTTTTTATTATCTATGTTTTTAGTGGTAGATTTCTTAGTGCTATTTCCTGACTTTTTAGCACCTGTTTGTTTATTTCTAGTGTTTTTAGTTCCTTGCTTAGTGCCTTTAGCAGTTGGGGATTTTTTATTAGATTTAACACTAGATTGTGACTTTGCAGGTGCTTTATTTACCACATTATTTCCTTGTGGCTTTGTGGATGGTTTGTTATTCACACTCACTTTCTTATCATCAAAACTTTGTGGCACATCGACGTGCTCAGATGAAGCAGTGTCCTTTGTCTCGCCCTCAATAGTTATATCTTGGCTAACCTCGATAGTGACAGAATCTGCAGTTTTTGCCGGTTTCTTCACGCGAATGAATACGAATGTGAGAAGAGCGAGTGCCATAAATGTGAATGCATATGGGAAGAATGCTTTGTAGCCAATCCATGTGAGGATGAAGCCCACTGCGATTGGGGTGATAGATTGTGCTATCTGACTTGCTGAATAGTAGTAGCCGGTGAATTTGCCGATATTTGTGTTATTCGACATCTCCACCACCATTGGATAGGAGCAGACATTGACCATTGCCCAACCTGCACCTGCGATGAAAAACATTGCTGCAATAGCATAAATATTTGTCAGCCAGAAGCAAGCAAGTATTGGCGCGAGCAGGAGTGATAGTCCAATTATGATACAATTTTTCCTACCAACTTTTGCGACCAACTTCGTGCATGGCAGGAACGTGATCAGTGACGATGCTGCAAGGATGGTTGTGACTAATCCCCAGCGATCGGTATGTAAAATTTCTTTTGCATAAGTCGAGCCAAATGTCTCCACTGCGTTAAAGGAGAAGTACCATAGGAACACGGAGATTATTAGTAACCAAAGATTTCGCTTGTCCGCACGGCTTAGTGGCTTGTCCTCAGATACAACTTCGTTAGTCTCCGACATTGTCTCACCGATTGCCATCTCTTCGCGTGTTTCCTCTAGTATCTTATTCTCACGCACTTTTAGCACTAACACAATTAGTGCCACTAACATGAATACGCTAGTGATAACGAATGGCCATATAGTTATATTCCTCACTAGCAGGCTACTGCCCGTTACGGGGTCAATAGTTGTTTTATTGAATATCATAGTGAGGACTGTGCCAAGGATTGCTCCTAGGTATCCTACGAAATTGATTATAGCATTTGCCTTAGCGCGCAATGGCTTTGGCGTGACATCCGGCATGAGAGCAACTGATGGCGCACGGTAAATATTCATAGCGATGAGTATGAGACCCATCATAATGCATACGCCAACTAGACTATTCCACACGAAACACAGTGAGATAAATGGAAATAGCGCGATAGCAACGAGCGTGCCAAATATGATGTATGGCATACGCTTGCCAAGGCGGGTGTGTGTCTTATCCGACAAATTGCCAAATAGTGGCAGCATGAACAATGCAAGAATATTGTCTAATGCCATGACCACGCCCACTATGTAGGAATATGTTCTCTCCGCGCCAAACGTCGCACGGAACATTTCCTCCAGTATCAGCGGACAGTAAAAATTGTAAACCTGCCACAACATCAGTATCGTAAAGAACGAAAAACCAAAATATATCGTTCTCTTTGTATTCAATTTCAATTTCTTTCCATCATCCATAATAATCCACCTAAAAACATTTTACAATAATATCGCCGATTCGACAAATATTTTGCTTAGTGTAGTTAAAAAATGCACATGAAATATATCCATGTGCATGATTTTTCTATTATTTCACGTCTACAATTGTGAGTTTGTATGTAACTCCTGCTGCGACGGTCACGACATCTCCCTCTTTGTGACCAAGTAGAGCCACACCCATTGGGCTTTCGTTGGAGATTAAGTTCTTTGTTGGGTCACTCTCAAAAGATCCTGTGATCTTATAAGTCTCCACATCTCCGTTACTAAATTTCACATCGACTGTGCTGCCTACAGTAATAGTGTCTCCGCGAGATTTCTTGATAATCTTCGCATTCCTTAGTTGCAATTCGATCTTATTGATCTCCTCATGCAACTGTGCTTCCTCTTCCCTAGCGGCGTCATATTCGCTATTCTCGCTAATATCTCCGAATGCGCGGGCTGCCTCAATTTTCTTTGCGACTTCGAGTATTCCCTCGCTCTTTAGATATTTTAGGCGAGCTTCGAGTTCAGCATAGCCTTCCTTTGTTAAGTATTCGATTCCTGAGTCATCCATATAATTTCTCCTGTTACTTCTACACATTATATGTGAGTAAGTAAAAATTTATCACTGCAATGAACAATTAAAAAATACGGCGTATGCCGCAAACCTCTGTCACATTGTTATGGTATTTTAATATAATTATGAAATATTGTCAATTACTTGTAGAATATTTTTATTTTTGTTATTATAAATTGAAGGAGTGCGAGTATGAAATTTTGGGCAAGACTAATACTGGATGGCAAAGTAAAGGGCAATACTGTATACAAAATCCCCGGGCAGTACGATCCAGAGAAACTCTTTGACTATCTCACCGAGATCTGCGAGACGTTGAATATCACCGTGCCAATTGTGCTAGAGAAGCATTACAAACAACTGCGCAACTACCATATGGCAAAATTTTTGCCCACCGAATTTATGGATACCTTCCCCTACGACCGCCTCGTCATAGAATTGTTTGAATAATAATGTCAATATTCTCTTGAGCAAATAAAGTTTACATTGTTTAAATGGACAAAGTATCTTATCCTCATAGTGGCGCCCACAAGTTAATTAATTTTTTTCTTCCATATAAGGCGCCCCGTAGTAGGGGGGAGCTGGCGTCTGAATAGACGCCTGAGGGGATTGAGCGGGCTCTATTTCCTACCTTGCTACCAACTTCACACTCTCCCCTAAAATTATATCAGTATTCTTTATCATTTCCCAAGGAAAGTGGCGTGCCACATTGAGCAGGCTTACATTCTCATCTTATGTACCAACTATATTCCCACCAACTATATATTTTTAACATAATTCCACAAACAAGATGTTTACATCTTTTAGTATAAAAATCCTAAATACACACACACTAATACAAAAACTAGGAGGCTTATACTATGCTATCAATGATATCTTATATTATCGTCTTTATTGGTGGACTAAACTGGTTATCTATAGGGTTACTGCAATTTGACTTCGTGGCAGGATTATTTGGCTCACAGGCTAATATATTCTCCCGCCTAGTCTACATCTTAGTCGGCATCGCTATGGGTTATACCACTTATCTTGCAATTCGCTACAAAGGCCACGTGATACGCAATTTCTCTTTTAAATCCCTAATGTTTTGGAAGAAGAAAAAGGACGCACCAGAAAAATCCAAACCTAAAACCGACAGGCAAGTGGCAACTGAGCATGGCAAGGACATCGCGCGTGACCACAATAGTCACATAGTTGATGACAAAAATGCCATACATCATGACAAGAGTACTGATAATGGTGACAAAAATTGTAATTGCTGCAAAGATAAGCAAAATAGGGATAGATAGACTCTTTCCCCTATTTTTATGCATAAAAAAGTCCTAGGTTCACTAGGACTTTTTTTACTTATTATATATTGTACTCTACTTTGATACCTGGTCCCATTGTGGATGAAATGGTAACGGACTTGATATAAGTACCTTTTGCACTTGCAGGCTTTGCCTTCACAATAGCTGACATGAGTGTATTGAAGTTCTCAGCTAATTTCTTAGCACCAAATGATGCTTTGCCGATCATGCAGTGGATATTATTGGTCTTGTCTAGACGATACTCCACTTTACCAGCTTTTACATCACGGATTGCACGTGCCACGTCGGTGGTCACAGTTCCGCTCTTTGGATTTGGCATAAGGCCTTTTGGTCCTAATATCTTTGCAATCCTACCGATCACAGGCATCATGTCTGGAGTGGTGATACAGACGTCAAAATCTGTCCAGCCACCTTGAATCTTAGTGACTAACTCCTCTGCTCCGACATAATCTGCACCTGCTTTCTCAGCAATTGTTGCGTTGTCTCCGCGTGCAAATACTAATACTTTTACACTCTTTCCCGTGCCATTAGGTAGCACGACCACTCCACGGACTTGTTGGTCAGCTTGTCTGCCATCGACGCCAAGCCTTGTGTGTAATTCGATAGTCTCATCAAATTTTGCACTAGCAGTCTTGGTAACAAGTTCGAGTGCTTCTTCCACTGAGTAAGCTTTGTTTTCCACTAGCTTCTCAGCATTCTGATATCTCTTTCCTCTCTTCATTAAAAATTATCTCCTTTGTGGTATAGACGAATAAATAACAAATTTTTATTCTCCCACTTAGTCTACTACTTCGACACCAATGCTACGGCAAGAACCTTTTATGATCTTCTTTGCTGCTTCTAAGTCGGTAGCATTTAGGTCAGCCATCTTCATCTTTGCGATTTCTTCGACCTGTGCCTCGGTAATCTTAGCGACTTTGTTTTTGATAGTATTGCCACTGCCTTTCTCTATTCCGCATGCCTTCTTAATTAGGTATGTTGCAGGTGGTGTCTTCGTAACAAAAGTATACGTCTTGTCAGCATAAACTGTGATGATGACTGGGACAATCATGCCCGCGTCCTTTGCAGTACGGTCATTGAATTCCTTGATAAATTGTGCGGAATTCACACCACGTGATCCTAGTGCCGAACCTATCTGTTGACCCGGCTTTGCTTGACCTGCTGGCAACTGAATTTTTACAACTGCGGTTACCTTTTTGTTTGTTGCTTGAGCCATTTTTCCTCCTTGTCAAAATATTTGACAGTTGTGGTTTTAGCAAAGTGCATGAAAATATTTACACTTCTCCCACATATATGATCATAGTACATAGTACTGTGTCACCAAAAATAATTTATCCTCCGATCTTCCTGATCTGATCGAATGTGACCTCCACTGGGGTCTCGCGTCCAAACATCTCCACTGTGACCTTGACTTTTTGTGTCTCAGTGTCAACGCTCGTGACTGTGCCGGAGAATCCTCCAAGTGCGCCATCCAGTATCTCTACTGTGTCACCCGCTACGATATTGGTATCGACAACAGCTGGGCGCTCCAAGTGGAATTGCCTAATCTCCTCATCGGTCATAGGCACAGGGTGTCCGGCAGGGCCAGCGAATCCTGTAACTCCACGAGTATATTTAGTCACAGCGTGCCAGATATCGTCACCATACTTCATCTTCACCATAATATATGTCGGTGTCAACTTGCGGGAGACGATCTCACGCTTTCCATCTTTCTTCTCCTCAACTACATCTTCCATAGGGATGACTATATCAAAGATCCTATCCTGGAGATTGTACTTCTCGCGCACAACTTCGAGATTTTCCTTTGCTATATTCTCATATCCCATATAGGTATGCAGCACATACCAATGTGGCTCGGCGTCAATAGGCCTAGATGAATTGAGTTCTTCCTTAGATAGTTCCTTCATTATCTACCTCCATTCATCATCCAAGATAATCCTTGGTACCCTAATGATAATAATCTCTCAATGCCAAGGAGCACAAGTGCGCAAATTAGCACAACGGCAATGACAATACCTGTGGTCTTGACCACTTGTCCGAATGTCGGCCAAGTGACTTTCTTTAACTCACCGGTTACTTCCTTTGCCTTCTGCATGAGTCCACGTTTTGGCTCAGATGATTTCTTTGCCTTTGCCTTGGATTCTGCAGCCTTTGCCTTCTTCGCACGGCGTTCCTCTAGAGCAGCGCGACGTGCGTCCTTTGGAGCATCCGCCTCTACTTCCTCAGTCTCTACTACTTCTACCTTCTTCTTTGCCATAAAACTAACCTCTATTTCGTCTCTTTGTGAACGGTAGTCTTCTTACAGAATGGGCAGAATTTCTTAAACTCTAATCTCTCAGGATTATTCTTCTTATTCTTCTGTGTGTGATAATTCCTATTATTACACTCTGTGCATGCTAGTGTGACCTGGTCTCTCATGTTTCCCTCACTTTTTGATTTCGCAAATACTGGATAAACCTATTATTCTTTGCGCAATTATGATAACATATCCTATATCTGCTGTCAATCATATTCTGCAATAAAAAATGGCCTCAAAGTGCCATCTTTTTAATTACAACAATATTATATATGAAATGTTATCTTTTTGCAAGAGATTTTGAAATATTTTATCTATATATATTATTATGTATAGTTTTTTCCTTATTATTATTCAAATTTTAAATTTTTACCCAAATTTTACAATTATAAAATCCATTAAATAGTCAATACTAAGTATATAACGTAAGGAGAAATTATGAGTAAAGAAAAAGTAAAATTCGAAGAAAGTGAGACACTGATCAACCTCGCCCGCATATTCGCTGGCGAATGCCAGGATGGCGCAAGGTATCAATTTATTGCAAAGAAAGCCATGGAGGAGGGTCAGGCCTACATCCAGTCCATGCTAAAGACCCTTGCCAAGAACGAAATGGCTCACGCACAGGCAGTGTATGACGCCATCACATCACACGCCACAAAGAAAATTAGCAATGTGAATATCGAGGCAGGATATCCATTCCTATGTGGCACGCTTGCTGAAAATATCAAGCACTCCATCGATGTGGAGGAGAGTGAGGGAAAAGCCATTTATCCTAGCTTCGCCGCTGTGGCAAGGGACGAAGGATTCCTAGATATAGCTGACCTCGTGGACAACATAGCACGAGTCGAGGTGGAACACAACAAACAACTAGTCGAGCTCTACACCAAGGTGAAGAAGAACTCCCTCTACAAGTCCCCAACTGCACTAAAATGGAAGTGCAGCAATTGCGGTCACGAGGCTGTGCAAAAAGCCGCATGGGCAATCTGTCCACTCTGCTCCATGCCACAAGGTTATGTGATGATCAACGTCTGCACGAAATAGAATATATCTATAGCGTTTGATTATTTCCAAATTTTAGTTTCGGATAGCATATAGTCAGTATCTAGCATTATAGATATTTAGTTATTAACATAAAGCCTGTATAAGCATTCAGTACTAACATTTATAATTCTATAAGCATTTAGTTACTAACAGTTTGTAACTGTAAAAAAATAGAGAGTTGGGAAAACCAATTCTCTATTTATTTTTCTTAAAATTAGTTAACATGAGAGCATTGACTAGGTCTGATGGATCGCGCGGGATGAGGTTGGTCACCTGCATGGACATCCTGTGAACGAATGAGTCATAATCCTCAATGAATCTAGCGGACTGGAGCGCTATCTCAAACTGCTCCACTTTGTCTTTAATCCTAGTAAAGTGATTAATATATGTTACTTTGTCAAAGGAGAGTATCACCTTTAGCCCATCGTTATTGAAGAATCTGAATAACTCGCGATCTTTTATCACATCCACTCTTGGCCTTAGTTGTAGCACAAGGTCAGCTGGGTTCACCCCTAGACCATTTGGGAATATCTTATAGAGGCTAGAGACGATGAAGTCGCCATACTTCTTGATATTAGCATTCATCGGGATATCCAATCTAGAATAAGTCGGCATATCCGATAGGAACATATACCTTGTGGCGTTACTGCTGAGCTTAATATGCAGTGAGCTCATCTTCTTTACCTTGCTAGTCACGGTGTAGATATCCACTCCACGATTAGCAAAGAATAGGTCAGGTGTGTCGTAGTAGACTTTCTCCACCTTGTCCTTGCCAAGAATAGAGTGCACAAAAAGTCTTGCTATACCTTTTGGATCAAATACAGCAAGTCGATCTTTCTTTGGATTATTCATAGCGAAAATATTGGAAATATACTCGCTATCAGTTTTTATCTCCATTGCGGATCTCCATATTAACTTTTGTGCCTACGATGGCTTATTTTAATTATAGACTACTATTACATATTTTGTCAAAAATATTGAGTAATATTTATTTTTAAAAAATGCAAAAGAAAAAAGTCCAGCAAAATTTTTCACTGGACTAATTTTTTAGTATTTTCCTTATCTTTTGCGATAAACGAAGAATTTATCACCGGCTTTTATCGGAAGAGTGATGTCAGGATTGAGTCTTAGCAATTCGTCTTCTGGCATATTGAGGCGTTTTGCAAGGTCCCACATAGTCTCGCCGTCTTTTACGAAATATACCGACATGATATACTTTGGCTCAGGCCATGGCTCACCTACTTGCACTTCGGATATCACAACCCCTATATTTTCCTTTAGATTATTTAGGTGGATATTTAGTTTGCCAAATACCTCGATCTCCCTGCCGCGTTTGCCTTTTGCAGATAAATCTACTAGGGATACATTTACTATAGCATTTTGCCCCAATTCATCGCTAACTCTCACAGGAATTGAGAATGGCACATCGACCGACACGCTATTTGTCATCTGCGTCGCATTTGTCTTGTAGGCAACAGTCACAGTGGCGATACCCTCGACTAGCCAATCATTGCCCTCGGCTCTAGTATTTGTGACCACACTGTGAGATGCTGTGACCCCTATCACATCATCCACTTCTGGCATATCCTCACCTATTGTGATGCTGCCATCTATGCGCTCACTGGAGGATATTTCCTCACATAGACAAGTGGATTCAAGACTAGTGGAGCTAACTAGTAACTCATTGGTGTAACTGTACAAGTCAGTTACTACCTCTACACAGGAAGTATCGAATACATATCCTACAAAGTTAATAGGTAGTGCGACAGACACGTGTGCCCTGCCGTCCTCAACGGTGGTATTCACACTCATCCCAGCCATATCTGGGAATGCGTATGCAAGGACCTTGCTGCTATCAGTAATTATATCTCCTGCCACCTCAAAGTCTAGATCGGATGTGGAGCTATAAGTATAGAGATTATCTGCACCCATATAGCAAATATTGGTGTACACTCCACCGCTAATATGTGCATAGCCGGCTTTAGCCACGACTTGGTCTATAAATATAGTAGGTGTGACTGACAATATTTTTGTCACATCATCCTTTATCTCTATATCTATATTCTGCGGGACATTGTCCTTTAACATTCCAACGAACGCACAGGTTGTGATACTCTCGCGTTGTTCATTCGCTCCGTCATAGTCCACTAGAGCATCAGTCTCCACTGTATCAAGAGCGCGAATTGTCACCTCAATGCTTGCTACTACACTCGCAGATTTTGAGAGGCTTGCTTGGAGGTCGACTACTTTTGCCGTGACAATAGGGGTGAAATTTTGGTCGGTCGCATATGTGTCCTTGAAATCCACTGTGGTGTCGGTGCTATATATTTGTCCATCCTCACCCTCGTAGATTACTTGGAAATTGACGAAACCGGTGTATGCCACACCACTTCCGCCTGTTGCATCCACTATACCCGCATTTGCTGCACATGAGATAATCTTGGTGACTGCAACACTGCTATCAATATTGCACTCCACCTCGTGACTAAGTACCGCAATGTCACTCACCTTCGTAGTCGTAACTTTTGTGAAATTTGGTTGATTTGCCATCTTCGCTCCTCCAATAACATTTACAATTTATATATACGAAGCGAAAATTATCTTTATGACAGAAATTCAAAATATTTTGGAGGGCAAAATTTTTCCTTTGCATAAAATTTACAATTTTTGGATAAGATAAAGTAGGAATATTTTATAGAGGTAGATATGTATAATACTTTTTCTTCTATCGCCGAAGTGAGGAGAGCAATAACTAATCTAAAAGGCCAGAGTGTGAATTTTGAGATCAATCGCGGCAGAAACAAGATTGTAAGGCTAGTTGCCCAAGTGGACCAAGTGTATCCCGCGCTATTTACCATAGTGCCTATCACAAAATGTGAATTGGACCGGACTAGTTATTCCTACTGCGACGTGCTGTGCGGCGAAATAAAATTTTAATATAGATAGATATATAATAGTTATCCTATATATTAAGACCTGAGGACTTCTCAAGGTCTTTTTTAGTGCTAAATTATGGCCTATGATACTCACTTTCCCTCACATAATGCTAGTGCATTGCGTACATATATTAGTAAATACAACATGAAAGCCTATATATTTTGTGCAAGTTGCACAAAAACAAATTGGATAAAATAGTTTACAAGTACATATAAATTGGATAAAATATGCTAATATTGTATATGTGCTTAAAATTGCACGAAAGGAGCAATTATGGCAAAGAAAGTTGAATACATATTATGCCCGAGATGCGAATTGAATTATATCCAAAAGAAGGATAAGTATTGCGAAGTGTGCAAAGCATCTATGAAGGCCGGGGCCCTGGAGATCGACGACGAAGACGAATTCGATGACGATATGGAGATATGCCCAGTGTGCCATATCAATTACATCAGTGACGGCGAGCCAATGTGTGCTAGCTGCATGGAGATGCACGCAGATGATCATGACGAGGACGAGAATTGGAAAGACTTTGTGGAGAAATCCAATAGCTCTGAGGAAGACGAAGACTTGCCAGAGGATGATGACGACGATATCGATCCAAATCTAGACTCAATGTTTGCAAAAGACCTTGACGACGACGAGGACTTCAAGGAAGAGGAAGAGGACATTAGCGAGGAAAGCCCAAGTGCTGATGACGACCTCGACTTTAATTTCGATGACTACGACACCGATGATATCGAAGATGACGATGAAGACGACTTTGACGACGAAGATGATGATGAGGATGACGACGACGAATAACAATTCGTGCCATTATCTAATATTGAGATTAAGTTAACTTTTAATCTTCATTAATCTTTATTTAATATTTATCAATAACAATTAAAAAAAGACTCACCTATAAAGTGAGCTTTTTTCTTTTCTTATTTTATTTCCCCATCTTGGCATATTCTTTGTTTAGCCAGATATGGAGTTTAGTAAATTCGCGGTCGATATATGCTAGATATTCCTTCTTAGTCATCATTCCTCTCCTCGTCATCTAGATTTAATATGTTGCCTAATTTATTTATCTTGTCCTTAGCATTTGCAATCTTTTCTTTATTTGCCTTTTCTTTTTCCTGAATTGCTTTATA
>CANREZ010000019.1 GCA_947629745.1 uncultured Clostridia bacterium
CTGGGGGAGTGTATGAGAAGAGGCTGAAGCGAAAAAATATCCTAAAATATCACACAATCATAGTCTCGCCTGCAATTGACCTAAATACTCCAATTATTAGATATGCAAAGAGTCATGGCGTGCCTGTGATATCTGAGTTAGAATTTGGCTCACGTTACATCACTTGTCCCATGATCGCAGTGACCGGCACAAATGGCAAGACCACTTGTGTGCGGCTCATTTCCCAGATACTAAATTGTGCGGGGATGAAGAATATAGCCGTCGGCAACATCGGCATCCCTATATCGAGCGTCGTTGGGCAGGACTATGACTATCTAGTAGTCGAGGCTAGTTCGTTCCAGTTAGAGGCGATAGAGGATTTTCACCCAAAATATGCCGTGATTCTCAATATCTCACCAAATCACCTTGACCGTCATAAGACCATGGCAAATTATGTGGCCTGCAAACTAAATATCATGAAGAATATGACATCAGTTGATCATGTGATATACAATATCTCGGATAGTAATATTAAGTTGTGTGATGGCCCAATATCTCACTCATTTGGCCCAGGTGGAGTGTGTGATATAAGGGACAGGAAGATATACTACGAGGGGAAGATGGTGGTGGATATCAGTGCGTTCCCGCTAGGGTTTGACGAGGATTTCCTTGCTGCTGTGGAGCTATCTAAAATTATGGGAATAGAGGATAGCACAATAGCCCGTGCGCTTGAGAATTTCCGCATTAGTCCACATCGCATGGAAGTGGTGCGAGAGGATGGAGGCATCACCTATGTGGACGATAGTAAGTCTACTAGTATCGCATCCACATTAAATGCGCTAAAATGTTACATTGACCGACCAGTAATCCTTTTGCTAGGAGGAGTGAACAAAGGGCTTGACTTTACAGAATTATTTAGGAAGTTGCCGGATAACGTAGCGCATATTGTTACATTCGGCAGGGATGGGAAATACATCCTATCATGTGCCAGGCACAATAGACCAAAGATTCCATCAGTGTATTTTACCACACTATCTCAAAGTACGTCATATGCGTGTCGGGTTGCGTCATATAATAGTGTAGTATTGTTGTCTCCTGCGTGTGCCAGTTTTGATGAGTATGACAGCTATGAAAAGCGTGGAGAACACTTTGCTTTTTTGGTGAATAAATATGACAAAGAATAGATACATAAAGAATCTTGGCTTAATCATTTTGGTCCTAGGCCTTATAGGGTTTGGCCTAATTATGATACATAGTGCCAGTTCCTATAGCGCGAGCATCAATTATGGTGACGAATATTATTTCGTGAAGAAACAATGCTTTGGCATAGCGCTTGGAGTAATTCTATTTATCTTCACATCCTTATTTGATTATCACAAATATGTGAGGTACAGATATTTGGTGCTAGGGATATCCATACTCATGCTAGTCCTAGTATTTGTCCCATTCCTTAGCATTGAGAGTTACGGGGCAAGGCGCTGGATCGGTATTGGACCAATAAGCATCCAATCTAGCGAGATTGCAAAATTTGGATACGTCATCTGGGCTGCTTGCTATATGTCAAAGAATTATGAGAAGATGCGTACATTCTATGGCATACTCCCGGTAGTAATATGTGGCGGGTTAATATGTCTCCTCGTCCTACTTGAGCCAAATCTATCGGTGACACTATGCATTGGGTGTGTCATGTTATTCATGTTAATAATTGGTGGCATCAGGTGGCAGGACTTTTTGAAACTAGCAATCCCTGCGGTCTGCCTAGTGCCAATACTCATTATCATGGAGCCATATAGGTTACAGAGACTTATGGCATTCATCGACCCATGGGCTAGCCCAAAGGATGAGGGGTTCCAATTGATCCAATCACTCTACGCTTTAGGTGCAGGGGGATTATTTGGCCTAGGTCTTGGCAATAGTAGGCAAAAATTTTTGTTCCTGCCATTCTCTGAGAGTGACTTTATCTTTAGCATAATTGGGGAGGAACTAGGACTATTTGGCGCGATACTTACAATACTTGCATACATCTTGCTAATTCTCTTTGGCATCAAGATCGCGATGAACGCACGGGATAGACTAGGCTCGTATCTAGCCTATGGCATCACAAGTATTCTAGCAATCCAGACGCTAATAAATATAGCTGTTGTCACGGGGTCAATTCCTCCAACCGGCATTCCACTGCCATTCATCAGTGCAGGTGGCACTAGTCTTGCAGTATTCATGGGAGCAATTGGAATCCTTGTGAATATCTCAGCAGGGGAGAGGGAACGAATAAATGAGCAAAAATCCGTGTCAAAATTCCACCTTTTCACAAAACATCATTCAAATCCATAAAATGTAATGTACAAGAGGAAAATTTATGGATAAATTTCAAATAGTTGGTGGGTATCCACTGCGTGGCACACTAGATATCCCGACGGCCAAGAACGCGTGTTTGCCTATCCTTGCAGGGTCCATCATGTGCAGCGATACTGTAAAGATAATAGATTGTGCGAAATTCTCCGACATCATCTATATGACAAAGATATTAGAGGGACTTGGAGCAAAGATAATAGAGGACGGCGATGACCTAGTCCTTGACATGAGCGATATTAAGAATTTTGCCACATCAGATGAGTACACGAAGAAAATTCGCTCGTCAATATTCTTGCTAGGGCCACTACTATCTAGGTGTCATCACGCAAAAGTAGCATATCCTGGTGGGTGCAATATAGGCAGCAGGCCAATAGATCTGCACCTAAAGGGACTTAGATGCCTTGGGGTAAAGATAATTGAAAGACACGGATACATATATTGTGATGGAAGCAATATGCACGCAGGCGACATATATCTTGATTTGCCAAGTGTAGGCGCTACCGAGAATATAATGATGGCAAGTGTGATGTTAGATGGTGTGACAACTATCAATAATTGTGCGAAAGAACCTGAGATAGAGGACTTGCAAAATTTCATCAACGCCATGGGTGGCAAGGTGAGCGGTGCTGGAACTAGCGTGATCACCATCACTGGAGTAGATAAGCTGCATAGTGTGGAGTACACACCAATACGTGATAGGATTATCGCGGGTACATATATGATAGCAACGGCTATGGCAGGGGGAGATGTGACACTAAATGGGGCATCTGCTAATCATTTGGTAGCACTAATCTCAAAACTAAGGCAATCTGGTTGTCAAATAGACACATATTGTGATAAAATACACATAGTAGCAAGTGGGAATATCCAGGCTGTTTCGCATATCGAGACCCAACCATATCCCGGATATCCTACTGACCTACAAAGCCAGATGTTGACTCTAATGACTGTGAGTGATGGCACCACGATTATCAAGGAAAATTTGTTTGAGAATAGATTCAATATAACAAGTGAACTGACTAAGATGGGTGCGGATATCAAGGTAGTTGACCGGATGGCCATAGTGCGAGGGGTGAAGGAACTAAATGGGGCAGAAGTCCAGGCCCAAGACCTGAGAGGTGGGGCTAGCCTAGTCATCGCAGCACTGAGAGCAAAGGGATATACTACTATCGAAAATGTCTATCATATCGATAGAGGCTACAGTCATATGGAGGACGATTTAGCACGTCTAGGCGCACATATCAAGAGAATTGTTTAGATGAAAACACGTAGACTAATTGCTATCTTCATAACGCTTGCGATCATCACACTAATAGTTGTACTATGTAGTGTTGTCTTTACTGTGCAAAGCATTGATTGCAATTTCCTAACTAGCAGGGTTGAGACTGTATCTATCTCAAATGAAGATATCATAAAGAGCTCTAAGATAAAGCATGGCTCTAGCGTGTTTAACCTAAAGAAAGATGAATACATCGAGGCGATAGAATCCACCTATCCATATATCGAGGTGAATACTATTGAGGTGCAATTCCCATCAAAAGTGGTGATACATATGTCCGAGCGCGTTCCGGTATATTATATGGAACTATCGGGTGCTACAACGACCGATTACTGCATACTAGATGAGAATATGAAAGTATTAGAACTAGTAAGTGATCTAACTAAATTTGACCCAAAACTAGTTCGTGCAGATATTAGTAGTGAGCTAGTTATTAGCAATTTTACTCCAGGAAATGTAGTGGAGTTTAAGGAATCCGATATGTTAAATACACTATATCGTGCGTTCCTCACGTCTGGCTACAAAGTGGAGAATTTCCGAGGAATTATAGATAGTGTAGAATTCGACTACACACAGGAATTCGATAGACTGGATATGCGAGTGACATTTTCTAGCGGCAACATAATTATGGCAAATGATGTGTACAAGGGTAGCGAAAAATTCGCCCTTGCTGTACTTAGCAAATACGAGGAATATTTAACTAGTGACACCCATGGGGCAGAGTGCAGACTCAGCATGGATAGCAGTGGAGATATTATGGTAGAGGAATAGAAAAAGTGCGTAGAGCACTTTTTTTTGGCAATTTTTACAAATTTCGCCATATTATCCGTTTTATTTGACTTGATTGCCTAGTTAGTTATATAATTTAATACCACAAAGATTCATTTTTTGTGAAAAGGTAAGGCTATGAGGAAGAAAGGGTGCGTCATACTAGACATACGCTCAAGTAGTATTAGTGTAGTATCCGGAGTGCTAAATTTCAAGAACGAAGTGATCGTCACTGGGCATAGTGAGACAAACTATGCAGGTTTTTGTAATGGCCAATTCCTAGAGCCAGATGCATTGCGTGATGTAATTGGGATGCAGATATCCAATATCGAGCAGGCTGTGGGCAAAGTAAGGTCAATTGTAGTAGGTGTGCCTAGCGAATTTTGTGCATGCGTGATAGATCAAGTAGAACGCGTGTATCCAAAGCAAATTCGCGTTAGGAAGAAGCATCTATACGACCTACTTGGTGATGCTAACAAGAAGCATTTTTCAGACGAGCACGATATCATCAGCATCAATGAGATATCCTACAATCTTGAGGGCTCAAATGGCGTGATAGATCCAATAGGTTGCACGACATCGAGGATATCACTATTTGCATCATTCATCCTTGCTGAGAATTCATTTATAGACCTTATATCCAAGGCACTGTATGATATAGGGATTAACGATATTAGATTCGTGCCAACGCCACTTGCAATTGGGACGAGCCTAATTGATGAATCTGACCGCGAGCGCGGGGTAGTGATACTGGATATTGATGAGTACAGTGTATCAGTATCCGCTATGCTATCATACGGACTTGTTGCTCTAAAGACCTTTATGTCAGGCAACGGGTTTGTGGCGAATGACCTATCAAAAGTGTTGAATATACCTATTAGTTCGGCTAAGGAATTGCAGCACAAAGCAGTTTTGTCTCTAAAGCCTAGGCCAAAGGACACATATTCCACATTTGTCGAGGATAGCGTGCAGACTTTCCCTTGTGACAAGGTGAATAATATAATCTCTAGCAGGATAGATAGCATCAGTGACATAGCACTTAGTTGTATAGCTAGTTCCGATATAGAATACACTGCTGACACCAAAGTGTTTATCACGGGCTCGTTAGTTGGAGTGATTGGGGCAGTAGAACAATTCGAGAAATCGTTTAATAAGAAGCTAAAATTGTTAGTGCCAAGTCAAGCATATTTCGCAAAACCATATTTTTCAAGTGCGCTTAGTATCCTTGACTATGCACTAAAAAATCTATAAAATAAATAAAAGGAGTAAGATTATGATAGAAGACGCATATACGGGTGACAATCAAGTATGTAATATCAAAGTAATTGGTGTAGGTGGTGGTGGTAACAACGCCGTCAATCGTATGGTCGATGCCAATATAAAGAGTGCGAAATTCATTGCGGTGAATACCGATAAGCAGACACTCTTATCTTCGCGTGCCGATATGACACTACAAATTGGTGTGAAACTTACTCGTGGACTGGGCGCAGGTGCAGACCCTGAGATTGGCAAGAAAGCAGCCGAGGAGAGCCGTGATGCTATATCCAAGATGCTAGAGAATACTGACCTTGTATTCATCACAGCCGGCATGGGTGGTGGCACGGGAACAGGTGCAGCCCCAGTTATTGCAAAGATTGCAAAGGAACTTGGCATTCTCACAGTCGGTGTCGTGACCAAGCCATTCAAATTCGAAGGAATTACTCGTATGCAAAAGGCTGAGCGCGGCATTCGTGAACTCAAGCAATATGTAGATACACTTGTTATCATTCCTAATGAGAAATTGATGGAAGTGGCAAAAGGTGTGCCTCTGCTTGAGAGCTTTAGGATAGCAGATGAAGTGTTAAGACAAGGTATTCTTGGCATATCCGACCTCATCGTGACGCCTAGTATGATCAATCTAGACTTCGCCGATGTGAGGAAAGTCATGCTAAATAAAGGCCTTGCTCATATGGGCACAGGTAGGGCAAAAGGTGATAAACGTACAGTATCTGCTGTGCAACAAGCAATCACTAGCCCATTACTTGAGACCACTATTGAGGATGCAACCGGACTTATCTTGAATGTGAAGGGTGGCATTGACCTAACTCTTGACGAAGTGAATGAAGCAGCTGAGCTAGTGCGTGAAGCAGTTGATGAGAATTGCGAGATTATCTTTGGCTGTGGAGTTGATGAGAAATTGCAAGACGAAGTGGAAGTCACCATCATTGCAACCGGTTTCATTGGATCGAATTTTGATAGTGAAGGCAATGTGAAGACGCAGAAGTTCCAGACCCAGTCTCTCAATGACTATGCTAAGAAGTCTGAGATAGAGGAGAAAGCTGCTCCAGCCCCAGTGGTTGAGGAGAAACCTGAGCCACAAGAGACCAGTGCATTCACATCTAGGATGAAAGTGGATGACGCAGATATCCCTCCATTTATTAGGAAAATGAAAAATAATTTGAAATAATATTTTGTGCAAGGCATATAGCCTTGCATTTTTTTTTGTAACAACTATTTCATCTTGTACTAAAATATCCCAAAAGTCTACGGGATATGGCATTTTTTACACGCCAAATTGGATGGGACAAAAGCATATTATAAATATAATTAGAGTATGGAAGTATATATCGAGTATGCCATCATAGATAACATGGTGTTAAATAGTGTCATCCTATACCTCACAGGACTATTTATGGGCATCAAACTAAAGAAGCGGAGGATACTCTTTAGTGCTACTTTTGGCACCATTATTTCCCTCATCGTGCCTGTATTAAATATCCCACTCATATTCCAGATTATCTCAAAAGTCGGTCTTGCTATAATCATGGTGCTATTTATCTCGAAGTCTTTTAGGATAAAAAAGTATCTCCAGGCATTATTTGTATTCATATTCGTCACTGCGATGATGGGAGGACTATGCTATGGATTTATCACCATGATAGGTGTGCCAATTAGTGGTGGCGGGTTAATTTTCAACGACTTTTCCATCCCAATGGGCATGGTGCTACTACTAGTCCTATTTAGCGTGTGGATACTTAGGTGCTTAGTGCAAGTGCTGAGCAAGAAAATGTCAGTGAAGGACAATTATATCGACGTGGATATCAGGCATGGCACACAATGTATTCACTGCGTAGGTTACATAGATAGTGGCAATTTCGCCACAACTCCCGATGGACAAGCACTTATATTCCTCTCACCACGTGCATTCTGCAAGTTATTCCCCAAGGTCGATATGGCAAAGTTTGTTATGTTCAAACTCGACCGAGATATCAACGGCAGTTTTTATCAGGAAATACAGTCGACGGGCAGCACGCATAGACATCTAGTCGTGCCGGTGGATGAAGTGGACCTTGGCACTAAGGATAATAGACGCACGTACCGAGATGTGGATATAGCAATTGCTAGTAACAATTTTGCAGGAGAATTTGACCTATTGTTGTCACCAAAATTTATTAGTGGAGGGGATTCATGAGAGTATTAGAGATATTAAAGCGAGTAGGGAAATTATTTGCTATCAACATATTCGATATCACAAGCAAAGTAAATTTATATCTATCTAGTGGAGAGAGCCTGCCTGAGGCACTATCGGTTGAGGATGAGAATGAGTGTATCAATCAGTTGTCAGGAGAATTTGGGGATTTAGCGCGCCAGAAATTAATTGAGCATAACCTAAGGCTTGTCGTGTATATCGCAAGAAAATTTGAGAATACTTCGTGCGATGTGGAGGACTTAATATCCATAGGCAGCATTGGGCTGATCAAGGCTATAAATAGTTATAGGGCGGACAAGAATATTAAGATTGCTACATATGCTAGCAAGTGTATAGAAAATGAAATTCTCATGTATCTGCGAAAGACCGCAAAGCAGAAACAAGAAGTCTCCATCGATGAGCCACTAAGTGTGGATAGTGAGGGGAATGAATTAGTACTAGGTGACGTGATAGCAAGCGAAGGCAGCGACCCAGCAGGAGACTTCGCTTCGACTCTTGAGAAGAAGATATTGTGGAACGTGTTAGGCAAGCTTCCAAAGCGTGAGAAAGATATCATCCTTATGAGATTTGGCCTAGCAGGCACAGTGGAACGCACCCAAAAAGAGGTGGCAGATACACTTGGCATATCCCAGAGTTATATCTCGCGCCTTGAGAAGAAAATTGCTAGTCGCATAAAAAAGGAACTTGTCCATAGATTGTAATTGCTATAGATAAATTAAATACTTAGACATGCTATTAGATAAATTTAGTAGTCGCAAGTTAAATATAGATATTATTATATAAGTTTATATACTTATAGAAGTTTTAGCGAGGGAAAGTTATTAGATAGCTCCACGTGGGCTATTTTTTATTTCTCATGAATGCTATTTGTGGCACACAGGATAATTTTCGACAAAATAATACAAAAAATTTTTAGTATAATTTACCATTTGTCGGGAATTATAGGTGTAAGAGGTGTGCCAATGAGTAGCAAAGTAGTTATCTCGGGCATCAATACAAATGAATTGCCGAAATTATCCAGCGAGAAGCAGGCCGAGTTGATGCAGAAGATAAAGAGTGGTGACAGCGAGGCTAGGAAGACTTTTGCTATCGCCAATATGAGGCTAGTCCTATCCATTTGCCAGAAATTTTCTGGCAGACGTGAGGCTATGGACGATATCTTCCAAGTGGGATGCATTGGGCTCATGAAGGCTATTGACAATTTTGACACTAGCCTAAATGTGCGTTTCTCCACATATGCAGTTCCCATGATAGTAGGGGAGATAAAGAGATTCCTTAGGGATAATAATAGCATCCGTGTTAGTCGAAGTATGCGGGATATTGCATACAAGGCTTTAAAAGTCCGCGAACAACTTATGCGGGAGTGTGAATATGAGCCAAAGATTGAGGATATAGCACGCCGCATGGACGTAGATGTGAGGAGTGTAGCAATTGCACTTGATGCGATCTCCGACCCACTCTCTCTATATGAACCAGTGCACGGTGATGGCGAGGATACTATATATCTAGCCGACCAAGTCTCAGATAACAAATCAGGAGAGGAGAAATGGCTAGAATATTTGAATCTAAAGGACGCACTAAGCAAACTTTCTGCTAGGGAAAAGGAAATTATCAAGTACAGATATTTTATCGGCAAGACTCAGATGGAGGTAAGCGACGAGATAGGAATATCTCAAGCCCAAGTATCGAGGCTGGAGAAAAACGCAATAAAAGAAATTCGCCGTAATATGATGTAGGACCAGGTATATTATCTGGTCTTTTTGTGCAATTTGCACAAATTCTTTTTTAGATATTGAAAGTTATTTTCTTGTGTGATATCATTAAATCGAGAGGTAGAATATTATGCGAGAAGCGGCGATTAAAGCGATGAAAGATGCTAAGAGTATGGAGTGGTTTTTAAAATATTCATACAATGATGTTGCAAAGATTCATAATCTTTTAGCCAAGGCGTGCTATCAGACATATCTAGATCGGGCAAATGACAAAGGCGGTGTTACTTTTAGTAGATTGTATAGCGAAATAGATTATCTGAAAAATTATCTTAAATGGTTCAAAGAAATAAAGATAGAGGCCATGGAGATCGTTGGCCAAGTCAAGAGGGAATATGAAAAAGGTAATCTCCCCGAGACAACTGTGGTATTATGTGAATCTGAGATAGATAAGATTAATGTAGAGTATTGCAAGCTAAATGCCGGATTAGTGCATCTATTTAACTCATTTGATATTATTAATGCTATCAAGAATGCAAATATTGACCTTAGTAAATACACCTTTGTTACATTACCTGATCTAAACTACGTAATTGATGAGAAATATACAGACAATAGAAACGCTTAGTTTATAGTGAATAATAAATGAATAGTATGACATATGTGATGAAAATCATATGTGTCATTTTTTAACCTTATAAGATCTTGATAATTTCTAAAACAATGCTTATGTATAATTCACAATTCATCAATCTAATCTATTCAAAGGCCGCCATAAGTTAAGTGAGTAATTTATTTAACATTATAAGGCGCCCCGTAGTAGGGGGAGCTGTCTGCACGAATGTGCAGACTGAGGGGATTGAGCAGGCTATTGTGCTAATCTTATGTACCAACTTTAAGCCCTCTAATATTATATAATTGTACCTTATAATCATTAACCATAGTAACATATTACTTCATATTATCACTATACATCCACCATAAT